>NZ_JABWQS010000025.1:0-93022 GCF_014268545.1 Pseudomonas sp. SWRI81
CGAATACGGTGGGTCAGTTGAGACAAACGTGCCTGACACGCCGCCTTCGCGAGCAGGCTCGCTCCCACAGGGTTCTGAGGCGAATTGCAGAGTGGTCTTATCAGCGGCACCCTGCGCAGTGAAGGCCTCGGGTATACTGCCGCGTTTTGCGATTCCTGCTCGCATTGTGCGTTTCATGCAATGCGTTCTTACGTTTTGTTTAAGCAGCCCCGGCTGTTCTGAACCAGCCTGAGCAGGGATGTATCGGTAGATTTTTGGAGTTTTTATGCTCGAACAGGCTCAACGCGTCCTCAAGGACATCTTCGGCTACGACAGTTTCCGTGGCCGTCAGGGTGCAATCATTGAGCGTGTGGCCAGCGGCGGTGATGCGCTGGTGCTGATGCCTACCGGTGGCGGCAAGTCCTTGTGCTTCCAGGTGCCGGCGCTGTTGCGTGAAGGTTTGGCGGTGGTGGTTTCGCCTCTGATCGCATTGATGGACGATCAGGTCGCCACCCTTGAAGAGCTGGGCGTCGCCGCTGCCGCGCTGAACTCCACGCTGAGCGCCGAGCAGCAGCGCGATCTGGCGGTGCGGATCAAGCGCGGTGAAGTGAAAATGCTCTATCTGGCGCCCGAGCGTCTGGTGCAGCCGCGCATGTTGGCGTTCCTGCAGGGCCTGGACATCGCCTTGTTCGCGATTGACGAAGCCCACTGCGTATCGCAATGGGGCCATGATTTCCGTCCGGAATACCTGCAACTGGGCCAGTTGGCCGAGATGTTTCCCAATGTGCCGCGTATCGCCCTGACGGCCACTGCCGACAAGCGCACCCGCGAAGAAATCGTTACCCGTCTGCACTTGCAGAACGCCGAGCGTTTCCTGTCCAGTTTTGACCGCCCGAACATCTTCTACCGCATCGTCCCCAAAGAGCAGCCGCGCAAGCAGTTGCTGGCGTTCCTCGCCGAGCGGCGCAGCGATGCCGGCATCGTTTATTGCCTGTCGCGCAAGAAGGTCGAGGAAGTCGCGGCGTTCCTCAGTGAGCAGGGCTTTCCGGCGCTGCCTTACCACGCCGGCCTGCCCAATGATTTGCGCGCCTATCACCAAAAGCGCTTTCTCAACGAGGAAGGCCTGATCATGGTCGCCACCGTGGCGTTCGGCATGGGTATCGACAAGCCCAACGTGCGTTTTGTCGCCCACCTCGATCTGCCGAAATCCCTTGAAGCCTATTATCAGGAAACCGGTCGCGGTGGTCGTGACGGCCTGCCGGCGGATGCGTGGATGGCCTACGGTCTGCAAGACGTGGTGATGCTCAAGCAGATGCTGCAAAACTCCGAAGGCGACGAGCGGCACAAGCGTCTGGAGCAGCACAAGCTCGACGCCATGCTCTCGCTGTGCGAAGAAACCCGCTGCCGCCGCCAGACGTTGCTGGCCTACTTCGACGAAGACATGCCTGAGCCCTGCGGCCACTGCGACAACTGCGTCGATGGCGTGCAAACCTGGGACGCGACGGAGCCGGCGCGCCAGGCGTTGTCGGCGATTTTCCGCACCGGGCAGCGCTATGGCGTCGGCCATCTGGTCGACGTGTTGCTGGGCAAGGACAACGAAAAAGTCCGCAGCTTCGGCCATCAGCATCTGTCGGTGTACGGTGTCGGCAAGGCCCTGAGCGAGAGCGAATGGCGTTCGCTGTTCCGCCAGTTGGTGGCGCGTGGGCTGGCGGATGTCGACCACGAAGGCTACGGCGGTCTGCGCCTGAACGACAGCTGCCGACCGCTGCTCAAGGGCGAAGTGAGTCTGGAGTTGCGCCGCGATCTCAAACCGCAGGTCACCGCCAAGACCACCAGCAAGAGCCCGGCCAGTCAGTTGGTGCGCGGCGAAGAGCGCGAACAGTGGGAAGCCTTGCGCGCCCTGCGGCGTAAACTGGCCGAAGAACACGGTGTGCCGCCTTACGTTATTTTTCCCGATTCGACCTTGCTGGAAATGCTCCGCAGCCAACCGACCTCGCTGGCGGAAATGGCCCGGGTCAGCGGTGTTGGCGCGCGCAAGCTGGAGCGCTACGGCGAGGCCTTCCTCGAAGTGCTCGGCGGCGAGGTGGAGGCGCCGAAGGTGGTGGCCGACGTACGCCACGAGCTGATTACCCTGGCCCGCGCCGGGATGACGCCGATGCAGATCGCCGGGCAGTTGCAGTGCTCGGAGAAGAACGTTTACAGCATGCTCGCCGAGGCCATCGGCAAGCAGCAGCTGTCGCTGGAGCAGGCGCTGGACTTGCCTGAAGAGCTGATGGGTGAGGTGCAGGACGCGTTTCTCGATGGGGAGGGCGAGTTGCCCCCGGTCGCCGAAATTGCAGAGCTGTTCGCCGGGAGGGTGCCCGAGGGTGTGCTTTATTGTGTGCGGGCGGCGTTGCAGTCTGAATTTGAGATGTGAGACGGCGTTTGCGCCAAGCCCTGTGCAGTTGTAACGATTCAGTACAGAGCGTCTCTTGCCTATAACTGCCGCTCATGCTTAGCTGACTAATAATTAGATTTTCCGTATTTTCAGTCTAACCGTGAGTGTTTTATGCCGTTAACCGATCAACACCGCTTTGGCATGCAACTGGCCCAGATGTCCCGTGGCTGGCGTGCCGAACTGGACCGGCGCCTTGCTGGCCTCGGGCTGTCCCAGGCGCGCTGGCTGGTGCTGCTGCACCTGGCGCGCTTTGAAGAAGCGCCGACCCAACGTGAACTGGCGCAGAGTGTCGGCGTCGAAGGCCCGACTCTGGCACGCTTGCTCGATAGTCTTGAAAGCCAGGGGCTGGTGCAACGCCAGTCCGTGCTCGAAGACCGCCGGGCGAAAAAAATAGTCCTGTGCGCACCTGCGCTGCCGTTGATCGAACAAATTGAAACCATTGCCACACAGCTGCGCCACGAATTGTTCGATGGCGTCGACGAGGCGGATTTAAAGGTGTGCATGCGCGTTCACGGGCACATTCTGGCCAATCTGGAAAAATCCTGAGGCATAACACCGCACCGGTTTTTTGAGGGATCGCGCTGAGCAGACTATAAGAACTACTGGGCAATATCGTGTTCGTACCGGATGTACGAACGCCTGGAAACCGGTTTTGCTTATTAAGGGATGCCCATGCTTGCAAGTCGGCACGTGCTGCGCGAGGGCGCCAAATGGCTGCTGTTCGCGGGCGTATTCAGCTATTCGACCTGGTCGATGGCGTTGGGGTTGGGCGAAATAACGGTTCACTCAGCCCTCAATCAGCCGTTCAAGGCCGACATCGCGTTGGTCGATGTCGGCACTTTGACGCAGAACGATCTCTCGGCCAGCCTGGCCTCGGCGGATGAATTCGGCCGGGCGGGCGTCGAGCGCGTGTTCTTTCTCAACGATCTCAGGTTCACGCCGATTCTGCGTGGCAAGCGCCAGATGATCCGGGTGACGTCTCGTAAACCGGTCAGCGAACCGTTTTTGAGTTTCCTTGTGCAACTCGACCAGCCCAATGGCCGCCTGTTGCGCGAATACACCGTGCTGATTGACCCGCCGGGTTCGCCCGGTATCGTGCCGGCCAGCGATGAGCCGGATCCGCCGATGCAGACTTCCGGGTTTCCTGCGGTCGAACCCGCTACAGCGAAGCCCCAGGCGGCACAGGGCAAGCGTGAAGCCGCGCCCGCGTCGCCGCCATCGACAACGACTCCCGCCAACGATGGCCTGGCCGAGCAACTGGCCGCCAGTGTGTTGCTGAATCAACAACTGCAGAAAACCGTGGATGAACAGAACGCGAGGTTGCAGGCACAGGAGGCGCAGATTGCCGACGGCAGGAAGCAGGTCAGTGACTTGCAAACCCGTCTGGCGGAATTGCAACAACCGCCGCCAGCGCCCGTCGCGCCGCCGATTGCATCGCCGCCAGCGCTTGCACCTGCTGCCGAGCCTGAGGGCGGTGTGAACTGGCCACTGCTCGCCGGCCTATTGTTGGCGCTCGGGGCGCTGGGCGCGTTGTTCGTGCAGCGCCGGCGCCAGCAAGCAGAGCAAACGGGCGAGCCGCTGACGCTATTGCCGCAGGGGCCCGAGCCTGACGCCGACCCCGTCGACGCTGCCGCGCCCGTCACCGCCAACGTGACGCCCGACCCCCGCGAAGAGCCGGGCGCGGGTGACGTACTCGAAGCCGTGGGCATTTATCTGGCTTACGGAAGACTCGGGGAAGCCGCCGGGCTGTTACGCGATGCCTTGCAAAAGGAGCCGGAGCGCATTGACCTCGGCCTGCAATTACTCGAAGTGTACGGTCGTCAGGGCGACAGCGCCGCCTATGATCAGCAGGAAAGCCGTTTGCGCGAACTGGGTGTCGAGGACCGGCAACTTCAGGAAGCACGCGGTCGCCATGCCAAACTGGTCAGCACTGCCGCATTGGCGCCGGTGGTGGCGCTCGCCCCCGACGGTGCTTCCGTTCCAACAGCCCCTGAAGATGATTTCGAGCTGAATCTGGGTGAGCTGTCGATGGATGCCAATTGGGATCTGGAAGCGAGTAAAGAAACGCCCGTTCCGCCCGTGGCGGACGAAAACGTCTCACTGTCAGACCTGCAAGTATTGCCCGAGGGTTTCGACCTGGGAGAGGTGGCTAGCAAGGACGACGTGGAACTCGAATGGTTCTCCGAGCCGGACGCGCAGCCGCTGGATGATGACTTTCTCAATGAGTTCGATGATTCGCAGCGACCTCTGATGGGGGAGCCGGCCGCTGGTTCGGAAAAGCTGGAGCAGGCGCAAACCTGCATCGATGACGGCAATATCGACAGTGCGATTGCCTTGCTCACTGAATTGCTCAAGGAGGGCGACGAGCCTTTGAAGCAAACGGCGCGGACGTTGTTGGCGGGGATTCGCTGAGAACCGATTGTTGGTGGCGTGTCTGGAACCGCTATCGCGAGCAGGCTCACTCCTACAATGGATCTGTGAACACCATTCAAATGTAGGAGTGAGCCTGCTCGCGATGGCTGATTGCGAAGCGACGTGATTAAAAGGTCTGCCCCAGATTCAGATACACCGCCTGCTCATCCGCATCATTGAGTCCATAGCTGAAGTTCAACGGCCCCAACGGCGTGTCGAAACCGATAAACACGCTGGCTGCGTTGATGTAGCCGCTGTCGAATTCATTGTCGTTGTTCCACGCCCGGCCGCGTTCCAGCGAAGCACCGGCGTACAGCGGGAAGTCCAGTGGCAGGTACGATCGCGGAGTCAGCCGACGGTAATACACGGCGCGCATCAGGCTGACGTTCTGCCCGGAAATGGCGTCTTCGCGAAAGCCTGACAACTGCCGCGCACCGCCGAGCAGGAAGCTCGATGTCACCACATTCGCGTCATCCAGCGTGCGGCCGTAGCGCCCACCCAGAATCAGCGTGTCCGGGCCATGGCTCATGGCTTTGTCGAGTTTGAATTCCCACTGCCGGTAACGTGTGTCGGAACCCAGGCCCGGCTCGAACTGCGCAAAGGTCAGGCTGACGTCCTTGCCCTCATGAGGGAAATACACGTTGTCCAGCGAATCGTAAGAGTACTTCAGCGAGTAAAAACCCTCGTTGAAGCTTTCGCTCGGCAGGTCCTGATCACCAATGCGCACGTCAGCCTTGCCCCAGGCCTGACCGACGCCGAAGCGCACTTCGCCGTTGTTTCCGATCTGGCGGCCGAGGTTGAGGCCGAAGCCATAGCGCTCGACGCGATACTGCGCGACCGGATCGTTATCAAGCACTGAATCGACATTCTGTGCTTCAAACGCGGCATAGGGCGCGACGAAATAGCGCGAACCGACGTCCAGCGGCTGATAAAACTCGCTGTACAGTTCCTGTTTGTCGCCAATCTGCGCGCGGGTCAGCCATTCGGCGCCGAGGCGGTTGATACCGTTGACGCGATAGCTGGCGCCGAGATTGAAAGCGCTGTCGCCGCGCATGTCGTCTGACAGGTTCAGGCCAACTCGCAGGTAGTCGGTGCCGCTGCGTTTGCCGCGCGCGCTGATGACCAGCGTGTGATCCTGACCCTTGTGCACCACGCGGTATTGCACCTGCTCGAAATAGTCGAGGCCGTACAGGGTGCCCATGTCCGAGTGCAAGCGGCTCAGGTCCAGCGGCTCACCGACGGGCTGGCGGATGTAATAGCGAATCACGTCATCGTCGACTTTCGAATCGTTTTCGACACGGATCGCGGTAATGACCGGCGTCCGTTGGCCTGGCGAGCGGGCGGCGTTGAGTTCGGCATCCTGGGATTCGTCGGGCTTGAGCTGAGCCAGGCGTGCGTCGAGAATTCGGGTGGCGCGGTAGCCGGCGTCGATCATTTCCTGGGCTTTGCCGAAATCGGTCACGCCAAACGCTGCCAGCGCCGGCTGGATCAGCACGTCGGTGGGTTTAAGAGTGGCCAACTGTTCTTCAGAGTTGCTGCGGGTCATCAGGGTGATTGACTGATTCAGCACATCGACCACGGTGCTCAATTGTTTGCGGTTGCGCAGCGGCGTGCCGATGTCGACGACGATGGCGATGTCGACGCCCATTTCCCGCGCGACATCCAGAGGGATGTTGTCGGTCATGCCGCCGTCCACCAGCAGGCGGCCGTTGAGTTCAACTGGGGCGAACACTGCCGGGATCGACATGCTGGCACGGATCACCTGGGGCAGATGACCTTTGCGAAACACCACTTTCTCGCCGTTGGCAATGTCCGTCGCCACGGCGCGGAACGGAATGGGCAGCTTGTCGAAATCCCGGGTGTCGCTGGTATGCGCCAAGAGGCTCTCAAGCAACAGCGCCAGGTTCTGGCCCTGAATCACCCCCAACGGCAGGCCGAGGCTGCCGTCGTCGCGAAAGCTGAGTTTCTGTTTGACCAGAAAGTCGCGGTCGTCCTGCTTGCGTCGAAACGGCACGTCTTCTCGGGGCGGGGCGTCGGACAAGGCGGCTTGCCAGTCGATGTTCAGCGCGAGTTTTTCGAGTTCATCGATCTGATAGCCCGAGGCGTAGAGTCCGCCGACCACCGCGCCCATGCTGGTGCCGGCGATTGCATCGATCTTGATGCCTTGCTCTTCCAGGGCCTTGAGCACGCCAATGTGCGCCAGCCCGCGCGCCGCGCCACCGGACAACACCAGGCCGACTTTCGGTCGCGGCGTTTCACTGGCGTAAACCAACACGGGAAGCAAACCAAGCAGCAGGCAGAACAGCAAACGGCGCATTGTGAGTCTCGGGGCGAGCGGTAAAGCCGGCTATTATAGCGGCGCCCTCTGTCTCATGAGTCCAGCGAACATGACTGTCGCCAAAGCAGAAGTTGTTATCACCTATTGCACCCAATGCCAGTGGCTGCTGCGCGCCGCGTGGCTGGCGCAGGAGTTGCTCAGCACGTTTGCCGATGATCTCGGCAAAGTCTCACTGGTGCCCGGCACCGGCGGGGTATTTCACATCACCTGCGCGGGTGTGCAGATCTGGGAGCGCAAGGCCGATGGCGGTTTCCCCGAAGCCAAAGTGTTGAAACAGCGGGTTCGCGATCAGATTGATCCTGACCGTGATCTTGGGCACAACGACCGCGCTCAGTGAGATGCAGCTTCGGCTGCGACGGTTTTCTTGTTGGCCGAGCCTGACATCCGCGCCGACACCACGATGGCGATGATGATCAACGCGCCACCGATGAGCATGCGCAGCGTCGGGGTTTCACTGAACAGCAACCAGGCGATGGTGATGCCGTAGACCGGCTCCATGGCGAACACCACCGCCGCCGTGCGCGCCTTGATCACCGCGAGACTGGCGACGAACAGACTGTGCGCCACGCCGGTGCAGAACACCCCGAGCAGAGCGATCCACAGCCAATCCAAAGCGCGGACCTCACTCAGTTGTGGCGCTGCGACCGGCAACAGACACAACGCGACCACCACGTTCTGGCACAGCGCCGCCTGCACCGCCGGGATGCGCCCTGAGCTGGCGCGATTGGTCAGCGACAGCAGGGAAAACAGCAGGCCGGACAGCACCGCCCAGAGCAAACCGACGGTCGCGCCACTGCCCAGGTCGAACGCTGGCGTCACCAGCACCAGCCCGAGGCTCACCAGCACCACCAGCACGATTTCATTGGCGCGGATGCGCTCACGGAAAATCAGCCCTTCGAGAATCACCGTAAAGGCCGGGAAACTGGCAAAGCCCAACGTGGCGATGGCGACACCGGCAATCTTCACCGAGACGAAAAAACTCACCCAGTGTCCGGCCAGCAACACGCCGCTGAGCCCCAGGCGCCGCCAGTCCACCGCTTGCAGTTTTTGCCAGCCGTTCTGGCTGGCGAAACGGGCGAAGAAAGCCAGCGCGAGCACGGCAAACGCGGCGCGGCCGAAGACGATAACTGCCGGCGACGCGGCGGCGAGTTTGCCGAACACACCGGTCAGGCCGAACATCAAAGCGCCGATATGCAGGGCGCCGAGGGCGGTACGCGGAGTCATTGCAATCCTTGATCCAGACACAGTTTTGATCGTTCCCAGGCGCCGCAAAGGAATGCCTCCAGGGACGCTCTGCGTCCAATGACGCGGAGCGTCACGGCTGCATGCAGGAGCATGGGAACGATCATCAAAAGAGCGCCAGTCTAAAGCGCTGGCGCCGTCGCGTCTGTCATCCGAATCCTCATTTTGTGAACGATGTGCGCTGTCACACGACTGACGCACGCCTGTCACGGTCGATTAACCGGACGCGCGCAAGCTGGCGAAAACATCGCAGAGGGTTGCCCATGACCAGCGCCGAGCTCGCCAGACCCAGCCGCAAACAACGGGTGCGAACCCTGTGGATCTCCGACGTGCACCTGGGCACGCGCGATTGCCAGGCCGAGCATTTATCGCAGTTTCTCAAGGGCTACCACGCCGACAAGATCTACCTGGTCGGCGACATCATCGACGGCTGGAAACTGCGCGGCGGCATGTACTGGCCGCAGGCACACACCAATGTCATCCGCCGTCTGCTGACCATGAGCAAGCGCGGCACCGAGGTCATTTACGTCACCGGCAACCACGATGAATTTCTAAGACGCTATTCGAAGCTGATTCTGGGCAATATCCAGTTGGTCGACGAGGCGGTGCATGTCACGGCAGATGGCCGGCATTTGCTGGTGATTCACGGCGATCAGTTCGACGTGATCACCCGTTATCACCGCTGGCTGGCCTTTCTCGGCGACTCCGCCTATGAGTTCACCCTGACCCTCAATCGCTGGCTCAATCACTGGCGGGCGCGGTATGGCTATGGGTACTGGTCGTTGTCGGCGTACCTCAAGCACAAGGTCAAGACGGCGGTGAGTTTCATCAGTGATTTTGAGGAAGCCATCGCCCATGAATGCGTGAAGCGTGGACTGCATGGGGTGGTTTGCGGACACATTCACCATGCCGAAATCCGCAAGGTGGGCGAGGTCGATTACCTCAACTGCGGCGATTGGGTGGAGTCGTGCACGGCGCTGATCGAGCATTGGGATGGCACGATCGAGTTGTATCGGCTGGCGGATGCGCAGGCTCGCGAGGCGCAGTTGAAAGCGGCCAGGGTTGCCGAAATCGCCTGATCCACACAGATCCAGATGTGGGAGCGGGCTTGCTCGCGAATTCGCTGTGTCAGACAAGGAAATATCAACTGACACACTGCTTTCGCGAGCAAGCCCGCTCCCACATTTCTTCATCTGCGGTGTGCTCAGGCCGGGCTGTGTTGCTCCATCGCCGCCTTGTAAATCGAGTTCTTCGGCTGCGCAAACAGCCGCTCCATCATCGGCTCGAAAAAGCTCAGCGGCAGGCTGTGGTAATCCGGATCAAACGCCGCCGCATCGTATTTGGCGCAAAACTCGGCCGTCGCTTGAAACTGCGGATGGTCCTTGAACTGCTCGCGCAGGTGCCGATCCATGCCCAGGTGATGAAAGAAGTAGTACCCCTGAAATATCCCGTGCTTCTCGACCATCCACAGATTTTCGGCGCTGACAAACGGCTTGAGAATCGCCGCAGCAATGTCCGGGTGGTTGTAGGAGCCGAGGGTGTCCCCGATGTCGTGCAGCAGCGCGCAAACCACATACTCCTCGTCGCGGCCATCACGAAAGGCACGGGTCGCGGTTTGCAACGAGTGGGTCAGGCGATCCACGGGGAAACCACCGAAGTCGCCTTCGAGCAATTTCAAATGAGTGATGATCCGCGCCGGCAGCTGTCTGGCATAGGCGCTGAAGTCGGCGGCGATGATCGCCCAGTCTTCCTCGGTGCCGTCCTTCATATGGGTAAAGCGGGCAGTCGCATTCACGGGCAGAGCCTCCTTCAGAACGCTACGCGACCCAGAATCATGTCGCGGTACATGACAAAGTCACCGAGCAGGCTGTACAGCGGATGCTGGAAAGTCGCCGGTCGGTTCTTTTCAAAGAAGAAATGCCCGATCCAGGCAAAGCTGTAGCCGGCCAGTGGCAAGGCCAGCAACAGCAGCCACGCGCCTTTGGCGACGGTCAGGGCGAGGATGAAAATCACCAGGCTGGTGCCGATGAAATGCAAGCGCCGACAGGTGCTGTTGCTGTGTTCGCTGAGGTAATACGGGTAGAACTCAGCGAAGCTGTTGAAACGCTTTACGTTTTCCACGACTGCGATCTCTGTGGTTATTGTTCTGGCGACGAGTTGTGCGGCGGGTAGCTTATTTGAGTCTAGAGTGATCATGAGGGTGGGCCAGTGACAATCGGCGCCACTTTAGTATCCTTTGCAAATCGGCTCGCAAGATGCAGCCCATCATGTAAAAGAATAAGACGCCATGAGCGAACGAACGACTTCTGCAAGCTGGGCGATGGGGATTGTCAAAGCGCTGGAGATGGACGGCCTGGATTGCCGGGTTCTGTTCAAGCAACTGGGGCTCGATTACGCAGCGCTGGATGATCCGGACGCGCGCTTCCCGCAAGACTCCATGACCCGACTCTGGCAACGCGCGGTCGACTTGTCCGGTAACCCGGCGATCGGCCTGAACATGGGCAAGGTGGTGCGACCGGCCTCGTTTCATGTCGCCGGCTATGCGCTCATGTCGAGCAACACTCTGGCCGAAGGCTTTCAACGGCTGGTGCGTTATCAGCGCATCATCGCCGAAAGTGCCGACCTGAGTTTTCGTTTGCTCGATGAAGGGTATGGCCTGATCCTGACGGTTCACGGCGATCATCTGCCGCCGACCCGGCAAAGTGCCGAAGCGTCACTGGCCTGCGCCCTGGCGCTTTGCGGCTGGCTGAGCGGGCGCACGCTGCACCCGGTGAAAGTCTTGATGCAGGGCGATGAACCGGCTGACCTGGAGCCTTACAAGCTAGCCTTCCATGCACCGATGACCTTCAGCGCGCCGTACGATGCACTGATTTTCGAACGGGCCGACATGGAGGCGCCGCTGCCAACGGCCAATGAGGCGATGGCGCTGTTGCACGACCGTTTTGCCGGGGAATACCTGGCGCGGTTTTCCGAAAGCCGCGTGACCCACAAGGCGCGACAGGTGCTTTGTCGGCTGCTGCCTCAGGGCGAACCCAAGCGCGATACCGTGGCGCAGACCTTGCACCTGTCCCAGCGCACTCTGCAGCGACGCTTGCAAGAGGAGGGCACGAGTTTTCAGCAGTTGCTCGATGACACCCGACGTGAACTGGCCGAGCAGTATCTGGCGCAGCCGGGCATGACCTTGCTGGAAATTGCCTACCTGCTGGGGTTCGCCGATCCGAGCAATTTCTTCCGTGCCTTTCGCCGCTGGTTCAACACCACGCCCGGCGATTACCGGACGCGGCTGTTGCAGGCGCCGGGCACGATCAATGACGCCAGAACGCCGGAATACACAGCACAAACACGGTAATGATCTCCAGTCGCCCGAGCAGCATGCCGAACGACAGGATCCACTTGGCCGCATCCGGCAGCGTGGCGAAGTTGCCCGCCGGGCCGATGGTTTCGCCCAGACCCGGGCCGACGCCGGAGACGGTGCTGGCGGCGCCGGTCAATGCCGTCATCCAGTCCACGCCGAGCAGCGACAGCAACAGGGCGATCACGCAGATGGTGATGGCGAAGAAAAACGAAAAGGTCAGAATCGAGCGCACGATTTCTTCGTCGAGGCGGTGGCCGTTGTACTTCTGCTTGATCACCGCGCGCGGGTGAATCAGTTGGTTAAGGTTGGCCTTGAGCAGGATATAGGCGACCTGGAAACGGAAAATCTTGATCCCGCCCGCGGTCGATCCCGAGCAGCCGCCGACAAAGCCCAGATAGAAGAACAGCATCAGCGAGAAATTGCCCCACAGGCTGTAATCGCCCAGGGCAAACCCGGTGGTGGTGACCACCGAAGTCACGTTCAGCGCCACATGCCGCAGCGCCTCCAGCCAATGCAGTTGGGTGGTCCACCAGTACCAGGTGCCGAGCACCAGCCAGGTCACCAGCAGCATCGCCAGCAAACCCTGTACCTGTTGATCCCTGATCAGCGCCTTGCGGTTGCCGCGCAGCGTCGCCACGTACAGCGTGAACGGCAGGCTGCCGAGGATCATGATGACAATCGCCACCCAGTGCACCGCCGGTTGCGTCCATTTTGCCAGCGACTGGTCGGACGTTGAGAACCCGCCCGTGGAGATGGCCGACATCGCGTGGTTGATCGCATCGAACGGGCTCATCCCCGCCCACCAGAACGCCAGGCTGCCGAGAATGGTAATGCCGACATATGCCGCCACGATCAGCCGCGCCACCATGTGCGAGCGCGGCATGACTTTTTCCGAGCGGTCCGAGGATTCGGTCTGGAACAGGCGCATGCCACCGATGCGCAACAGCGGCAGAATCGCTACCGCCATACCGATAAAGCCGATGCCGCCGATCCAGTGCAACAACGAACGCCACATCAGGATGCCGGGCGACATGTTGTCGAGGCCGTTGAGCACTGTCGCCCCGGTGGCGGTGATGCCGGACATGCTTTCGAAAAATGAATCGGTGTAGCTGATGTGCTGGGTCAGCAGAAACGGCAGCGCGGCGAAGATACACACCACCAGCCAACTGCTGACGGTCAGCAGATACATGTCCCGCGGGCGCAGGTGGATGTGTTCGGGTCTGCCGGGAATCACCAGGGCCAGGCCGGCGACGAAGGTGATCATGCTCGCCCAGAGGAACGACGGCAGATCGCTGGTGCGCTCGAAAATCACCAGGGTGGCCATCGGCACGACCATGGCGACAGCCAGGGTGATCAGGAAGATGCCGATGATAAAACCAATGATCCGTAAGGTCGGCAACGCCATGGAGTCCGCTCGGGCTGATGTGGGAAGGGCGCCATTCTACCTGTGGGGCAGGGCATGTAAACCGGCAGGCGGTGCGCAGTTAAAGCTAGAATAGCCGCACATTTTTTTCAGGAGGTGGCCGATGCAGGCTCTCGACGCGTTGCTCAACCGTGTTTCCGTTCCCCGACTGGTCGAACCGGCCCCGACTGCCGAGCAGCGCGAAGCCCTGTTCCGGGCGGCCATGCGTGCACCGGATCACGGCCACTTGCAGCCGTATCGCTTTCTGACCGTCGAAGGCGCGGCGCGTGAGCAGATGGGCGAGTTGCTGGCCGAGGCTGCGCAAATGCAGGAAGGCGAAGTCACCGAAGCGATGATCGACAAGGCCCGCAACGGCCCGTTGCGTGCGCCGCTGGTGGTCGTGGTGATCGCCAGATTGCAGGAACACGTCAAATATCCGAAGGCCGAGCAACTGCTGGCCGCCGGGTGCGCGGCTCACGGGATCCTGCTGGCGGCGTATGCACAGGGGATTGGCGCGGTGTGGCGTACGGGCGAGCTGGCGTACTCAAAGCATGTCGCCAATGGCTTGGGGCTGGCAGCAGACGAGGAGGTGATTGCGTTTCTGTACCTCGGCACGCCGCAGAAGGAGCCGCGCGTGGCGGAGAAGGTCGACCTGACGCAATTCGTCAGCGCCTGGCCCGGTAACGCCTGACCCCGATTATCAAATGTAGGAGCGAGCCTGCTCGCGAAAGCGGTGTCAGTCGTCATATTCGTTGACTGACACACCGCTTTCGCGAGCAGGCTCGCTCCCACATTTTTGCTTCAGGGCTGGGGCACGACTCCCGGCACCAGCGGCAATTCCAGACTCGCCACAAACCCGCCCTGCGGATGATTGGCCAGCGTCAGGGTGCCTCCATGCCGCTCCGCCGCCCGCTTGGCAATCGCCAGTCCCAACCCGTGGCCGGCCGCCGTTTGCCCCGGCGCCCGATAGAACGGCTCGCCCAACTGACTCAGATGCTCGGCCTGCACCCCGGGCCCGTGGTCGCGCACGCTGATGACCATCCGCTCGCCCTGGCGTGAGGCCTGCAGTTCAATCGGCTGATCCGGCGGGTTGAAACGCTGGGCATTGCGCAGCAAGTTGTCAACGGCGCGTTCGATCATCGTCGGCCAGCCCTTGAGGTTCAGTTGCGGCTCGGCATTGAGTTGCACAACCTGTTCCGGCGACGCCAGTTGTGCGTCCTTCTGCAGCGTGGCGAGGAGCGCGTTCAAATCCACGTCTTCGGCGCTGGCATTGTCGGCATCGACCCGCGCCAGCACCAGAATTTCACTGATCAGCGCTTCAAGCCGATCACACTCGCGAGTCAGTCGTGGCCAGAGCTTTTCGCGTTCTTCAGGATTGGCCCGTTCCGCCAACGCCAAGGCAATGCGCAGGCGCGCCAGTGGTGAGCGCAATTCATGGGACACGTCGCGCAGCAACTGGCGCTGACTGCTGATCAGGCTTTGCAAGCGCGCGCCCATGCGGTTGAAGTCGGTAGCGAGTACGCCGAACTCATCACGGCGGTTGGCCAGTTTCGCCAGGCTGTTCTGCTGATACGTGGTTTGCCCCAGGTCATGCACCGCGCCGCGCAGACGGCTGAGCGGGCGGGTAATGGAGAGGGTCACCAGCAAGCTGAACAGGGTCAGTACCACCAAGGCGATGCCGAGTGCACTCAGCGGCCAGAGCAGGCTTTCGCGGTGCCACGAATCAAGCTCCGGATGCGGGATGCGATAAATGAACAAATAAGTGTCACCGGTTTTTGCACTGGTGAACTCGTCGGTCAAACGCCGCCATGGCAGGCGGCGGTCATCGTTATTCTGCCGCGCTTCGAAGGCAGCGGCGCGACGCGGGAAGGTGCCGCGGACCACCGGATCGCCGGTTTCGTTGAGCACCTGAACATCGATGTGGTACTGGCGTTTTCGTTGTTCGAGGATGTCTTGCGCGGCGTCTTCGCCCTGGGTTTCGTAGGTTTGCGTCCACTGCGCGGCGAGTGTGTTGAGGCCCGGATGGCGGCTGAGAATCCACGCGTCCTGGTTGAGCATGTGCCCGAGCAGAATCGACAGCCCGGCTACCAGAGCGATGGCCAGCCAGAAGCTTGCGAGAATTCGCCAGAACAGTGAACGCACAGAAACTCCTCAGACAACACAAAAACCATTGTAGGAGTGAGCCTGCTCGCGATAACGGTGGGTCAGTCAATTAATGCTTATCTGACACACCGCTATCGCGAGCAGGCTCACTCCTACATCTGGATCGGTGGAAACAGGCCCGACGGGGTGAGCCGTCGGGCCTAGGGTTAACGCATTATTGCGCCTTTTGTGCCTGCTGCGCTTTCCAGGCCTTGAACTCGGCCCATTCGGCGCGGCGTTCGGCGCGTTTCTTCTGGATCTCGTCGAACTGCTTCTGTTGCTCCGGCTTCAGCAGCCCACGCACCTCGGACTCGGCTTTCTTGTGGTTGGCCGCGATCTCGTCCTTCATGGCTTTCTGGTCGGCCGGCGAGAGCTTTTCCAGGTACTTGTCGACCACTTGCTTACGCTCGTGCATCTGCTCGCCCATGATCTTGCGGATCTGCTCGCGTTGTTCGCGGGACAGGTCGAGCTGGCTGTACGGGCCTTTGCCGTGCATGCCGCCGTGCATCTGACCGCCGTGGCGCGGGCCGTCAAGCGGACCACCCAGCGGGCCGCCATCCTGCGGCATGGCCATGGCCACGGTTGGCAGAGCGGCAGCGAACATCAGAGCGATAAGAGTCTTGCGCATGGTGTATCTCCTTGTCTCGTTCCCGGTACGTTCCGGATGAGTGCAGATTACGCAGATCAAGGTCAGCGGCGGTCAGGGCAGCGTAAAGCTTCGGTAAAGACGCTTCGTTCCCGAGCTGACACATATCCTGTGCAGGAGCTGCCGAACGCTGCGATCTTTTGGATAATGCAAAGACACAGATTGTGATTGCTCTTCGACAACATCGTCGCTCAACGAAGAACAAAAAAGGCGTCGTCAGCACGTTTTGCCCCGCCTTCAAACCAGCGAGCACCGAGACTCCCTATGACAAATAAAACGTTTACAAGGCAACTCGGCCCATGGCTGGTGGCAGCTCTATCGGTCAATGCGATTTTTTTGGCTTTACTGATTCTTGATCATAGTTCGGAGGGGCACGACATGAAGATGATCAAAACTAAAGAACCATTGCTGATCGAAGGCCCAAATGGCGATGAGAATTACTATTTACTGCCGATGGGTACTACGCTATATCACGATAAAAGCTTTCCAGAAGGGCATGATCGTTATGTTGTGTACCTCAACCATAAAGGTACGATTGCTCACGAAGAAGTACCCATGAAACCTGAGTATGGCGGTTCGTTCATTGGTCCGCTCTGGCTGGCAAATGTTGATGCGGATATTTTGAAAGAAATTTTCAAGCGTTTTCCACTTTCCAAAAAAGACATCGCTGCCGCCATCAAGGCTAATGAGATAACCAAGGACGATTTGGCCGACATTATTCGTTCGATGCCCGACTGACCCCCTGAAGAACTACCGAAGGCAGCGATCTTCAAGCTGTGGAACGCGGAGCGTCCCCGGCTGCACTCCTTTGCGGCGTGTGGGAACGATCAGAAAAATCCAAAGCCAACCGCCTGCATCTAACCACTCACACAGTGAGCGCCAGCTCGCGCGCTGTTGATCTTGTTTCACCAGCGACGTCGGAAGGCTTCGTTGCGGGATTGATCCGGGCGTGGGAGCGCAGCGACCGTTCGACGAAGTCGAACACAGCGGGAGGAGGTGCAGCGAAGCAAACCGGAGACGCTGCACCCGGATCAGTCCCGCAGCGAAGGAACCCGAGCTTGCGAGGGCCGAACGCAGGAGCAAGCCTTTTGGGTTACCTTTTTGGCGTTTGAAAAAGGTGACCCGCTGTAAGAGCGGAACCTTAAGCAGCCGTTACCGCAGCAACGGATATATACGCAAAAAACTCGACCAAACGAACCCATCGCCAGCCGGCTCGCACAAGTGAAGTGCGCTGGTTCAAAGGCTGTAGTAGTAACCCCGACTACGCAGCGCAACGATGCGCGGGCGGCCGTCGGGGTGGGGGCCGATCTTTTTGCGCAGGTTGCTGACGTGCATGTCGAGGCTGCGGTCGTACAGGGTCAGCTTGCGGCCGAGGGCCAGTTGCGCCAGCTCCTGCTTGTCCAGCGGCTCGCCGGGCTGCTTGAGCAGGGCTTCGAGCAGGCGGCTCTCGGATACCGTCAGGGTCAGTTCTTTTTCGTCGATGCTGACCACGCCACGCACCGGGCTGAAACTCAAATCACCCAGCTCAAGCTGCGTCGACACGGCGGCCGGGTGGCTGCGGCGCAATACGGCGCGCAGGCGGGCGGTCAGTTCGCGTGGGTCGCAGGGTTTGGCCAGATAATCGTCGGCGCCCAGTTCGAGGCCGAGGATACGGTCCAGCGGTTCGCCACGTGCTGAAAGCATCAGCACCGGCAGGTCGGCGTGGTCGTTGCGCAATTGCTTGAGCAGTTCCAGACCGCTGCCGTCGGGCAGCATCACGTCCAGCACCACCGCCGCGGGGGCGGTTTCGGCCAAGGCCTTGCGGGCGCTCTGGCCATCGTGGCAGGCGCGCACCTGGAAGCCTTCCTGGCTCAACCAGCTACTCAGGAGTTCACACAACTCCTGGTCATCATCAATCAGTAACAGCTCGCTCATGACTCACTCAATTTAGCCACTGCCGACGTTTTCGGCTTGCACCACTGGCAAAGATACCGCAGAGCAGCGCCAATAGCGCTACTCCAGCGCCAGTGACGAACCACTGCTGCTGATCGGTCAGCAGACGCGGCAACGGACTCGCCTGGGCTTCCTTGAGTTGCAGCTTCAAGCGCTGATTCTCTTGGCGCAGCCGGGCGAGTTGGGCGCTTTCGCGGGTGTTGTCGGCATTTTGCAGTTGTTTGTTCAGTTCTTCGCGTTGCTGCTCGCTGGCCTTGAGGCGCTGCTGCAACTCGGTGATCTGACTGCCGGCACTCAGCGACAATGGCGTGGAGCTGCCACCCTCGGTGGTTTCCTCACCATGGGCGGGCGCCATGATCGACAACGTGAGCAACATCAGACACAACGGACCCTTGCGCATCGCGACACCTGTTTCCAAATGGATATTGGGCAGGTTGTCGGCAGGCAAACGAGAATAATGAGCGATTGAGAGGGCGATGAACCGAGAAGGTTCAGTGCTGCGAGTCATGCAGAGGGATGGCACATGTTGAAACTGTGGCGAGGGAGCTTGCTCCCGCGGGACTGCGCAGCAGTCCCACTGCTTTTGAGTTGAAAAAGCGGGGGGCGCTTCGCTCCCCAGCGGGACGGTGCGACGATTCGACAAGCTCCCTCGCCACAGTGGGGATTACGGTAAGACTTGTTTGAAAGGCTTGACGATCACGTTGGCGTAGACGCCCGCGGCGATATACGGATCGGCGTCAGCCCAGGCTTGTGCGGCGTTCAGCGAATCGAATTCGGCAACGATCAGGCTGCCGGTGAACCCCGCTGCGCCCGGATCATTGCTGTCGACGGCCGGGTGCGGGCCGGCCAGGACGATGCGGCCTTCGCCCTTGAGTGCTTGCAGGCGCTCCAGATGCGCCGGGCGTGCAGCCAGGCGTGCTTCGAGCGAGTTGGCGACGTCGGTGGCAATGATGGCGTAGAGCATGTCAGTCCTCGGTTTTTGGTGTTGTAGTGTCCGCGTCGTGCAGGTGACGAGACAGGTAGATGCCTTGCGCGACCAGGAACAGCACCGTCATGCCCAGACTGCCGAACACCTTGAAGTCGACCCAGATGCTCTGGAAGGTGAAGGCAACGAACAGGTTGGCCGCCCCGCAGAACAGGAAAAAGCCGATCCAGGCGATGTTCAGGCGCGTCCACACCGGGTCCGGCAATGTCAGCGCGTGGCCCATGATGCGCTTGATCAGCAGGCGGTCACCGATGAAGTGGCTGCCGATGAAGGCCGCGGCGAACAGCCAGTTGACCACCGGCGCTTTCCATTTCAGGAAGGTTTCGCTGTGAAAGGCCAGCGTCAGGCTGCCGAACACCAGGCAGGCAATCAGCGTCAGCCATTGGCTCTTTTCCAGCTTGCGCTGTTTGATGAACAGCGCGCCGTACACCACCAGAGAACTGATGATCAGCATCGCCGTAGCGCTGTAGATTCCGCCTACGGTCACTTCATGCCCGGCGATGTCGACGACCCGAGGGTCAAGTTTGTAAACGATGAAGAACAGCAGAAGCGGGATGAAATCGATGAATTGTTTCACAGTGAGAGCCAGAAGCTGGATGTGTCGGCATAATAACAAACATATGGGCGCGCGATAGCGCCGGCTGATTTGAGGTTACAACTCCCCGTGAATGTTGATTTGCACTGCCACAGCACGGCCTCCGACGGCGCCCTGGCGCCCGCGGTACTGGTTGCGCGTGCGTTCGAGAACGGCGTGCGAGTCTTGTCCCTGACCGACCATGACACCCTCGAAGGCCTCGCCGAAGCGCGTACGGCCGCCAACGAGCTGGGCATGCAACTGGTCAATGGCGTCGAATTGTCTTGCACCTGGGGCGGGGCGACCATTCATGTGCTGGGCTACGGTTTCGACGTCAACGCTGCACCGCTGGTTGAGGCCATCGCCAAATTGCACGATGGCCGCTGGCTACGGTCGGAAGAAATAAGCCGCAAGCTCGCCCTCAAGGGCATGCCCGGTGCCCTTGAGGGCGCCCGACAGGTCCAGCAGGAACTGGGCGACAGCGGCAACGCGCCGGCCCGCCCGCATTTCGCCGACTGGATGGTGCGTGAAGGTTACGTAAAGGATCGCGCCGAGGCGTTTCGCAAATGGCTCGGCGCCGGCAAGCTCGGCGACGTCAAGCTGCATTGGCCGACCCTGGAAGACACCGTTGGCACGCTGCGCGCCGCGGGCGCCTGGGTCAGCCTGGCACATCCCTGGCACTACGATTTCACTCGCAGCAAGCGCCGGAAGCTGATTGCCGACTATATTCAAGCAGGCGGGCATGCGATCGAGGTGGTTAACGGACATCAGCCCGCAGAACAGGTGGGCAGCCTGGCGATCCTTGCCCGTGAGTTCGGTCTGCTGGTCAGCGCCGGCAGTGACTTCCATGGCCCTGGCGGCTGGTCCGAGATCGGCCAGTACCGGCCGGTTCCCGAGGACCTTCCACCCCTGTGGTGTCGGTTCAAACATGACACAGATATTGCCGCCGTCTGAACAGGTAGAGAACGTGAGTCAATTTTTCCAGATACATCCGGAAAACCCGCAAGCGCGCCTGATCAAACAGGCGGTAGAGATCATCCGCAAGGGCGGGGTGGTGGTTTATCCCACGGACTCGTCCTACGCCATCGGTTGCCAGATCGGCGACAAGACCGCCATCGAGCGTGTACGCCGCCTGCGCCAGCTCGATGAAAAGCACAACTTCGCGCTGATCTGCAGCGACCTGTCGCAACTGGGTAACTATGCCAAGATCGACACCGGCACCTTCCGTATCCTGAAGGCGCATCTGCCGGGGCCTTACACCTTCATTCTCAACGCTACCCGTGAAGTGCCGCGTCTGTTGCTGCATCCGAAGAAACGCACGATCGGCCTGCGCGTGCCAAGCCATCCGATTGCCCTGGCGCTGTTGGCCGAACTCGGCGAGCCGCTGATGAGCGTGACCCTGATCATGCCCGGCGACGAAGACCCGCTCAGCGATCCGTACGAAATGCGCCAGTTGCTTGAGCACCAAGTGGACTTGATCGTCGACGGCGGCTTCGGCGGTATCAAGGCCTCGACGGTCATCGATCTGACCGGCGACGACCCGGAAGTGGTCCGTGTCGGTTGCGGCGATCCGACGCCGTTCATGGTCGAGGCCTGAATGTCCGCAGTGGAAACCGTGGTCGATCCCCAGGCCGGCGCTCAACAGGAGCTGCCGTTTGCCATGGTTTATGGCCAGGCGGTCATGGAAATGCCGCTGGACCTGTACATTCCGCCTGATGCGCTGGAAGTCTTCCTAGAAGCCTTCGAAGGCCCGCTCGACTTGCTGCTGTACCTGATCCGCAAACAGAACATCAATATTCTCGACATCCCGGTGGCGGAGATCACCCGCCAGTACATGGGCTATGTCGAGTTGATGCAGTCGGTGCGCCTGGAACTGGCCGCCGAATACCTGGTCATGGCCGCGATGCTGGCCGAGATCAAGTCGCGCATGCTCCTGCCTCGCGCCGAAACCGTCGAAGACGAAGAGGACGACCCGCGCGCCGAGCTGATCCGCCGCTTGCAGGAATATGAACGCTTCAAGGCGGCCGCCGAAGGTATCGATGGCCTGAGCCGGGTCGGCCGCGATGTGATCGTGCCCAGACTCGACGCGCCAGAAGCGCGGGCGCGCAAGCTGTTGCCCGATGTCGCGCTGGAAGAAATTCTGATGTGCATGGCCGAAGTGCTGCGCCGTGGCGACATGTTCGAAAGCCACCAGGTCAGCCGCGAGGCGTTGTCTACGCGCGAGCGCATGAGCGATGTGCTGGAACGGCTCAAGGGCGGCGGTTTTGTGCCATTTGTCGAACTGTTCACCGCCGAAGAGGGCCGCCTCGGTGTGGTAGTGACCTTTATGGCGATCCTTGAACTGGTCAAGGAATCCTTGGTCGAGCTGGTGCAGAATGAGCCGTTCGCCGCGATCCACGTGCGAGCCCGAGCCGAATAACGAGTCCAAACATGAACCTGACTGAACCCCGCGAGCTGGCGCCCCTGCTTGAAGCCTTTCTGTTGGCCTCGGGAAAACCGCAATCACTTGAGCGCCTGTTCGAACTGTTCGAAGAAGGCGAGCGGCCGGAGCCGGCGGTCTTCAAGAAAGCTTTGACCCTGCTCGGCAAGTCCTGCGAGGGCCGCGCCTTCGAACTCAAGGAAGTCTCGTCGGGCTATCGCCTGCAGATCCGCGAGAAGTTCTCGCCCTGGGTCGGTCGACTGTGGGAAGAGCGCCCGCAACGCTACTCGCGTGCCTTGCTGGAAACCATTGCGCTGATCGCCTACCGCCAGCCGATCACCCGTGGCGAAATCGAAGACGTGCGTGGCGTGGCGGTCAACAGCAACATCGTCAAGACTTTGCTGGAGCGCGAGTGGATTCGCGTCGTCGGCTACCGCGACGTGCCGGGCAAACCGGCGATGTTTGCCACGACCAAGGCGTTTCTCGATCACTTCAACCTGAAAAACCTTGAGGACCTGCCGCCGCTGGCCGAACTGCGCGAGATGGAAGCCGAGCCGGTGCTGGATTTCGACGACGCACCGGTGCCGCAGAGTCTGCAGGAACTGGCCGACGCCAGCGCCGAGCCGGAGGAAGAGAAGGAAGAAACCAGTTTCCATTCACTGCTGCTGGAACTGGACAGCATGGAAGAGGGGATCAAAACCGACTTCGACGATTTGCTGCGCGATGCGGCGGATGGCGAAGCGCCGGTGTCTGAGCCCGAGATCGCCGAGCCGGCGGTAGAAGTTGAACCGCCTGAAGCCGAACCGGAGGAAGACATTCTCGGTGTCGCCGAGGCCCGCGAGAAACTCCTGGCTGCCGTTGCCGCCCTCGAACTGCCAGAACCCGAACTCAGCGAAGAAGAAGCCGAAGCCCGCGCACTGGCCGAAGCCATCGAAGCCGAGCGGCGCGAATTCGAGGACTGACCCGATCACAAGAACACCGCCATCCCTTGTAGGAGTGAGCCTGCTCGCGATAGCGGTGTCTCTGACAAGAAGATGTCGACTGACACACCGCAATCGCGAGCAGGCTCACTCCTACAAGGGATCTGTGTTTTTCTGGAGAACGCGATGAGCTCAACCAAGGACCCCTGCATCAGCCTCTGCAAATTCTCCGACGACATCTGCCTCGGTTGTGGCCGCAGCAAGCGCGAGATCAAGGCCTGGAAGAAGCTCGACAAGGACGACAAGCGCACGGTGCTGGCCGAAGCCGCGTTGCGCCTGATCAAACTGGGCGGTGCCGGTCGGCGGAAAAAGAAATAACTGTCGATCGATCAGCTAGTCTCTGATGCGCGATGGCGCACATCCGCGTATGATTCGCGACCCTTCGGCGATCCCTTCGCCCGAAAACACAGTTTTCAATGCTTCAGGCGCCGCCTGAACAGACCACACCGGGAGGTGCCCAGATGAGTGACATCAATCAGAAAGACGACCAGGAAATCGGCCCAGCAGGCGAAAAACTGCAGAAAGTCCTCGCCCGTATCGGCGTCGGCTCGCGCCGTGACGTCGAAGCCTGGATCAGCCAGGGCCGGATCAAGGTCAATGGCAAAGACGCCACCCTCGGCCTGCGCGTCGACATGCACGACGCCATCACCATCGATGGCAAGGTGATCAAACGCGAAGAGGCTGCCGAATCGGTGCGCCGCGTGATCATGTACAACAAGCCCGACGGCGAAATCTGCACCCGTGACGACCCGGAAGGCCGTCCGACCGTGTTCGACAAGCTGCCGCGTCCGAAAGAAGGCCGCTGGATCAACATTGGCCGTCTCGACATCAACACCACCGGTTTGCTGATGTTCACCACTGACGGTGAACTGGCCAACCGCCTGATGCACCCGTCCTACGAGATGGACCGCGAGTACGCCGTGCGTGTCCGTGGTGAAGTTGACGACGAGATGATTGAACGCCTCAAGGCTGGTGTGGTGCTGGAAGACGGCCCGGCCAAGTTCACCGACATCAAGCAGGCGCCGGGTGGCGAAGGCTTCAACCACTGGTATCACTGCGTGGTAATGGAAGGCCGCAACCGTGAAGTGCGTCGTCTGTGGGAATCGCAGGGTCTGGTGGTCAGCCGTCTGAAGCGCGTGCGTTTCGGTCCGGTGTTCCTCAACTCCGACTTGCCGATGGGCCGCTGGCGCGAAATGAGCCAGTACGAAGTCGACATCCTCAGTGCTGAAGTCGGCCTGACGCCGGTAGCCATGCCGCAACTGAACGCCAAGAGCAAGGACAAGCTGGAGCGTATGCAGCGTAAATCGTCGCGGCCGATGGCCAAGACCGAGCGCGTGCGCACCTTGCGCCCAGCCGCTGGCGCACCGACCGGTCCACGCCCAGGCCGCGAGCCGCAGATCGAAGGCGAGCGTCCAGGTCGCAAGCCGGTTGCCCGTGACGGCGAGCGCGCACCGCGTCCAGCCAATGGCCGTACCGAGCGTGGCGAACGTGGCGCGCCTGCCGGTCGCGGTACGCCGGTGGCTGATCGTCCAGCCGACACCACTAACAAGCGTCCGGCCAAACCGGCGCCGAAGCGTCCGGGGATCAAACTGGTCGACGGCGACAAGCCCTCGGGCAAGCGTCGCGGCGCACCGGCGGGCTCGGGTCAGCGTCCGGGGTTTGGTCGCAAGAAACCGGAGTGATCGGGTTTAGCGCCGAATGAAAAAACGCCAACCGCAGGGTTGGCGTTTTTTTTTCGTCTGACGCAACTCATGCAGCGTCTGACAGGGCTCTTTCGCGAGCAGGCTCGCTCCCACATTGGATCTGCGGCGTACACAAATCCCTGTGGGAGCGAGCCTGCTCGCGAAGGCGTCAGTCGCCTAAAACACAAAGCGCCCATCAAACACCGGCTTGTCATCCAGCGCCAACACCCCGCCAGAAAAGATCAGGTCCAGATGATGGCTGCCCTTGGCGCCACCGCCCAATCCCAGATGCAAGCCACAATGCCGCTCTTCAAACCCGGCATTGCGCGCATACAGGTCTTTCACGCCTTCATTGGTGCCAATCCCCAGTTCTTCGATCCGCCGGTTCGACGGGTTGGCGTCCAGGTATTTGCTGAAATCGTGCTCCAGCCCCGGTACGTCGGTGGCGATGCGGCTGATGGTCGAATTTTCGATCCACAACTCCAGTGGTGACTCCAGCACGCCGTATTTGCGCGCAAACGGAATGGTACTGAGAAAGGTGCCCTTGAATTTAACGTGGCCGTTGATGGCTTCGCTGTGGGTGGCGATTTCGCCGGGGGCGAGGTCGAAGTTGCCGACGCCGTTGATGTCGGTCCACTTCTTGATGCTGCTCATCGGTGTTTCGAACCACGAGCCGTGGTCATCCTTGAAGCTCAGCGTGGTCGCTTGGGACATGCGTTGGATCAGGTGACTGTTGAGTCCGGCAATGCGCTGCGGGGTAATGCTGAAAGTGTCGTAGAAATAGTCGCCATAATCCTTGAACAGCAGCGACTTCTTCCAGTTGTCCGCCATCACCGCTTGCAGAGCGCGGACGAACTCCGGGCCGTCGGGGCGCGGGTTGGGCAGGGTGGAAGAGTCGTAGAAGAAAATGTACAGATCGCTGTCGGCAATTGCCGTAGCCAGCGCTGCGGTGCTTTCCAGGTCCAGGCGTCGCGCGCTGAAGCGAAAGCGTGGATGCTCGCCGGCCTGTTCGGCGATGGCGCCGGTCAGGGCTTCGTAGTCGGCAGTGTGGCCGAGCAATACCTTCGCCGAGTCGAGGCCGGCAAGGGCGGGGTGATGTTCGAGGTAGTAAAGGAAATGCGAGATCGCGCGGGACTTATCCATGAATCCTCCCTGACTGACCGTGACGAAAGCGGCAGGCACGACCGGCCGGACCGTGCCTGCCCGGGGATGTGTTACAGAGGCCACATCGCCGTGCCGAACGGAACCACCGCGTCGGCTTGCATCATTTCCACGGCGGCCTCATGGGTCGGTGCTTCAAACCATTCGTCCAGTTGCAGTTCGGTATCCAAGTCTTTTTCCAGTGCTTGCATGGTCGATCTCCTAGATGACTTTCACGGTTTATGACTGACCGGTCGAGGTGGCCGGTGAGACGTGAAAAACCTAGTTGAGGCTTTTTGTTAATGCAAAATTTTATCCATTTAATTTTTAAATAGACTTTTTGTTCTGTTTTTCAGGATGGATTTTCTTATTTGAAAACAAAAAACTAAGCCGCTGGCTTCGATAGCAAGCTAGCTACCGTCAATATGCAGACATCCTTCGGAAATTTCTGATTCGGAAATTTTACGTTACGCCTCGTAAAGAAAACGTGACGAAATTGCCCGGTAACGGCTGGCATTTGCCTGCTCCTGCAAGGCTGTAAGGAAAATCTTCCGAAACCCGCCAGCGCAGGCGCCACGCAAGGCTCTGGCGCGCTTGTTTCCCGCGCTCGGGCAGGGTGTGATGCGCCCATGCCTGTCGTGCAGGCGCATAACAAGAAGGAGGCGCAATGAACGCCGCGACTGATTTCCACTTCTCCCCGTGGGACGGTTTGTTCCTCGTCCACGCCGATGGCCTGCAAAGGCCTGACTCAATTTTTGCAGCCGCCCGAGTGTCTCGAGGCGGATACACGCAATCCCGGCAACCGCCACGCTGATCCAGCGGGGTCTGGCAGCAGGGGGTTAGCGGTGTACAATGCGCCGCGTTTTAACTGTGACCCTCTGCGTAATCGCGCCAATCTCAAGGCTACCCGCCTTGTTCACTCCGCCGCGCCACAAGCGTGTCGGGTTCGATTTCGTCACAGATAAAAACAAACAGGTGACGCATGACCGTTGTAAATGAGCTGAACTCCTGGTGCCTGCGCTGGGGTTTGATCGGGGCTGCCTGAAATCGCAACCTTGCAGCAACGTCTACTGAACATCATCAAACCTTGCGTGAGACCTTTTTCATGAGTGGACAACCCTCGCAATCAGGCGAGCTTAAGCGCGGCCTGAAAAATCGCCACATTCAACTGATCGCCCTTGGTGGCGCGATCGGTACCGGCCTGTTCCTGGGATCTGCCGGGGTGCTGAAATCCGCCGGTCCATCGATGATCCTTGGCTACGCCATCTGCGGCTTCATCGCCTTCATGATCATGCGCCAGTTGGGCGAAATGATCGTCGAAGAGCCGGTGGCCGGCTCCTTCAGCCATTTCGCGCACAAGTACTGGGGCGGTTTCGCCGGTTTCCTGTCGGGCTGGAACTGCTGGATTCTGTACATTCTGGTGGGCATGTCGGAGCTGACCGCGGTCGGCAAGTACATCCATTACTGGGCACCGGACATTCCGACCTGGGCCTCCGCAGCGGCGTTCTTCGTGCTGATCAACGCGATCAACCTGGCCAACGTCAAGGTCTTCGGTGAAGCCGAATTCTGGTTCGCGATCATCAAAGTCGTCGCCATCGTCGGCATGATTGCCCTGGGCAGCTACTTGCTGGTCAGCGGCCACGGCGGCCCGCAAGCGTCGGTCAGCAACCTGTGGTCCCACGGCGGTTTCTTCCCGAACGGGGTGAGCGGTCTGGTGATGGCCATGGCGATCATCATGTTCTCCTTCGGTGGCCTGGAAATGCTCGGCTTCACCGCGGCTGAAGCCGACAAACCGAAAACCGTAATCCCGAAGGCGATCAATCAGGTGATCTACCGCATCCTGATTTTCTACATCGGCGCGCTGGTAATCCTGCTGTCGTTGACTCCGTGGGACAGCCTGCTGGAAACCCTCAATGCGTCCGGCGACTCCTACAGCGGCAGCCCGTTCGTGCAGGTGTTCTCGATGCTCGGTAGCAACACCGCCGCGCACATCCTCAATTTCGTCGTGTTGACCGCGGCGCTGTCGGTGTACAACAGCGGCACTTACTGCAACAGCCGCATGTTGCTGGGCATGGCCGAGCAGGGTGACGCGCCGAAAGGCCTGGCGAAGATCGACAAGCGCGGCGTGCCGGTGCGGTCGATCCTGGCCTCGGCGGCGGTGACGCTGGTGGCGGTGCTGCTCAACTACCTGATCCCGCAGCACGCGCTGGAACTGTTGATGTCGCTGGTGGTTGCAACGCTGGTGATCAACTGGGCGATGATCAGCTATTCGCACTTCAAGTTCCGCCAGCACATGAACAAGACGAAGCAGACGCCGCTGTTCAAGGCGCTGTGGTACCCGTACGGCAACTACATCTGCCTGGCGTTCGTTGCGTTCATCCTCGGCGTAATGTTGCTGATCCCGGGGATTCAGATCTCGGTGTACGCGATTCCGGTGTGGGTCGTGTTCATGTGGGTCTGCTACGTGGTCAAGAACAAACGCAGTGTGCAGCCGGTGGTGCCGGCGACGGCGAAATAACCTCGCAGGCAGAAACGACAAACCCGGCCAGCGTGCCGGGTTTGTCATTTCTGAGCCTCACACAAATCCACTGTAGGAGTGAGCCTGCTCGCGATAGCGGTGTGTCAGTCAATAAATATGAACCTGATATACCGCTATCGCGAGCAGGCTCACTCCTACAGGGGAACTCCAGCAGGCTTGCAATGGTTTTCGCGTTATCCTGCACCCTCTGAACACGGACGCTTTTCCATGCTGGTGATTTCCAACAATGTGCATCTGCCCGATGCCGAGATCGAACTGACGGCCATCCGCGCCCAGGGCGCTGGCGGGCAGAACGTCAACAAGGTCTCCAGCGCCGTGCACCTGCGCTTCGACATTCCCAACTCCTCGTTGCCGGAGTTCTACAAGGAGCGCCTGCTGGCGCTACGTGACAGTCGCATCACCAGCGACGGCGTGCTGATCATCAAGGCCCAGCAATACCGCACGCAGGAAGCCAATCGTGCCGATGCGCTGGAGCGGTTGGTCGAGTTGATTCAAAGCGCCACCAAAGTGGAAAAGAAGCGCCGCCCGACCAAGCCGACCCTCGGCTCGAAGAAGCGCCGCCTCGAATCGAAGACCAAGCGCGGCAGTATCAAGGCCGGACGCGGCAAGGTCGACTTCTAATCCTCGCGATATTTCGCCGTGTGCTTGTACAGATACACGCTCAACGCCAGACCGCTCAGGGCCGCAAAAGCGGCAAACAAAAAGATCGAGGCAAAACCGAACCCCGCCGCAATCGCCCCGGCTAACGGTCCGGTGATCCCCAGCGACAAATCGATGAACAGTGAATAGGCACCGACCGCCGCACCGCGGCTGGAAGCAGGCACCAGATTCACCGCTTCAACGCCCAGCGCAGGAAACACCAGCGAGAAGCCGAAGCCACTCAGCGCCGCGCCGGCCAAGGCCCAATTAGCGTCCGGTGCAATCCACAGCAGCAACAGGCCCAGGGTTTCCACCGACAGGCAAGCGATCGCCACGCGAAAGCCGCCGAGGCGGTTGATCAGGTTGCCGAACAACAGCCGTGCACCGATGAAGCTGGCGCCGAACAGGCTCAGGCACAGCACCGCGTTGTCCCAATGCTGCGTGGCGTAATACAGGGTGATGAAGGTGGCGATGGTGCCGAAACCGATCGAGCCCAGCGCCAGTCCGCAACCGTGGGGAAAGACTTTGCCGAGCACATGCATGAAGGGCAGGCGTTCACCGGAGACGATCGGCGCTGCGATCTTCGGCCACGCCAGCGCCAGGCCGAGCAGGGCGAGGAGGATGATGCTTACGCCCATGCTCCACAGGCCCAGCCTGCTGACCAGCCACACGCCAAACGGCGCGCCGATCGCCAGCGCGCCATAACTGGCGATGCCGTTCCAGGAAATCACCTTGGCCGTGTTCGCCGCGCCGACACGGCCGATACCCCAGCCAATCGAGCCGGAACCGACCAGACTTTCCGCGCTGCCCAGCACCAGCCGGCCGATCAGCAGGCTGATCAGGCTGAGCATCGGCAGGCTGTGCGTCCACGCCGAAATCAGCATGAACACACCGCTCAAGCCGCATCCGGCGAGGCCAATCATCACTGCCCGTTTACTGCCCTGGTTGTCGATGATCTTGCCGGCATACGGACGGCTGAGCAGGGTGGCGAGGTATTGCACGCTGATCACCAGCCCGGCGATCACTGCGCCAAAGCCCAGATCGCTGTGCACATAGCCCGGCAACACGGCGAGCGGAATGCCGATGTTCAGGTAACCGATAAAGGTGAAGAGGACGATGGAAACCACTTGCAGCGTAACCGCGAAGGGGCGCTGGGGTTCGGATATAGAGGGCGACATGGGTAACGATCCACAGGAGCAGCAGATTAGATAGGCTGCTCATGATACCGGCGTGAAACGATCAGGGGCGGGGAAAAGTAAAACTATTTGCCGGGGCGGCCGTTTCAGGATTTCGCCGGGGCGACCAATTGCGTGGTGACGAGAGCGGCGAGGGCGTTTTCTTCGCTGCCGAAACGTTCGAGCAGGGCGGCCTGTTTCTCAGGGGGAAGGCGATTCCAGATCTCGATCATTTTCTCGGTGGCGCCGATCAGCACGGCAGCTTGGCTTGCAGAAAATTCATCGGTCATGGCGGGCTCGGCTTCAGGCAGTGTGGAAAGCGCATCTTAGCGCTTTCCACACGGTCTGTACGGCGGGGACTTTACTCTTCGCTGTCGGCGTTGCGGCTGTCAGCGGCTTCTTGCGGCTCGGGCTGTTGGGCGCCGGCGTGTTGCGGGGTCGTCTGCTCAGGTACGTGCAGGCTTGGGAAGGGGAGATTAGGAATCTCGTGCATGGTCGCGCTCCTCGCTAAGTCTGTTGATAGATCAGGTGCTCCGCGCTTTTACAAAGCCTGCGCAGGATACAGCAGGAAAAATGACAATCAGACTTTTAATTCAGAATAATGCGACAGATGGCCGCAGGGCACGGAGGCCACCGCAAAAAACAAATGTGGGAGCGGGCTTTTGTGGTGAGGGGATTTACCCCCGATGGGCTGCGAAGCGGCCCCAGACCCTGCATTCGCGGAATGTCTGACACTCCGCGAGCAACGGTTTACGACTGCTGCGCAGCCGGTCTGGGATAAATCCCCTCACCACAGGGCCCGCTCCCACAGGGTTGTGTATTGCAGAAACTATTTACAGGCGTCAGCGATGGCGTCGGCCAGTAATGCGAGGCGGGTGGCGTCGATGCCGGCGACGTTTGCCCGGCCAGAGCTGACCATGTACACGCTGTGCCGCTCACGCAGGTTTTTCACTTGATCTGGTGACAGCCCGGTGTAAGAAAACATCCCACGCTGTACGCCAATGTGCGCAAAGCGTTCGCGCAAACCATGCGGTTCCAGCGCTTCGACCAGACCGCTGCGCAATTGCGCGATACGCAGTCGCATGGCTTCCACCTCATCGGCCCAGCGCGCTTTCAGCTCTGGATCGGCGAGGATGGTCGCGACTACCGCCGCGCCGTGATCCGGCGGCGTCGACCACAGGTTGCGGGCGATGTTGGCCAGTTGGCTGCGGATGTCGATGAGCTTGTCGGCGCTTTTTGCACAGACGATCAGCGCACCGGTGCGGTCGCGATAGAGGCCGAAGTTCTTCGAGCAAGAACTGGTGATCAGCACCTCCGGAATTTCGGCGGCGAACAAGCGCGTCGACCACGCGTCCTGCTCCAGGCCATCGCCAAAGCCCTGGTAGGCAAAGTCGATCAGCGGCAGCAGATTACGGCTGCGCACCACCTCAAGCACCCGCTTCCAGTCGTCATGGCTCAGGTCAAAACCGGTCGGGTTGTGGCAGCAGGCATGCAGCAGCACCACGTCACCCTTGGGCACTTCCTTGAGCACGGCGAGCATGGCTTCGACATCGAGGCGGTTGTCGCTGCCCACGTACGGGTAGTGACTGACCTTGACCTCGGCGGCAGCGAAAATGGTTTCGTGGATAGGCCAGGTCGGGTTGCTCAACCACACGCCCTTGCCCGGCAGGCATTGAGCGATGAAGTCCGCAGCCAGACGCAACGCACCGGTGCCGCCCGGGGTCTGGGTGACGCCGGCGCGTTGTTCGCTGATCAGTGGCGAGTCGGCGCCCAGCACCAGCTCGTTGATGACCTTGCCGAACAGCGGGTTGCCGTGGCCACCGATGTAGGTTTTGGTGTCCTGGCTTTCGACCAGCCGCGCTTCGGCGATTTTCACCGCTTCAGGGATCGGCGTCAGGCCCTGGGCATCCTTGTAGACGCCAACGCCGAGGTCGAACTTGCGCGGATTGCTGTCCTGCGCATACGCCTCCATCAAGCCGAGGATCGGGTCGCCGGGCACCCGGGCGATGGCGTCGAAGTGCATTACTTGCGTCCTTCTGCGGTCTTGGCCACTTCGTCAGTGCGCGCGGCCATGATGAAGTCGTTGCGGTGCAGGCCTTTGATCGAATGGCTCCACCAGGTCACGGTGACTTTGCCCCATTCGGTCAGCAGGCCCGGGTGGTGGCCTTCGGCCTCGGAAATCTCGCCGACGGCATTGGTGAAAGCCAGCGCGTGTTTGAAATTCTTGAACAGGAAGACTTTTTCCAGCTGCATGATGCTGTCGCGCACTTCGATGTTCCAGTCAGGGATCTGCTTGATCAGGATCGGCAGTTCTTCGTCGCTGACTTGTGGCGCATCGGCGCGGCAGGCTTCGCAGTGGGCTTGGTTCAAAGTGGACATGGTGTATTCCTGAAATCGAGTGTGTTTTTTTTATTAAAGCGTATATGCCGTCACGCTAAAGCAAAGTGACGGCGACTGACAGACGCAATTGTCAGCAAAAGTCGCGGTTCAGGCGGCTTTGGGTTTCGGCGGAAATTTCGGCGCGTGCAAGCCCAGCTGCATGCCCTGGCGGACCATGGCCATGATGTCTTCATGAGCGACGTCGAACAGGCGCTTGAGGTTCGGCAGGACAAAGTACAGCGGTTGCAGGATGTCGATGCGATAGGGCGTGCGCATGGCTTCCAGCGGATCGAAGGCTTGATGCTCAGGCTCGTCCGACAGGCAGTAAACGGTTTCTTTCGGCGAGGACAGAATTCCGCCACCGTAAATGCGCTTGCCTTGCGGAGTGTCGACCAAGCCGAATTCGATGGTCATCCAGTACAGCCGCGCCAGGTACACGCGCTCTTCCTTGGTCGCTTGCAGGCCGAGTTTGCCGTAGGTGTGGGTGAATTCAGCGAACCACGGGTTGGTCAGCAGCGGGCAGTGGCCGAAGATCTCGTGGAAAATATCCGGCTCTTGCAGATAGTCCAGTTCTTCGCGGGTGCGAATGAAAGTCGCCACCGGAAATTGCTTGCTGGCGAGCAGTTCAAAAAAGGTCTGGAAGGGAATCAGCGCCGGCACCCGGGCGACCTGCCAGCCGGTGGTCTCGCCGAGCACTTTATTGATCTCGCCGAGCTGCGGGATGCGGTCGTGGGGCAGACCGAGTTTTTCGATACCGTCCAGGTATTCCTGGCACGCACGGCCCTCGATCACTTTCAACTGGCGAGTGATCAGCGTGTTCCACACCGCGTGTTCTTCGGCGGGGTAGTCGATAAAACCTTGCGCATCGGGCTCGCGGGCCACGTATTGCGTCTGCTTCATGCTGCTCTCCTGCTAGGGGAATTCGTTTTTGTTATGTCCAGCGATGGCTCAAGGATTACCCGAGAGTGGCAGGAGATGCAGCACGTTTAAACGCAGTCATGTAGGAAAATTCGGCTAATTTCGTAAAGTTATCGTTACGCTTTGTCGGCTAATCAGCATTTGCAGTGATTGGCAGGTTTGAAAATGGCTAGTGCTGTCACATAATCTTGACAACTATCTGCGTGCCTCGACAGAAAGTCGGGCACCAATCCCTTGTAGGAGTGAGCCTGCTCGCGATAGCGGTGGGCCAGCTAAAAATGATGTGACTGATATACCGCTATCGCGAGCAGGCTCACTCCTACAGGTTCTCCGTCGTTCATTCAGGTGTTTTTATGCGCATCAAAGTCCACTGCCAGAACCGCATCGGCATCCTGCGCGACATCCTCAATCTGCTGGTGGCGTACGGCATCAACGTCGCGCGCGGTGAGGTTGGCGGCGAGCATGGCAACGCGATCTATCTGCATTGCCCGAACCTGATCAACATTCAATTCCAGGCCTTGCGCCCCAAGTTCGAGGCGATTGCCGGGGTGTTTGGCGTCAAGCGCGTCGGGCTGATGCCCAGCGAGCGTCGGCACATGGAGTTGAACGCGTTGCTTGGGGCGCTGGAGTTTCCGGTGCTGTCGATCGACATGGGCGGCTCGATTGTCGCGGCCAACCGCGCGGCGGCGCAGTTGCTCGGGGTACGCGTCGATGAGGTGCCGGGGATTGCGCTGTCGCGCTACGCCGAGGATTTCGACTTGCCGGAGTTGGTGCGCGCGAACAAGTCGCGGATCAACGGCATGCGAGTCAAGGTCAAGGGCGACGTCTTTCTCGCCGACATCGCGCCGTTGCAATCGGAGCATGACGACAGCGAGGCCATGGCCGGAGCCGTTCTGACCCTGCACCGCGCCGACCGCGTCGGCGAGCGCATCTATAACGTGCGCAAGCAGGAACTGCGTGGCTTCGACAGCATCTTTCAGAGTTCCAAAGTCATGGCTGCCGTGGTCCGTGAAGCGCGGCGCATGGCACCACTGGATGCGCCGTTATTGATTGAAGGCGAAACCGGCACCGGCAAGGAATTGCTGGCGCGCGCCTGTCACCTGGCGAGTCCGCGCGGGCAGTCGCCGTTGATGGCGCTCAACTGTGCAGGGCTGCCGGAATCGATGGCCGAGACCGAATTGTTCGGCTACGGCCCCGGTGCTTTCGAAGGCGCGCGTGCCGAAGGCAAACTTGGCCTGCTGGAATTGACCGCAGGCGGCACGCTGTTTCTCGACGGTGTCGGCGAGATGAGCCCGCGCTTGCAGGTCAAACTGCTGCGCTTTCTGCAGGACGGTTGCTTCCGCCGCGTCGGCAGCGACGAAGAGGTCTATCTGGATGTGCGAGTGATCTGCGCGACCCAAGTGGATTTGTCTGAATTGTGCGCGCGCGGCGAGTTTCGCCAGGACCTGTACCACCGCCTGAACGTCTTGTCGCTGCACATCCCGCCGCTGCGCGAATGCCTCGACGGGTTGACGCCGCTGGTGGAACACTTTCTCGATCAGGCCAGCCGGCAGATCGGTTGCCCGTTGCCGAAACTGGCCCCGGCGGCGATGGATCGCCTTAGTCATTACCACTGGCCGGGCAACGTGCGGCAATTGGAGAACGTGCTGTTTCAAGCGGTGTCGCTGTGCGAGGGCGGTACGGTCAAGGCCGAGCATATTCGTCTGCCGGATTACGGCGTGCGTCAGCCGCTTGGCGATTTTTCGCTGGAGGGTGGCCTGGACGAGATCGTCGGGCGCTTCGAAAAAGCGGTGCTGGAGCGCCTGTATTCTGAGCATCCGAGCAGTCGCCAGTTGGGTAAGCGGCTCGGCGTTTCGCATACCACCATTGCCAACAAGCTGCGTGAGTATGAAGTGGGCAAGAACCCCGAAAGCTGAATGCAGTCTCTGTGGCGAGGGGATTTATCCCCGTTGGGTGGCGAAGCCGCCCCGGTTTTCCTGCAGGACGACCTCATTTGCAGGCTTTGCGACTGCTGCGCAGCCGAACGGGGATAAATCCCCTCGCCACAAGATTTCCGTCACCCGCCAAACTTGGGATTGCCGCGCAGCGGCATGACACCGCCGGTTTTTCGTCTTCGACACATTTCAAATTTCCCCTGTAAGCCCCTCAAGTCCCCTGTTTACCGGGCCTTCGTCCGCCAATAAAAAGTTGGTCTGCAAATTGCTTATGGCTCAGCAGTACAGCAGTGGGCGGCAAACGTCCGGCATGCAGAGGAAAGAGCGTGGACAAGTACCTTTATGTGGCAATGACCGGCGCCAGCCAGAACGCACTGGCGCAGCGGGCGCATGCCAACAACCTGGCGAACATCTCCACCAACGGTTTTCAGCGCGACCTGGAGCAGGCGCGTTCGATGCCGGTATTTGGTGACAGCTTTCCGGCGCGCGCGTTTGCCATGAGCGAACGGCCGGCCACTGACTTCTCGCCAGGCTCGCTGGTGGAAACCGGTCGCGACCTCGATGTCGCTGTGACCGGCAACGGTTTTATCGCCGTGCAGAACCCCAACGGTGGCGAAAGCTACGTGCGCACCGGCAGTCTCAACATTGATGCCCTCGGCGTCTTGCGCGCCGGCAACGGCATGCCGGTGATCGGCAATGGCGGGCCGATTGCCGTGCCTCCGGAGCAGCAGGTCGAAGTCGGCGAAGACGGCACCATCAGCATCCGGGCGATGGGCGAAGGCCCGCGTGTCATGGCCGAAGTCGACCGCATCAAGCTGGTCAACCCGGACATCAAGAACATGAACAAAGGCCTCGACGGTTCGATTTACACCAAGGACGGCCAGCCGGCCCAGGCCGATGCCAACGTCAAACTGGTTTCGGGTTTCCTTGAGTCGAGCAACGTCAATGCCGTGGAAGAAATGACCTCGGTGCTGGCCCTGGCCAAGCAGTTCGAGTTGCACGTCAAGATGATGAACACCGCCAAAGACGACGACCAGGCCATGGCTCGGGTCTTGCAGATCAGCTAATTATCAGAACGTCGCGCCGTAAAACAGGCGCACGAGGAGAATCGAATGCTTCCGGCTCTATGGGTTGCCAAAACCGGTCTGTCCGCCCAGGACACCAACCTGACCACCATTTCCAACAACCTGGCGAACGTCTCGACCACGGGTTTCAAACGTGACCGCGCCGAGTTCCAGGACCTGCTCTATCAGATCAAGCGTCAGCCAGGCGCCCAGTCGACCCAGGACAGCGAATTGCCGTCGGGTCTGCAAGTGGGTACCGGCGTGCGCATTGTCGGCACGCAGAAAAACTTCACTGCCGGCAGCCTGCAAACCACCGAGCAGCCGCTGGACATGGCCATCGACGGTCGCGGTTTCTTCCAGATTCTGCAGCCGGACGGCACCACGTCCTACACCCGTGACGGTACTTTTCACCTCGACTCCAATGGCCAGATCGTCAACGCCAGCGGTTTCGCTCTGGAGCCGGCGATTGTTATCCCGAACGACGCGCAGACCTTCACTGTCGGCCGCGACGGCACCGTTTCCGTCACCATCGCCGGCAACCCGGCGTCGCAAGTGATCGGCAACCTGCAAACCGCCGACTTCATCAACCCGGCCGGTCTGCAAGCCGTGGGCAACAACCTGTTCCTGGAAACCGCGGCTTCCGGCGCGCCGCAAGTCGGCACACCAGGCCTGGCCGGTTTCGGTACCACGCTGCAGAACACCCTGGAAACCTCCAACGTCAGCACCGTGGAAGAGATGGTCAACATGATCACCACGCAACGCGCTTACGAGATGAATTCCAAGGTGATCTCCACCGCCGACCAGATGCTCTCGTTCGTAACGCAGAATCTGTAATCAAGTCTTTGGGGCGACCGCAGGGTCGCCGGCAACACCGTGAGGTAGGGTCATGAATCGCTTTGTATCTGTTCTGGCATTGAGTGGGGTCGTCTCGCTCGCGGGCTGCGTCGCTCCGACGCCCAAGCCCAATGACCCTTACTACGCGCCGGTGTTGCCGCGCACGCCGTTGCCGGCGGCGGCCAACAATGGCTCGATCTATCAGGCCGGTTTCGAGCAGAACCTGTACAGCGACCGCAAGGCGTTCCGCGTCGGTGACATCATCACCATCACCCTGAACGAGCGCACCCAGGCGAGCAAGAACGCCAACTCGCAGACGGACAAGAACAGCGATAACTCGGTCGGCCTGACCTCGTTGTTCGGCTCCAGCCTGACCACCAACAACCCGATTGGTGGCGGTGACTTGAGCCTGAACGCCGGCTACAGCGCCGACCGTTCGACCAAGGGCGACGCCAAATCCGGACAGAGCAACAGCCTGACCGGTTCGATCACCGTGACGGTGGCTGACGTTTTGCCCAACGGCATCATCGCCGTGCGTGGCGAGAAGTGGTTGACCCTCAATACCGGTGACGAACTGGTGCGCATCGCCGGTCTGGTCCGCGCCGATGACATCGCCACCGACAACACCGTGTCGTCGACCCGTGTCGCCGATGCACGCATCACCTACTCGGGCACTGGCGCGTTTGCCGATGCGAGTCAGCCAGGCTGGTTCGACCGTTTCTTCCTCAGCCCGCTGTTCCCTTTCTAGGTGGCGACTTTGAATTTCAAGAGCCTTATGGTCGCTGCGCTGTTCCTGTCGGCGGCCTTCAACGCCCACGCCGAGCGGCTGAAAGACATCGCCAGCATTTCCGGCGTGCGCTCCAACCAGTTGATCGGCTACGGCCTGGTGGTCGGGCTTAACGGCACCGGTGACCAGACGACGCAGACCCCGTTCACCCTGCAGACCTTTAACAACATGCTCTCGCAGTTCGGCATCAAGGTGCCACCGGGCTCGGGCAACGTGCAATTGAAGAACGTCGCGGCGGTGTCGATCAGTGCCGATCTGCCGGCGTTCGCCAAGCCGGGTCAACAGGTCGATATCACTGTGTCCTCGATCGGTAACTCCAAGAGCCTGCGCGGCGGCACCCTGTTGCTGACCCCGCTCAAGGGCATCGACGGCAACGTCTATGCCGTGGCCCAGGGCAACCTGGTGGTCGGTGGTTTCGACGCTGAGGGCCGTGACGGTTCGAAGATCACGGTCAACGTTCCCTCGGCCGGTCGCATTCCCGGCGGTGCCTCGGTGGAGCGCTCCGTACCGAGCGGTTTCAACCAGGGCAACAGCCTGACGCTGAACCTCAATCGTTCCGACTTCACCACCGCCAAACGTATCGTCGACAAGATCAACGACATGCTCGGCCCGGGTGTTGCGCAAGCCATCGACGGCGGTTCGATCCGCGTCACCGCACCGCTCGATCCGAGCCAGCGCGTCGACTACCTGTCGATCCTGGAAAACCTCGAAGTCGATCCGGGACAGGCGGTGGCGAAAGTCATCATCAACTCGCGCACCGGCACCATCGTCATCGGCCAGAACGTGAAAGTCTCGCCGGCCGCCGTCACCCACGGCAGCCTGACCGTGACCATCACCGAAGACCCGATTGTCAGCCAGCCGGGCCCGCTGTCCAACGGCCAGACTGCTGTCGTGCCGCGTTCGCGGGTGAATGCCGAACAGGAAGCCAAGCCGATGTTCAAGTTCGGCCCGGGCACCACGCTGGATGAAATCGTCCGGGCGGTGAACCAGGTCGGCGCAGCGCCAGGTGACTTGATGGCAATTCTCGAAGCACTGAAACAGGCCGGCGCGTTGCAAGCCGACCTGATCGTGATCTGAGGCTGCTCACCATGGATATACGTAAAAGCGGTCTGGTCAGCAGCAGCGATTCGGGGTCTTACTCGGACCTCAATCGTCTGAGCCAGCTCAAGGTCGGCGACAAGAACAGCGAAGCGAACATGCGCAAAGTGGCGCAGGAATTCGAATCGCTGTTCCTCGGTGAGATGCTCAAGTCGATGCGTTCGGCCACCGATGCGCTCGGTCAGGACAATCCGCTCAACACCCCGGCGGCCAAGCAGTATCAGGAAATGTACGACCAGCAACTGGCGGTTTCCATGTCCCGCGAGGGCGGTGGTATCGGCCTGGCCGACGTGCTGATGCGCCAGATGTCGAAGAACAAACCCATGGCGCCGGGTGAAGCCGCTGCCGCGTCTGCTGCCAAGCAGGAAGAAGCCAAAGCCAAGGCTGCGGCCGTGCCAACACCGATTGCCGCTGGCACCGTCGCCACCAACGGTCCGTTGTCGCGCCTCAATGGCGAACGTCCATTGTGGGCGTCACGCTCGGTGAATGCGCCGAACACCGATATTTCTCATCGCAATGATATGGCGCTGATCAATCAGCGGCGCCTGGCGCTGCCGCCGAAACTGGCCGATCGCTTGCTCGCCGGACTGGTGCCGTCGGCACCGACGACCGCCACCACGGCGCCGACCAACGCGCTGCCTTCGCGCGCCGCGACCAGTGCCGTACCCGGCACCGGTCCGCTGTACAACGGCGACTGGCTGGCCCGCGCCGAAGAGCAGAAAGCTGCGGGCGGGCAGATGCAGGTTTACGGTCGCGCCATGGCGCAGATTCCGCTGGCGCCAGCGAAGAAAGCTTTCAGTTCCGCCGACCAATTCGTCAACACCATGCTGCCGATGGCCAAGGAAGCCGCCGAGCGTATCGGCGTCGATCCACGTTATCTGGTGGCCCAGGCCGCGCTGGAAACCGGCTGGGGCAAATCGGTCATGCGCGCCCAGGACGGCAGCAGCAGTCACAACCTGTTCGGCATCAAGGCCAGCAGCAACTGGAAGGGCGATTCCGCGCGGGCGATCACCAGCGAGTTCCGCAATGGCGCGATGGTCAAGGAGACGGCCGAGTTCCGCTCCTACGCCTCGTACAAGGACAGCTTCCACGATCTGGTGACGTTGTTGCAGAGCAACAATCGCTATCAAGAAGTGCTGAAGTCCGCCGATAACCCAGAACAGTTTGTACGCGAATTGCAAAAGGCCGGTTACGCGACCGACCCGAACTACGCGACGAAGATTTCGCAAATTGCCAAGCAGATGAACAGTTTTGAAAACTACGCTGCGGCGGGTGTCTCCACCACGCCTTTATAAGGCACCAGGTAATAAGGTCTGAACCATGAGTTTGCTCAATATCGGGATGTCGGGACTGTCGGCCAGCCAGTCCTCTCTGGCTACGACAGGCAACAACATTGCCAACGTCGACACCGCCGGTTATTCACGTCAGCAAACCGTACAGGGCACCAAGGCGTCGCAGCAGTACGGCACCGTTTTCATCGGTACGGGCACCACCCTGGCTGACGTGCGCCGGGTGTACAACTCGTATCTGGAAAGCCAGCTGCACACGGCGACCTCGCTCAACAGCGAAGCGGCGTCGTACCTGGCGCAGGCCACGCCGCTGGATGCCATATTGTCCGACACCAACACCGGCCTGACCGGTGTGCTGCAGAAATTCTTCACGTCGATGCAGGGCGTCTCGACGTCGGCCACCGATGACACGTCCCGTCAATCGGTGCTGACCGGTGCGCAGGCGCTGACCAGCCGTTTCAACACCCTCGCCAAACAGTTGAACGATCAGAACACCACGATCAATGGCAGCCTCGGCGACATGACCGCCCAGGTGAACAAGCTCGCCACTTCGATTGCCAACCTGAACCAGAAAATCGGCGAGATCTCCACCAGCGGTGGGGCGCCGAACGACCTGCTCGACAGCCGTAACGAAGCCGTGCGCCAGCTCTCGGAGCTGACCGGTGCCCAGGTCGTGGAGCGTGGCACCAGCTTCGACATTTATGTCGGCAGCGGTCAGCCGCTGGTCATCGGCAACACCACCAACAGCCTGAGCATGGTCGCCAGCAAAACCGATCCGTCGCGCATGTCGATCCAGATGGATCGCGGTTCGAGCACCATCGATATCACCTCGGTAATCAACGGTGGCGAAATCGGCGGTCTGCTGACCTATCGCAAGGAAGTCCTCGACCCATCGCTCAATGAGCTGGGCCGTGTGGCCTTGGTGATTGCCGATCAGATCAACAGCCAGCAAGCCCAGGGCATCGACAAGAACGGTGACTTCGGCGCGGCGATTTTCAACAACATCAACAGTGCCGCGCTGATCAGTCAGCGCAGCATTGCCCAGGATGGCAATAGCGCCGGCTCCGGCAACCTCGATGTGACCATCAAGGACACCGGCAAGCTGACCACCAGCGATTATCAGGTCACGTTTACCAGCGCCACCGACTACACCGTCAAGCGCTCCGACGGCACCGACCTCGGCACTTTCAGCACCACGACCAATCCGCCGCCGGTGATCGACGGTTTCACCCTGGCCCTCAAGGGTGGCGCCTTGAGCGCCGGTGACACCTTCAAGGTCACTCCGACCCGCAATGCGGCCGCGAGCATCCAGACGGTACTCACCGATCCGAAGAAAATCGCTGCCGCAGGTCCGTTGACCGGAGTCGCCAGCGCCAATGGTCTGGGCACTTACACCCAGCCGACGCTCAGCGACAAGATCGACATCTACAACCCGACCGCCCAGGCTGACATGCAGGCGGCGCTGAAGAATTCGACGCCGGTCAAACTGGTCTTCGGCGCGGCCAGCGGCGGCAGCCAGTCGTACACCCTGGTCGACGCCAGGGGCGGGACGCTGGGCACCGGCACCATCGTGCCTGGCCAATCGAATACCCTGGACCTGAAAGTCGGCATCGTCGATGCCAACGGCAACCCGGTGCTGGACACCAGCGTCACGCCGAACGTGCAGAAAACCTTCAGCGTGCAGACCACCGTCGGCGGCACGCCGAAGACGGGCGAAACCTTCACCATGAACCTGACCGGCGCGGCGTCTTCGGACAACCGCAATGCCCAGGCGCTGGTCGGCCTGCAGACCAGGCAGACAGTCGATACCGGTTCGGCGAGCAAGGGCATCAGCCTGACCGACGCCTACAACAAATTGGTGACCAACGTCGGTACCAAGACCGCCCAGGGCAAATCCGACAGCGCTGCGACCACAGCGATTCTGGATAACGCCAAAGGCGCGCGCGATTCGTTGTCCGGGGTCAACCTGGATGAGGAAACCGGCAACCTGGTCAAATACCAGCAGTACTACACAGCGTCTTCGCAGATCATCAAAGCTGCGCAGGAAACTTTCGCCACGCTGATCAACAGCCTTTAAGGAGTCGTAATTCATGCGCATTTCCACCGCCCAGTATTACGGAACGCAAGCTTCGGACTATCAGCGTAACTTCAACAAGGCCGTTGCCACCGCCAGCGAGGCGAGCAGCCTGCAGCGTATCAACACCGCGGCGGATGATCCGATCGGTGCCGGGCGTTTGCTGCAGCTGGGGCAGCAGGCGGCGATGCTCGATCAGTACAAGACTAATGTCGATACCACCAAGAGTGCGTTGAACGTGCAGGAGTCCACGTTGGACTCGATCACCACCGCATTGGCGCGAGCCAAAGAGCTGGCCCTGGCCGCCAACAACGGCACGATCACCGACAAGGATCGCCAGGCTTACGCTTCGGAAATGGGCGAGATCCAGCAACAAGTGCTGGGCCTGATGAACGCCAAGGATGCCAACGGCAATTACCTGTTCTCAGGTTCTAAAACCGATACCGCGCCGTACTCGAAAAATGCCGACGGTACTTTCACTTACAACGGCGACCAGACCACCATCAATCTGGGCATTGGCGATGGCATGACCGTCGGCACCAATACCACCGGTTGGGACGCGTTCCAGCAGACCATCAATACCGGTCGCACCAACACCAAAATGACCGCTCCAGCTTTGGATGACGGCCGTGTCGTGCTGTCCAACGGCACTGTCGGCACTGCCGCCACGTATGACGCCAAGTTCACGGCCGGGCAGCCGTATACCATCGATTTCGTCAGCAGCACCCAACTTAAAATCACCGATGCGTTGGGCAACGATGTGACCGCCGAGGCCAGTCAGAACGGCCTGGTCAGCAACAGCAGCGGCGCCAACCAGACTGTCAGCTTCCGTGGCGTTGACCTTAAGTTGAACATCAACCTGAAGGCCGGTGACACCAACCCGGATGCGGTCATTGCCGGGCACAGCTTCCAGCTGTCGAGCACGCCTGACTCGTTCACCACCACGCGCAGCCCTGGCAATACCTCGGCCTCGGTAATTACCGGCTCGACCATTACTGACCAGGCCGCCTACACCGCAGCATTCCCGCAGGGTGGCGCAGTCCTCAAATTCACCAGCGCCACCGATTTCGATCTGTACGCAGCGCCAGTGACGGCTGACAGCAAGCCGGTGTCCTCGGGCACCGTGGTCGGTGGCAACGCGACCGCGGCGGGTGTGACCTTCGCGCTGGGCGGTACACCGGCGACTGGCGATCAGTTCTCGATCCAGCCGAACAATCACCAGACCCAGAATGTGCTCGACACTCTGGGCCAGATGATTACTGCATTGAACATCCCGGTCGATGGCGATCCGGTCGCCAAGCAGAAGCTGCAAGGCGCGATGGAGGCGGGTCTGGGCAACATCGACGCCGCCGCCAATCAGATCGGCGCCTCGGTCACCACCATTGGTGCCCGCGGCCAGGCGCTGGACATGCAGGCCACCACCAACGACAGCCTGAGCATGGCGAACACCACGACGCAAGGCTCGATCCGCGATTCCGACCCGGCCGAAGTCATGACCCGCCTGACCTTGCAACAAACCATGCTACAAGCCGCGCAACTGGCGTTCAGCAAGATCAGCCAGCTGGGTCTGTTCAACAAGATCTGACGGTGTAGCGGGCGCATCAGCGCCCGTTTGCGCTGTCCCTCAGTCAATGTTTTTTCGCGATAATCAGGGCTCGCTTTTCCGAGCGGGCTCGTACCGCCTGTGAGCCCGCCGTGAATTCACTTCCCCTCGTCAGCATTGCCATTCCCGCGTTCAATCCGCGTTTTTTCGAGCGGACGCTGAACAGTGCTGTCAGCCAGACTTACAGCAATCTCGACATCGTCGTGTGCGATGACAGTCGTGGCAGCGAGATCAAGGATATCGTCAGCTCAGTCACGGAGCAGACGGGTGTGCTGGTGCGCTACGTACGCAATCCAAAGACTTTGGGGCTGGTGGGTAATCTGAAGGCCTGCCTCGAACAGGCGCGCGGCGAGTTCATCAAGTTCCTGTGTGACGATGACTTGCTCTACTCGGCTTGTATCGAACAGCAAGCCCATGAGTTGCAGCGCGACGAAGTCAGTCTGGTGCTGGCGCAACGGCTGCTGTGGGATGCCAACGACATCATCTTGCCGGCGCGTCTGGAAAACAGCCCGTTGTCGCCCGTGAACGCCTTGCTCAAAGGCGACGATGTTCTCAGTATTTTCGAAAAATTCCCGGTCAACGTACTCGGCGGCTTCAGCAGCGCGTTGTTCCGGCGCGCCGATGTCGCCGAATTGTTGCCGGCCCTGACCGAAGAGGGCGCGTGCTTCGTCGCGACCCTGGATTTTGCCTTGTATGTCTGCCTGCTGCGGCGCGGCAACATGGTGACATCCAACAATGTACTGAGCGCCGAGCGACTTTACCCTGAACGTCTGAGCGCGCAGCAGCCGATGAAAGATGCCGCCGAGGTTGAGCGCGAGTGGATCTTGCAAATGCTCAAAGCCCGCAGCGGCGAGTCGGCACCGGCACAAGGCTGGGTTCGCTATGTGCAACTGACCAAGGCGGATGCGTCGCCTCGGGTTTGGGAAGAGCTGCCGCTGAGTCGCACTCTAGGCACCAAGCAGAGCCGTCAGGAACTGGGTGTGGGCGTCGACAGCTTCAGTTTTGGTGAGCTGTATGCGCAGTGGCTGGCATGTCGGGTACTCACCGAGGCGCAGCGCAAGTGGCTGCCGGAAACGCTCGCGGGCTGGTCGCATCAGCCGAGAATCGTACCGATCATCATCGACGCGCAGGGCAGTCGCGATGGTCTGGAACGCACCCTTGCTGCGCTCGCAGCCCAGGATTATCCGCCAGAACTGGTACTGGTGCTGTCTACGGCGTGTACCGAAGCGCAGTTGCAGGATCGGGTGTTTCACATGCCGTTGCAGGATGACGGCCTGGAGCAGATCAACACGCTACTGCCGCAACTGGAAGGCGCCGATTGGTTCTATCTGCTGCAACCGGGTGACTGCCCGGTGGCGCCGGCGTTGCTGGTGATGGCCGATCGCATCGCGCATTCGCGGTCGCTGAGTTGTCTGTATAGCGATGAGGGCAGTCTGCGCGACGGCGAATCGGCGGAGCCGGCATTCAAACCGGATTTCAACCTCGACCTCATGCGCAGTTATCCGTATGTCGGCCGGGCGCTGGCGTTTCAGCGCGAGCGCTTTCTGGCGCTCGGCGGTTTCGCCCCGGCGTTCGCCGAACTGGCGCCCCACGACATGCTCTGGCGGATGGTCGAAAGCGACGGCCTGCAGGTCGTCGGCCACATCGCTGAGGTGTTGCTGGAATCGAAATTCGATCTGTCGCAGTGGCTGACTGCACCGGGCGTCGTCGAGCAAAGCCCGCGCATTCTTGAAGCGCACCTGCAACGCCTTGGTATCGCTCACGACATCAGGCGCGGCAGTCGCGAATTGCTCAATCGTGTCGACTATCACTACAACCAGCGTCCCTTGGTCTCGGTGATCATCGTCACGCAGGACCAGACAGCAGCCTTGCAACGCTGTGTCGAGACACTGCTGGAAAAGACCGCCTACGGCGAGTACGAATTGCTTTTGGTCGATAACGGCAGCGAAAGCGCCGAGGCGCTGGCGTGGCTGGATGGCATGGCGCAACTGGGCAGCGACCGGATTCGCGTGCTGAAGTACCCGCAGAAAGGCAATGCCGCCGCCGTGCATAACTTCGCCGTGCAGCAGGCGCGCGGCGAGTACGTGCTGATGCTCAATGCGTTTGCCGTGATCACTCAGGCCGACTGGCTCGATGAATTGCTCAATCATGCGCAGCGGCCGGAAGTCGGTGTGGTCGGTGCCAAGCTATTCAACCCGGATGGCGGCGTGCTGCACGCCGGCCTGATTCTCGGCTTGAACGGGCCGGTCGGGCTGCCGTTCTATGGCCAGCCGATGCAGTCGGAAGGTTATATGTACCGCTTGCAGGCGGTGCATGACCTGAGCGCCGTGGGCAGTGACTGCCTGATGATCCGCAAGTCAGTCTTCGACAGCGCTGGTGGCCTTGATGAGCAGGATCTCAAGCAAACGCTCAATGTCGTGGACCTGTGTCTGCGCGTCGGCCGCGACGGTTATCTGGTGGTGATGAATCCGCACGCCGTGCTGGCGCTGGGCGCGCGGCCAAGTACGGCGACGACGCCGGAAGAGGAAGCGCAGCACGCCGAGGAAAAGGACACGTTTTATCAGCGCTGGCTACCATTGGTTGCGCGCGATCCAGCGTACAACGTCAACCTGACGCTGCAGGGCGTGGGCGCCACCAACTTCAGTCTTGAGCCGGGCCTGCGCACCGGCTGGAGCGCCTTCTCCAAGGCGCAACTGCCGAATGTACTGGCGGTACCGATCAACGCCTCTGCAATCGGCCACTACCGCATGAGCCAGCCAATGATCGAGCTGGAAGCGGCCAACCGGGTGGAGGGGCGGGTCTGCTATGGTTTGCCGTCGATCATCGATATCGAGCGTCAGTCCCCCGATGTGATCGTCCTGCAAGGGCGCTACTCGGAGCACACCATTGATGAAATCCCGCCGCTGAAGAAGTTCTTCCACGCCAGACGGATTTTTGAACTCGACGACTACGTGATCGACGTTCCCCATCGCAATGCCCACATCCGCAACATGCCGGGAAAGCAGGACATGGAGCGCATGGTGCGCCGCGCGATCGGCTTGTGCGATCGCGTGGTGGTCTCGACCGCGCCGCTGGCCAACGCGCTGTCGGACATGCATCACGACATTCGCGTGGTGCCGAACATGTTGGCCAAGGATCTGTGGGGGCATCTGCGCAGCCAGCGCCGCACCTCGAAAAAACCGCGTGTCGGCTGGGGCGGTGGCACCAGTCACCACGGCGATCTGGCGGTAATCGCCGACGTGGTACGTGAGCTGGCCAACGAAGTCGACTGGGTGTTCTTCGGCATGTGCCCGGACGATCTACGGCCGTACATGCATGAATTCCACGGTGTGATTCCGCTGGATGTCTATCCGGCCAAACTGGCCAGCCTGAACCTGGATCTGGCTTTGGCTCCGTTGGAGTTCCACATCTTCAACGACTGCAAGAGCAACCTGCGGCTGCTTGAGTACGGAGCTTGCGGCTTCCCGGTGGTCTGCACCGATACCGAGGCTTATCGTGGTTATTTGCCGTGCACGCGGGTCAAGACCAACAGCACCGATGAATGGCTGCAAGCGATTCGCATGCACTTGGCCGACCCGGATGCGAGTTATCGCATGGGCGATGAATTGCGTGAGGTGGTGCTTCGTGACTACGTCTTGCGCGGGGATAACCTGCGGTATTGGGAATATGGCTGGTTGGCGGATTGATCGCTTGGGTTTGAACAGCATTAAAGAGGCGACCTTTCGGTCGCCTTTTTTTTGCCTGGAATCAGCACTCGCTCAATTCAGCTGAAAACTTGCCTGGCACCTCAAGGTTTGCTCTGACGCTGTCGATATTTCTATATTCGTTTGTTCATCCGTCGGAGCGCAGGCCCCCCGATCGAGATCCGCTTTCAACAACAACGCAAGGAAGACACAAATGTCAGTAGTGAATGGAACGCGCGAAGCGGACGTCCTGTCCGGCACCGAGAGCAATGACCAACTCTATGGACTGGAGTCGGATGATGTCCTGATCGGCAGTGCAGGGAATGATGTCCTGGATGGCGGTGAAGGCTTTGATACGGCGACGTATTACGCGATGTCTTCGGGCATCAATGTCGAGTTGGGCAATGCCGGGGCGACGGCCTCAGGACCTGAAGGCAAGGTGGATACGCTCATCGGTGTGGAAAAAATTTTCGGGACTTTCCACAACGATACGTTTGCCAGTTCGGTTGGCGGGGTGACGCTGGAGGGTAGCGCCGGGGACGACCTGTACATCGTCGACAGTGAAGGTGTGACGATCATCGAAGAAGATTATTTGGGTTATGACGAGCTACGCACCAGCCTCAACACCATGAAGATGGACCCGTTCATTGAGAAGCTGACTTTCACCGGCATCGGCGATTTCAAGGCTTATGGCAATGCCAGTGACAACGAAATCATCGGTGGTGCCGGCAACGACTGGCTGTGGGGTGGTGATGGTGCCGATCACTTCGTTGGTGGCGAGGGTTACGATACCGTCAGCTACAGCGACAGCCTGGAAGGGGTGCGAGTCGAAGACTTTACCAACTACGACGGACTGACCATTGCCTATGGCGACATGTTCACCGGCATCGAGGCGATTAAGGGATCAGGGTTCGATGATGTGATTTATCGCCATCATGATTCGATGGTCATAGACGGTGCCGACGGTTACGACACTGTGGTTTATCGCTATGCCTTCGATCCGGTCAACGTCCTGGTCGGCCAAGGCGTCAATGCGACAGGCGACACGCTGCTGGACGTGGAAAAGGTTATCGGCTCCAGCAGCGCAGATCGTTTCACCGTCAATGCCAGCGGTGTGACGGTTGCGGGCGGTGGCGGCGACGACGTCTATACGATCGACAGCACCGGCGTGACGGTGGAGGAGGACGCCGACTTCATGGGCGGTACTGATCACGTGTACACCAGTCTGTCTGAATTGAAACTCAGTGCGTTTGTTGAAAACCTGACCTATACCGGGACGGGTGACTTCACCGGGTACGGCAATGACGAGGGCAACACCATCGTCTCGGGTGCCGGGAACGATGTGTTATCGGGTGGAGCCGGTGGCGATCGCTTTGAGGGTGGTGCGGGCATCGATATCGTCAGCTACGGCGACAGCACGGAGGGCTTGAGCGCCTCGCTGAAGTGGGGCCTGCAAAGTGGCATCGCGCTTTATGACACCTACATCGATATTGAAGGCCTGCGCGGTAGCCAGTACGACGATGTTCTGGAAGGCGAGTGGGGCAATAACGTTCTGGAGGGCGGGGCGGGCGATGACCGGATTTACGGTGACGACGGCAACGATTACATCTATGGGGGCCTGGCGTCCGGCCTTGATGCCGCCGGGCAGTCCGACACCTTGTCCGGCGGCGCGGGTGACGATGTCATCGTCGATGCGCGTGACAGCCTGTTCACCCGCGCGAGCGGCGGCGAGGGCAATGATGTGCTTACCGGTGCGGGCAGCCATTACACGTTATTTGGTGACGAAGGCAACGATGTGCTGATCCTTAACCTCACCGGGCAGTCGAATGCCGGCGGTACAGCATATGGTGGGCAGGGCGATGACACCTATATCGTCAACACGTCCGGGCTGGTAACGATCAAGGATGAGGGGCTGGATCTCAACGACACGCTGATTCTTAATGCGATCGCCAACGTCAGCCAATTGAATGTGACCCGTGTCGGTGACGACGCTTATCTGCACAACGCCAACGGCGGAGGTAGTGGTGTGCCGGACAACGGCGTGAAACTTTTGGGTTGGTACGCGGGGGGGAACACCATCGAGCATCTGCAGACTGCAGATGGCCATGTCTTTGAGCTGCCTGTTGGTGGTGATGGGTTTGCGATGTTCGGGTGATTGGTCGGGTCGTTGGTCTGGCCTGACTTGATCTGAAGGAGGGATGAATCGTGGTTGATTCATCCCTTTTTTGTGTTTGACCTGGCGGCTTTTGGGCCGGCCATGCTCTTGGGGTTTTGGGTGAGTATCCGTTTTTTCGGGGGCTGCTGCTGGCGGTTTCGCCCTTACGGCGAGGCACTTTTTCCAGACGCCCGGAATGCCGGCCCAGAAAAAAGTACCCAAAAAGGCTTGCTCCTGCGTTCGGCCCTCGCAGGCTCGGGTTCCTTCGCTGCGGGATTGATCCGGGCGCAGCGTTTCCGGTTTGCTTCGCTGCACCTCCTTCCGCTGTGTCTGGCTGCGCCAAACGGTCGCTGCGCTCCCACGCCCGGATCCATCCCTCCACTCAGCCTCCCGAAGTCGCCCGTGGATCAAAAGCACTCGAGCTAACGCTCATTGTTGAGTGGGGCGGCTTCGCCGCGGGCAGCTGCGCTGCTTGCTTTTGCTTTTGTAGGAGCGAGCCTGCTCGCGATGACGGCCTGACAGCCGACCTGTTCTCGCTGATGTACTCGATTCAACTGTAGGAGTGAGCCTGCTCGCGATGACGGCCTGCCGGCCAACAAATTTCTACCAGATACAAACGATCCAACGGTAGGAGCTGCCGAAGGCTGCGATCTTTTGATCTCGCTCTTGATCTGGCTTTTGCTCCGGCTTTTGAGCATCTGCATGACTCGCAAGGTAACCCCGATCAAACACCTCCCGCCGCCGCCCCATCATGAGCTGGCGCGTTTCCTGCAAGTGCCCCGCAAATCGCCATAAAACGAGCGCTTGCCGTCATCGCAGCGGCGCCGCAGGCGGCAAAAGGGTTAGCCAGAAGGCTCGCAACGCTCAACAAAGCCATGCGCAGCCCGGTGAAGAACAAGAGGGGAGACGATGAAGGCAGTTATTTTGGCGGGTGGCCTCGGCACGCGCATCAGTGAAGAGTCGCACCTCAAGCCCAAGCCGATGATCGAGATCGGCGGCAAGCCAATTCTCTGGCACATCATGAAGCAGTATTCCGCGCACGGAATTCACGACTTCGTCATCTGCCTCGGCTACAAGGGCTACGCCATCAAGGACTTCTTCGCCAACTACTTCCTGCACACCTCCGACGTCACCTTCAACATGCGCGAGAACCGCATGGAGGTGCACCAGAATTACAGTGAGCCGTGGAGCGTCACGCTTGTCGACACCGGCGAGGAGACCATGACCGGTGGCCGACTGTTGCGCACTGCGCCTTACCTCAAGGATGAGGAAGCCTTTTGCTTTACCTACGGCGACGGCGTTTCGGATATCGATATTGGCGCGCTGATCCGCTTTCATGAAGCGCACGGCAAGTTGGCGACCGTCACAGCTGTGCAGCCTCCCGGCCGCTACGGCGCGTTGCAACGCACTGGCAGTCAGGTCATGGGCTTCACCGAAAAACCGCGTGGTGATGGCGGCTGGATCAATGGCGGTTTCTTCGTACTTTCCCCACAAGTGCTGCCGTACATTGCCGGCGACGCCACCAGTTGGGAAGCCGAGCCGCTGATGCAATTGGCCGAGCTGGAACAACTGCATGCTTATGAACATTCGGGCTTCTGGCAACCGATGGACACCTTGCGCGACAAGAACCATCTCGAAGCGTTGTGGCAGAGCGGGGAGGCCCCATGGAAGCAATGGGCCTGAGTGCAGAGTTCTGGCGCGGCAAACGCGTTCTGATCACCGGGCACACCGGTTTCAAGGGCAGTTGGCTGACCCTGTGGCTGCAAAGCCTCGGTGCGCAAGTCAGCGGTTTTTCGCTGGACCCGTCGACCGAGCCGAGCCTGTTTCAACTGGCGCGGGTCAGCGAGGGTATCAACGACCAGCGCGGCGATCTGCGTGACCTCGGCGCCTTGCTGGAAATCATCGCCGAGACCGAGCCCGAGATCGTTCTGCATCTGGCCGCCCAACCCTTGGTGCGCGAGGGCTATCGCGACCCGCTCGGTACGTACTCCAGCAACGTCATGGGCACGCTGAACCTGCTTGAGGCGATTCGTCAGGTTGGTGGCGTGCGCGCCTGCGTGCTGGTCACCACCGACAAGGTCTACGCCAACAAGGAATGGCTGTGGCCGTACCGCGAAGACGAAGCCCTCGGTGGTCACGACCCGTATAGCAGCAGCAAGGCCTGTTGCGAGCTGTTGGCGCAGTCCTACGCCGCATCGTTCTTTCCGGCGGACAAGCACGCCGAACACGGGCTGGCCTTGGCCACCGCGCGCGCTGGCAACGTGCTGGGCGGCGGTGATTTTGCCCCGGAGCGCCTGATTCCCGACGTACTCAAAGCCTGGAGTGCAGACGAGCCGGTGACCCTGCGTTACCCGCAAGCGGTGCGCCCATGGCAGCACGCCCTTGAACCGCTGGCCGGTTATCTGCAACTGGCGGCGGGCCTTTACGAGCAAGGCCCGGAATACGCCGGCGCCTGGAACTTCGGTCCCGGTGAGGCGGACATGTGCAGCGTCGGCGAAGTCGTCGAACTGCTCGCCAACCGCTGGCCGCAAGCCCGTGGTTTGCGCATCGAACCGAGTGAACTGCACGAAGCCGGTCTGCTGCGTCTGGACAGCAGCCGCGCGCGTCAGGTGCTCGGCTGGCAACCACGCTGGTCGTTACAGGCCTGCCTGACGCAAACGCTGGACTGGCATCTGGCCTGGCAGAACGGCGACGACATGCGCGCCGTGACCTTGAACCAATTGAATCTGTACAGAGAGCGTTCATGACCGATTACACCTTGCAGAAAACACCACTGGAGGGCCTGTACCTCATCCAGCAGAAAGTGTTTTGCGATGAGCGCGGGCGTTTCGCCCGACTGTTCTGCCAGAGCCGTCTGACCGCGCAGGGTCGTCCTTTTGCGATCCGCCAGATCAATCATTCGCGCACGGTCGGACAGGGCAGCGTGCGCGGTCTGCATTATCAGAAAGCCGGTTACGCCGAATCCAAGCTGATCACTTGCTTGCGCGGCGCGGTCTGGGATGTGGCGGTCGACCTGCGGCCGAAATCGCGGACGTATCTGCAATGGCATGCGCAAGAGCTGCGCGCTGACGATGGCCGGAGTTTTCTGATTCCTGCCGGATTTGCCCACGGCTTCCAATCGCTGACTGACGAATCGGAAGTGTTGTATCTCACCGATGCGGACTACACACCGGAGCATGAAGCGGGGTTGTCGGCCCTTGATCCGGGACTCGCGATCTCCTGGCCGCTGCCCGTCAAGAATTTGTCAGCCAAGGATGCCAGTCATCCGCTGCTCGACGAGCATTTTCAGGGAGTCGAGCTTTGACCGCGGCCACCACCACTGTGCTGGTCACTGGCGCCACCGGTTTCGTCGGTCGCCACTTGGTCAGCGCTTTGCTTTGCAGAAGCTTCAAGGTGCGTGCGGTTGCGCGCGACCTCGACTCGGCCCGCAGTTTGCCGTGGTTTGCGCAGGTGGAATTTGTCGCCGCCGATCTGCACGCGCCGGACCTTGATGTCGAGCGTTTGGTTGAAGGCGTGGATGTCGTCGCGCATTTGGCCTGGAGCGGCTTGCCAAACTATCAGGCGCTGTTCCATTTCGAACGCAACCTGCCGGCGGATTACGCATTTCTCAAACGCGCGGTCGCTGCCGGTGTGAGCCAAGTGCTGGTCACGGGCACATGTTTTGAATACGGCTTGCAAAGCGGCCCGTTGGCCGAGTCAGTCTCGCCCCAGCCCTGCACACCGTACGGCCTGGCCAAGCACACCTTGCGCCTGTTTCTTCAAGCCTTGCAGCATGAGCATGCGTTCTGCCTGCAATGGGCGCGGTTGTTCTACCTCCATGGCGAAGGCCAGAACGCCAACAGTTTGTTGGCCAGCCTGGACCGCGCCATCGATGGCGGTGAAGCACAGTTCAATATGTCGATGGGCGACCAGCTCCGGGATTATCTGGAAATTACCGAGGCGGCCTCACAACTGGCCTCGCTGATCGGCCGGCCAGATGTCGATGGCGTCATCAACTGCTGCAGTGGCCGGCCGATTTCCGTACGGGCGCTGGTTGAGCAACGAGTCCGCGAACGCCAGTCCACGATCGAATTGAATCTGGGCCATTACGGTTATTCCGCCCATGAGCCCATGGCGTTCTGGGGCGATGCCCGGCGGATCTCGCAACTGAAGGGGCAAGAACATGCTGCATGAGCTTTATCGCGCGACCGGCTTGCCGGTGTTGCAGAACCGCACGTTTGCCAGTGCCGAAGAAGCACGAGCCTCAGCGTCGGCAGATATCGTTCTGGTGCAGGACAGCCAGAGCGGATTGATCTTCAACCAGGCCTTCGATGCCAACAAGCTGAGCTATGACGCCGACTATCAAAACGAGCAGGCGCACTCGGCGCAGTTTCAGCAGCACCTCAATGATGTTGAAGCGATCCTGGCCCGACACTTCAAAGGCCGGAACCTGATTGAAGTCGGCTGCGGCAAAGGCTATTTCCTCGAGATGTTGCGGGAGAAGGGCTACGCCATTACCGGGATCGACCCCTCTTATGAAGGTGATAACCCTGACGTGATCAAGGCACCGTTCACCCGCGAGCTGGGGTTGGCGGCGGACGCGATCGTGTTGCGTCATGTGCTGGAACACATCAGCGATCCGCTGGCGTTTCTGGCGCAAATGGCGGCAGCCAATCAGGGCGGACAGATCTACATCGAAGTGCCGTGTTTCGACTGGATTGTCGAGCACAACGCCTGGTTCGACGTGTTCTATGAGCACGTCAATTACTTCCGCCTCGCCGACCTGCGCGCCATGTTTGGCAACGTGCTGGAGGCTGGACATCTGTTTGGCGGTCAATACCTGTACATCGTCGCCGATCTCTCGACGTTGCAACCGGCGCCGGTCGAGACACCGTCCTTGCTGACGCTGGCGAACACCTTCACCGCCAGTCTCGAGCGTGCCGTGCAGATCATTCGGGCCGCGCCGGCACAGGGCTCGGCCATCTGGGGCGCGTCGTCCAAAGGCGTGATCTATTCGCTGGCCTTGCAGCGCGCCGGTGTGGCGGTTGATCGCGTCGTCGACATCAACCCGGCCAAACAGGGGCGTTACCTGCCGCTCAGCGGTGCGCGGGTGTCCTCGCCGCAGGAGGCCATGGATGCCTTGCCGGACGGCGCCAACCTGTTTGTGATGAATTCCAATTACCTCGAAGAGATCAAGCGGATGACCGACGCACGCTTCGTCTATCACGCCGTCGACAGCGCTTCGTTCCAGTGACCCCTGAGACTATCAAGATGACCGAAAACAGCATCCATCAAGCCTTCGAAAACGAATGCCAGCAAGAGATCGCGCGTCAGGGTGACGACCAGAAAGTGGTAGGTCTGGCCCGGGAGTTCTTCAACGAGTCGGCGCGCCATAAATACAGCTACCACTTCTCGTGGATGGGCCGCCCGATCATCCAGCTGCCACAAGACATGATGGCCATGCAGGAGATCATGTGGCAGGTCAAACCGGACCTGGTCATCGAGTGCGGCATCGCCCACGGCGGTTCGATCATCTACTACGCCTCGTTGCTGGAGCTGCAAGGCCACGGTGAAGTGCTGGGCATCGACCTTGACATTCGTCCGCACAACCGCGAAGCGATCGAAAGCCACCCGATGGCCAAGCGCATCCAGATGATCGAAGGCTCGAGCATTGACGAGGCGACCGCGCAGCAAGTCCGCGCCATTGCCGAAGGCAAGAAAGTGATTCTGGTGCTCGATTCCAATCATACCCACGACCACGTACTCGAAGAGCTGCGTCTGTATGCGCCGCTGGTTTCGGTGGGCAGCTACTGCGTGGTGATGGACACCGTGGTTGAAGACATGCCGGCGGACTTTTTTCCGGATCGCCCGTGGGGCCACGGCGATAACCCGAAAACCGCCGTGTGGAAATACCTGGAAGAGAACAACGACTTTGAAATCGATCGGCAGATGCAGAACAAACTGCTGATCACCGTGGCGCCCGACGGCTACCTGCGTCGCGTCCGTTAATTCGCAACATTACCCAGCGTTGTTTCGGCGAGTCGCCGGTTGTGGAGAGAAGTTATGCAAGGCAAGTACCGTTCTGAATTACCGCTCGACGAGCTGTTGACCGTGGTGCTGATTACGCACAATCGGCCGGCATTCCTGCGCCGGGCGGTAAAATATTACAGCAGCTTGCCCTGCAGGATCATGGTGCTGGACTCCACGCCGGAGCGGCCCGAGGGCGATTTTTCCGCCGTCGACTATCACCACGTTCCGCAATTCGCTTACTGGGGCATGCAGGCCAAACTGGCTTACGGTGTGGAACAGCTGACCACGCCGTACATGGTGCTGGCGGCTGACGACGATTTCATCGTGCTCGATTCGCTCTACGAGTCCGTCGGCTTTCTTCAGGCCAACCGTGACTACGGCATGTGCCATGGCTATTGCCTGATGTACCTGGCTAAGGCCGACGGCGTGCACTACTTCCGCCGCGACAAAAAAGTCCAGGAAGACTATGCGTCCGACCGGGCGCAAGATCGCGTCATTGACTACATGACGCAGTACATCCCGCCGTTTTACGCAGTGACGCGTACCGACCTGATGAAAACCTGGCACTCATCGTTGCCGCCGGGGACCAATTTTCAGTGGCAGGAAATCGGTCACGTTTATTTCCTGCTGGGCAGCGCCAAAGCACGGATCTTGCCGATTCCCTATGTGGTGCGCGAAATCAACTATGGCGTTTCCGAGCACAATACCGATGTGTATCACTCGCTGACCTATCTCGATGCCAAGTCGGTCGCCGAACGAGAAGCCTTTGCTGATTTTCTTGTCTCGCTGCCCACCGGTATCGAAGGGCTCGACGCCCGACAGGCCAAGGCATTTGTGCTGGAAAGCTTTGCGGCCATGGCTGATAGCCTGGCTGTCCGCCGGGCGTTGACGGCGGAGTTGATTTTCGAGTCGACCTGGAATCAGCAATTGAGACGGCCTGATCGGCGTTTCGGTCCTCTGCAGTACGTCGAGATGCCGTTCTACAACCAGGCGTTTTTCGATCTTCTGGAACAGCTTGAATTCATGCTGCATACCCTGCCGGCCGGTCGTCTTCAACTGGAGGGGCTGGAAGGCGTGTGGACGCGTCAGGCGCACTTGCTACAGGCGCGCAACAACGACACGCCGGACAGCGTAGTTGACCGGTTGTGGCAAGCCCATGATCTGAATGCGTTCAACCTGACTGTGGCCAAGCGCCTGGCGGCGCAACTGGAACTTGCCGATGATCCGTCAGCCGCACAAGCTCTGAAAGAGTGGATCGCCCGCCTTGAGACCTTGACGGTTGGCGACCATCAGGCGGTCTTCGACAAAATGAAATCCGGTCGCCTGCTGCAATGGCTGGCCGCCCGCGCGCCGGCGATCGAGCAACTGAAATCGATAGGGCAGCATCTGGCGACAGACGGCGGACCGCAATTCGGCATTTTCCTGCTCGATCTGGATAACGACATCGACAAGTTGCAGGTGTCGCTCGACAGCCTGCTCGAAGGCCATTGCAAAGCGTTCAAGATTGTCGTGTTCACCACTGGCGAAGCACCGGCAGCGACCACGGCGCAAAACACCCTGCATTTTGTCCGGGTCACCCCCGGCAATGTCGTCGATAAACTCAACCAGAGCGTTCAGCAGTCGCCAAGCGACTGGTTGATGCTGGCTCAGGCCGGTGACCAGTTCACCGCCAGTGGCCTGTTGCGCGCCAGCCTCGAACTGATGTCTGCCGACGGTGTGCGTGCGGTCGCCACCGACGAAATCCAGCGCAAGGAAAACGGCGCGCTGATCGACGTGTTCCGCCCTGGTTTCAATCTCGACCTGCTGCAAAGCGTGCCGTCGCTGATGGCGCGGCATTGGCTGATCCGCCGCGAAGTCTTGCTCGAGGCCGGCGGTTATCAGGCCGACTTCAGCAAGGCGCTGGAACTCGATCTGTTGCTACGCATCATCGAGCAGGGCGGCCTTGACGGCCTCGCGCATCTCGACGAGCCGCTGCTGATCACCGAGCAGGCGCCTCTGGAAGAAAACGCCCACGAGCGTCAGGCGTTGCTGCGGCACTTGGGCAATCGCGGCTACAAGGCCAAAGTCACATCGACCACGCCGGGCACGTGGCAGATCGATTATCGCCACACCGAGCAGCCACTGGTGTCGATCATTGTGCCGGTCATCGATGACCTGCCGGTACTGCGTCGCTGCCTGGAAGGCGTGCTGCTCAAGACCCGTTACAGCCGTTACGAAGTGCTACTGGCAGCCAACGCCAATCAGTCGGCAGCGGTCAACGACTGGCTGGGCACGCTGCGTCACGCCAAGGTCAATGTACTGCGTGCCGATCAGCCGCTGAGCGAGGTCGCCTTGTACAACGCCGCCAGCGAACAGGCACAGGGTGAATACCTGGTGCTGCTGGCCGCTGACAGCGAGGTGGTCAATCCGAACTGGATCGACTCGTTGCTCAATCATGCGCAGCGTCCGGAAGTGGGCATCGTCGGTGCCAAACTGGTCGACCGTGACGGCAACATCGCTCAGGCCGGTTTGATCCTCGGCCTCAACGCTGGTGTAGGTTCGCCTTTCATCGGCGAACGACACACGGCCACAGGCTACATGCAGCGTTTGGCCGCCGAGCAAAATTACTCGGCCGTTTCCAGGGTTTGCCTGATGGTGCGCAAGGAATTGTTCAATGCCCTTGGCGGACTGGATGAAGCGACCTTCGCCGAAGGCTATGCTGACGTCGATCTGTGCCTCAAGACCGGGCAGGCCGGTTACCTCACCGTGTGGACGCCACTGGTGCAGGTGCTGCACACCGGCGAGCTGCCACAGGCGCCAGCGGCACTGGCAGCATTGCGTGAAAAATGGCCCGAAGCGTTTGCACAGGACCCGGCCTACAACGCTAACCTGGCCCTGACCGGCAAAGGTTTCACTCTGGGCGAAAATGCCTCGATCAATTGGGCACAGTTGCTCGCCTGAGCTGGCCGGACAGGAACCAAGACATGTTCAACGGTAAATCGATTTTCATCTCCGGCGGCACCGGCTCGTTCGGGCGCAATTTCATCCGTCGCTTGCTCGAGCAATACCAGCCCAAGCGCGTGGTGGTGTTCTCCCGCGACGAGCTGAAGCAGTACGAAATGCAGCAAACGTTCAACGCGCCGTGCATGCGTTATTTCATCGGTGATGTGCGTGATGCCGATCGCTTGCGTCAGGCCATGCGCGGTATCGATTACGTGGTGCATGCCGCTGCGCTCAAGCAAGTGCCGGCGGCGGAATACAACCCCACCGAATGCATCCGCACCAACGTCAACGGTGCGGAAAACATCATCGCCGCCGCGATCGACAACGGTGTGAAAAAAGTCGTGGCCTTGTCCACCGACAAGGCCGCCAGCCCGATCAATCTGTACGGCGCGACCAAGTTGCTCTCGGACAAACTGTTCGTTGCGGCCAACAACATTGCCGGCGAGCAGCAGACCCGGTTTGCCGTGGTGCGCTACGGCAATGTTGCCGGTTCGCGCGGTTCTGTGGTGCCGTTTTTCAGCCAGCTGATCGCCGACGGCGCGCAGGAGTTGCCGATCACCGACGAACGCATGACGCGGTTCTGGATCACTCTGGATCACGGCGTGCAGTTCGTGCTCGACAGCTTTGCGCGGATGCACGGCGGCGAAGTGTTTGTGCCGAAGATTCCGTCGATCCGCATTGTCGATCTGGCGCGCGGCATGGCTGAACATCTGCCGCACAAAAACGTCGGCATTCGTCCCGGCGAAAAGCTGCATGAACTGATGGTGCCGCTGGACGATGCGCGGATGACTCTGGAGTTCGATGACCACTACACCATTCAGCCGTCGATTCGCTTTACCAGCGTCGATGTCGATTTTGCTGTCGACAAACTCGGCGAGCATGGTCGTGCGGTGAGCGAAGATTTCGAGTACCGATCCGACACCAACCCGCATTTTCTCTCGGTCGGACAGATCGCCGATCTGCACGCGAAGCTGTCGACATGATTCCCTACGGTCGGCAAAGCCTCGATCAGGCGGACATCGACGCGGTGGTCGAGGTGCTGCAATCGGACTGGCTGACCCAGGGGCCGACCATCGAGCGTTTCGAGCAGGCGATGGCCGAGCGCTGTCAGGCCGATTTTGCCGTGGCGGTGTGCAATGCCACGGCGGCATTGCACATTGCCTGTCTGGCTGCGGGCCTGGGGCCGGGCGATCGTTTGTGGACTTCGCCGAACACCTTTCTCGCCTCGGCCAATTGCGGGCGCTATTGCGGTGCTGACGTTGATTTTGTCGACATCGATCCGTTGACCTGGAACCTCGACGCCTACGCTCTCGAGGCCAGGCTCGAACAGGCCGAGCGCGACGGCACGCTGCCTAAAGTCCTCGTCGCGGTGGCGTTCTCCGGGCAGAGCTGTGATCTGCGCAAGATTGCCGAACTGGCCGAGCGTTACAACTTCACGGTGATCGAAGATGCCTCGCACGCGGTGGGCGCCAGCTATGCCGGGCGCCCGGTCGGTTGCGGTGAATTCGCGGCGATGACGGTGTTCAGTTTTCATCCGGTGAAAATCATCACCAGCGCCGAGGGCGGCATGGTCTTGACCAATCGCCCGGCGCTGGCCGAGCGTCTGCAACGCCTGCGCAGCCACGGCATGACCCGCGATCCGCAACACATGACCGAGCCCAGCCACGGGCCGTGGTATTACCAGCAGATCGAGCTGGGCTTCAACTACCGGATCACCGATTTGCAAGCGGCGTTGGGCTTGTCACAACTGAGCAAGCTGGACGATTTCATCGGCCGGCGCCGCGAACTGGCGGCGCGTTACGATCAGTTGCTGGCGTACTTGCCGCTGACCTTGCCAAGCGCACAACCAGAGGCCGAGTCGGCGTGGCACTTGTACGTGGTGCGCGTGCAGGCCGAGCGCTGCAACCTGAGTCATCGTCAGGTGTTCGAAGGTTTGCGCAGCGCCGGCATCGGCGTCAATCTGCACTACATTCCCGTGCACTTGCAGCCTTACTATCGTGATCTGGGGTTTGCTGAAGGCGATTTCCCCGAGGCCGAGCGCTATTACGCCGAAGCGATCAGTTTGCCGCTGTACCCGTTGCTCACTGATGAGCAGCAGGATCATGTAGTCGAGCAACTGCGTCGACTGACCGAATGACCACCGCTGCGGCGATGAATGAGACTGTGATGCGTGAACTGAGCGAGCAGGAAAAATTCTGGCAGGGTGAGTTCGGCAACCAGTACGTCGAGCGTAACGTCGGCCAACCGCTGGTGGCCGCCAATCTGGCGCTGTTTGCCAAAGCGCTGAGCCGCGCCGGGCGCATCGACAGTCTGGTGGAACTGGGCACCAACGCCGGCAACAATTTGCAGGCACTGCATCACTTGCTGCCGCGCTGTGAGCTGTTCGGTGTGGAGATCAATGAAAGCGCCTGTGCGCAGGCCCGGGCGCTGGACATTGCACAGATCTGGCACGGCTCGCTGTTGGACTTTCCCCGCGAGCGCCGCTATGACCTGACCTTGAGCAAAGGCGTGCTGATCCATCTGGCCCCGGGGTTGTTGCCGAGCGCCTATGCGCAGCTTTACGAGCTGAGTCAGCGCTATATTCTCATCGCCGAGTACTACAATCCGGCACCGGTTGAAGTGTCCTATCGCGGCAACAGCGGCAAGCTGTTCAAGCGCGATTTCGCCGGGGAAATGCTTGATCGCTACGCCGATCTGCAACTGCTCGACTATGGTTTCGTTTATCACCGCGACGGGCAATTCCCGGCGGATGATGTCACCTGGTTTCTGCTGGAAAAACGTCCTTGAGCAACGTCGCAATCATTCCGGCACGCGGGGGCAGCAAACGCATCCCGCGCAAGAATCTGTTGCCGTTCGACGGCGTGCCGATGATTGCCCGCTCGATCCGCACCGCGCTGGATTCGGGCTTGTTCGAACAAGTCGTGGTCAGCACCGACGACGTCGAGATTGCCGACGTTGCGCGAGCCCACGGTGCCCAGGTGCCGTTTTTGCGTCCGGCAGCACTGGCCGATGACTTCACCGGCACTGCGGCGGTCATCGTGCACGCACTGCAGCAGTTACCATCCTTCGATTTCGCTTGCTGCATTTACGCCACTGCACCGCTGTTGCAGGCGCGCTATCTGCGTCAGGGCTTCGAATTGCTGGAGCGACATCCGGATCGATCATTTGCCTTCTCCGTTTGCGATTTCGCTTTTCCGGTGCAACGGGCGTTGACACTGGACGGGCAGGGCGCCTTGCACGCGTTGTATCCCGAGTTTCGCAACACTCGCTCGCAGGACTTGTCCGAGGCGTTTCAGGATGCCGGACAGTTTTATTGGGGGCGCAGCGAGGCGTGGCTGCGCGGTGATGTGCTGTATTCGCCCGCCAGCCTGCCGGTGATTCTGCCGCGGTATCTGGTGCAAGACATCGACACACCGCAAGACTGGAAGCGCGCCGAATACCTGTACGCCGCGCTCAAGGCCGGCGGAGAACTGCAATGAGAGTGCTGATTCGCGCCGACGCTTCGCCGACTATTGGCAGCGGTCACATTGCCCGCTGCCTGACCCTGGCGCGCGTGCTGCGCAGGCAGGGCAGTCACGTCGCGTTTGCCTGTCGGCGTTTGCCAGGGCATCGACTCGAAGCCCTGAAAGCCGAGGGCTTCGAGACCTTTGCGCTGCCCGAGCGCTATCCCGATGAGGACCCGCTGCAGGCCATTGAATCGATGTTGCCGTGGCAGTTCGACATCGACGCCCTGGGCCTGCTGCTGGACGGGCAGGCCATGCTCGACTGGATCATCGCCGACCACTACGGCCTCGATCACCTCTGGCAAACCGCCGCGCGACGCTGGGCGCACCGAATTGCCGCGGTGGACGATCTGGCCACCCGGCGCTACAGCGTTGATCTGCTGCTTAATCAGAACCTGTCCGGTCTCAGCGAACACTACGCGCCGCTGCTGCCCGAAGGCTGTCGCACCTTGCTCGGTCCGCGCTACGCGATGCTGCGTGAGGAGTTCAACTGCGCGGCCATCGAGATCAAGCCGAAGGCGCGTCGGGTACTGGTGAATTTCGGCGGGTTCGATGCGGCGATGCAGACCCATCACGCGATGTCGGCACTGTCTGATTTCACTGAATTGCAGGTTGATTTCGTCGCTGGCGCCGACAACCCGGCGTGGACGCAGATGCAGGCGTTGGCCGAGACGCGGCCGAACTGGCGCCTGCACAGTTTCGTCAGCGATTTCCATCAGCGCATGACTGAGGCGGATCTGTTTATCGGCGCCGGCGGCGGCACCAGTTGGGAGCGCGCGGCGCTGGGCTTGCCGACGATTTGCATCGCTGTGTCGAACAACCAGCAGGCCAACGGTGAAGTCATGGCCGCCGCCGGTGCGCACGTCTTTCTGGGCGCCCGTGAGCAAGTCAGCGTTGCGCAGTTGCGCGATGCGGTCGGCTTCGTCGCCAACAATTTTTATCTGCGCCAGAGTCTGGCCGAACGCTCGCGGCAATTGGTCGACGGACGCGGTGCCGAACGGGTGGCGGCGGCACTGGCTGGCGCGGTGCTCAAGCTGCGCCCGGCAACGCTGGACGATGCGCAGTTGTTGTTCGATGGGCGCAATGCCGAGCCAGTGCGACGTTGGTCACTGGAAACCGGCGTCATCGACTGGCCGCAACACGTGAACTGGCTGACGGCGAGTGTGCGCAATCCGCAGCGGCTGCTGCTGATTGCCGAGGCGGACGACGGCCCGGTCGGGGTGCTGCGCTACGACTTGCGCGGGTTCGAAGCCGAAGTTTCGATCTATCTGCTGCAAGGGCGTTTCGGCCTCGGCTGGGGCCGGGCGTTGCTGAGCCGTGGCGAGGCGTTCGTGGTTAGACATTGGCCGCAACTGACGCTCATCAGCGCCCGGGTCGTGCCGGCCAATCAGTCTTCGATGAAAGTTTTTCGCGACGCCGGGTTTACTCAAGAGACCTGCGCGTTCACCCGAGTTTTGAAGGATCACCCGCATGCCTAGTTTCAAGATTGGTCACCACACGATCGGTGCCGATGCGCCGCCGTTCATCATTGCCGAGATGAGTGGTAACCATAACCAGTCCCTCGACGTCGCTCTGCAGATTGTCGAGGCTGCGGCCAAGGCCGGCGCGCATGCCTTGAAATTACAGACTTACACCGCCGAAACCATGACCCTGGATCTGGCTGAAGGCGAGTTCTTCATCAAGGATCCGGGCAGTCTGTGGGCCGGGACGTCGCTCTACGATCTCTATGAAAAAGCCCACACGCCGTGGGAGTGGCACGCGCCGATTTTCGCCCGCGCCAAAGAGCTGGGGATGCTCGCATTCTCGACGCCGTTCGATGACAGCGCAGTGGATTTTCTCGAAAGCCTCGATGTGCCGGCGTACAAGATCGCCAGTTTTGAAAACACCGATCTGCCGCTGATACGTCGTGTGGCGGCTACTGGCAAACCGCTGATCATTTCCACCGGCATGGCCAGCATCGCCGAACTCGATGAAACCGTGCGCGCCGCCCGCGAGGCCGGGTGCAAGGATCTGGTTCTGCTCAAGTGCACCAGCACCTATCCGGCGACTCCGCTCAACAGCAACGTGCGCACGATTCCGCATCTGCGCGAGCTGTTTGGCTGTGAGGTGGGGCTCTCGGATCACTCAATGGGCGTTGGCGTGTCGGTGGCGGCGGTGGCGCTGGGGGCGACAGTCGTGGAAAAGCACTTCACCCTCGACCGTTCGGCCGGTGGCGTGGATGCCAGCTTTTCCCTGGAACCTGCGGAAATGGCCAGTCTGGTCGTCGAAACCGAGCGTGCCTGGCAGGCGCTCGGGCAGGTGCATTACGGTGTCACCGAGGCCGAGCGCAAGTCGCTGGTCTATCGCCGCTCGCTGTACGTCACCGCTGATATGGCGGCCGGTGAGCCCTTCACCGCAGACAATCTGCGCGCCATCCGCCCCGGTCTCGGCCTGCCGCCCAAGCACGCCGAAGCTGTCCTCGGTCGCCATGCACGCACCGCGATCAAGCGCGGCACGCCGCTGGACTGGTCGCTGGTCGAATAGGCCAATCTGCCATCGATTCGGCAAAATAGCGTGACCTGCGAGTCATAACGCGCATCTTCACTGTATTGTATTGACCGGGGAGATGGCGCCTGGCCCGTTTTGCGGTTCCAGTGATAGCCCTTTGCGCTTCCCGTGGCTGCCCGTTATGGCGGCCGTTTTCTGTTTGTCGGCGCCCCTCGAATCCTTGCGAGCGGTGGTTTTGGGCTGTTTTTTATTGGGAAGCCGTAATGATTGGCATAAAAAGCATTGCGAGCTACGTTCCTGTAGCCGGCGTGGACAATTACGCACAAGGTGCAAAATTCGAGAAGGATGAAGAATTCATCCTTGGCAAGATCGGTTCGGCGTTCCTGCCGCGCAAAGACGCTGAGCAGGAAACCTCCGATCTGTGCGTGGAAGCGGCCAATGCGCTGTTTGCCAGCAACCCTGAACTGAAACGTGAATCGATCGACGCGCTGATCGTCGTCACCCAGAACGGTGACGAAGAAGGCCTGCCGCACACCGCAGCCATCGTTCAGGACAAACTCGGCCTGCCGACCAACGTTGCAGCGTTCGACATTTCCCTGGGCTGCTCCGGTTATGTCTACGGCATCTACGCGATCAAGGGCTTCATGGAAGCCGCCGGCCTGAAGAATGGCTTGCTGATCACCGCTGACCCGTATTCGAAAATCGTTGACCCGGAAGACCGCAACACCACCATGCTGTTTGGCGATGCCGCCACCGCAACGTGGATGGGCGAAAAACCGACGTGGGCGCTGGGCAAGGCCAAGTTCGGTACGGACGGCTCCGGCGCTCCGCACTTGAAGGTCAGCAACGGCGTGTTCTTCATGAACGGTCGTCAGGTCTTCAACTTCGCTTTGCTGAAAGTCCCGGCGCACTTGCACGAGCTGCTCGATGATTCTGGCCTCAAAGCCGATGACATCGACGCGTTCTGCATCCACCAGGGCAGCGCGGCAATTGTCGATGCCGTGGCGCGGCGTTTCGAAGGCGAGCCGGAGAAGTTCATCAAGGACATGGTCGAGACCGGCAATACCGTGTCGTCGAGCATCCCGCTGCTGCTGGAAAAACACGTGCTCGACTCCGACTGGCAGCGCATTGCGCTGAGCGGTTTCGGCGTCGGCCTGTCGTGGGGCTCGGCGATCATCTATCGTCCGTAAGCAGGGTTAAAAACCACGGATACAAAAATAGCGTTCAAGGTTAACCTTGAACGCTATTTTTTTGCCTGAAAGGAGCGCGGGGCGCCATGAGCGAGTTTTTCCAAGCCAATGCCGAGGTGTTGCAACGGCGCTGGCCTGCGCTGTTCGAGCGACTGATGGCTGAAGACAGCGCGGCCGTCCAGGCCGAACTGGTGCAAGGGCTGGGCTCGACGCTGAGCGTTGGCGGCATTCAACTCACCAGCCGCCACGACCGTCTTCATGAAGCGCAAATTCAGGCGGCGAGCCTGCCCGATAAAGCGCAACTGCACGTCTATGGCACCGGCCTCGGCGATTTGCCCGGCCTGCTCCTGGAGCGCGCAGGACTGCAACGGCTGTACGTGCACATCCTCAACGGCGCGTTGTTCGCGCTGGTGCTGCAGCTGCTCGATCAGCGCCAGTGGCTGGACGATCCGCGCGTCGAGTTGTTCTATGCCGGTGATCACCCGGACCTGTTCACGCCGTTTTTTGCTTTGCCCGCCGAGCTGCTGCTGGCCGACGACTTCAATGCGAAGGTCCGTGATCGGCTGGTCAATGAAATCCACCTGACATTCAATAACCGCGAATTCGATGCGCAGTCACCGGCCATTCAGCAGCGTTTGCAAGAATGCCTGCCGGTGTTGCTCGGCGATGCAGATGTGGCGCAGCTGTTCGGCACTTGCACCGGCCGGGAGGTCTATGTGATTGCGACCGGGCCGAGCCTGGAGCAACATTTCGAACGTCTGGCAGCGATCCGCCAGCGGGCGGAGCGACCGTTGTTCATTTGCGTGGACACCGCTTATCGCCCCTTGCGCGAACACGGTATTGCGCCGGACCTGGTGGTGAGCATCGACCAGCGCATCAGTTTCCGTCATCTGCCTTTTGAAGAGTCCGACGGCATCCCGCTGGTGTATCTGCCGATGAGTGATCCGACGGTATTGAACGCGTGGAAAGGCAAACGCTACGGCGGCTATTGCGCAAGCCCGATCTACGCGCACTTGCGCGAGCAATATCCGCGAGGCCAGTTGCACGTCGGCGGCAGCGTGATTCACCCGGCGGTGGATCTGGCGGTAAAAATGGGTGCCGCGCGCATCACCCTGTTTGGTGCTGACTTTGCCTTCCCGATGAACAAGACCCACGCCGGCTGGGACGATGGCGATCTGGGGCCACCGGTGAATCAGGCGCGGCACTGGGTGCGTGACGGCCATGGCCAGCGGGTCAGCACTCAGCTGAATTTTCGCGGTTATCTGTGCGTACTGGAGCGTTATATTGCCGCGAATCCCCATGTCGAATTTTTCAACAGCAGCCGCGCCGGTGCGTTGATCGCCGGGGCTTCCTTCAATCCGGAGTTCATGCAATGAGTGCGCTGAGGCAGAGTCAGGATCAGTGCCGCCAATGCGCGGCTTTGTTTCGCCTGGGGCGTGACGTCGAAGCGGCACTGACGATGGTCGATGTGTTCGAACAGGCCCAGCAATGTCTGTCCTCTTCATCTGTAGATGTTCAGCAGGCATGGGCACAAGTGCTGATGCAAATGCTCGAATGTCAGGAGCGTCAGGACTGGTTGAGTCTGGCCGATTCTATGGAATACGAGCTGGTTGAATTGCTGGAAAGCGTGCAGAGCTGAAGCGCTCCATGGCGCTGGCCCGCGGCTTCGCGCTACAGCCGGTTTTATGACGTCATTTTTTCACGGTGGACGTGCTGCTAAGTCTTTGTTTTCTCGGGGGTGGCAGGGTGATGGCAAATTTTTTTCAAAAAGCCCTCAAGCAACCTGCAAACCCGACGATAACTATTACGAAGGTTCTCTAGGCCATACCCGGCGGTTGCCAGGGCCGGAAGCCGCAGTACCCAACCAACGAGGAATTCGTCATGGCTTTAACAGTAAACACCAACACCACATCGTTGAACGTTCAGAAGAACCTGAACCGCGCTTCCGACGCTCTGTCCACTTCGATGCAGCGCCTGTCTTCCGGCCTGAAAATCAACAGCGCCAAAGACGACGCCGCTGGCCTGCAGATCTCCAACCGTATGTCTTCGCAGATCCGCGGTAACACCCAGGCCATCCAGAACGCCAACGACGGTATCTCCGTTGCCCAGACCGCTGAAGGCGCTCTGCAAGCTACTACCGACATCCTGCAGCGTATGCGTGAACTGGCTGTTAAAGCCCGTAACGGTACCAACGGCACTGCTGACCAGACCGCTACCAACGCTGAATTCGCTCAGATGTCCGACGAGATCACCCGTATCTCGGCTTCGACCAACCTGAACGGCAAAAACCTGCTGGACGGTTCGGCTGGTACTGTGACCCTGCAAGTGGGTGCAAACACCGGTTCGGCTAACCACATCGACCTGGTACTGAGCGGCAAGTTTGACGCAGTAAGCCTGTCGGTAGGTAGCGGCACTCTGGCTCTGACCGGTGCCAGCCCTTCTGACGCTGCTGTTGCCATCGACAGCGCGATCACTGCAATCGACGCAGCTATCGCTAACATCGGTGCAACCCGCGCCAGCCTGGGTGCTTCGCAAAACCGTCTGACCAGCACCATCTCCAACCTGCAGAACATCACTGAAAACACCACCGCTGCTCAGGGTCGTGTACAGGACACCGACTTCGCCGCAGAAACTGCTAACCTGACCAAGCAGCAAACCCTGCAGCAAGCTTCCACTTCGGTTCTGGCTCAAGCCAACCAACTGCCTTCCGCTGTACTGAAGCTGCTTCAGTAATTCGGAATGAGTTTGAGCGGGGGAGTGCGCTTGTCGTGCTCTCTCGCTTTTTTACGTTAGGAGGTGATGGGCATGGACATGAGCGTAAAGCTTAACGTGTCTTATCCGGCTCCCAAGGCAGCGATACCGGTTGCTGACAAGCCGTCAGAGACACCAAAAGTTACGCAGGCCGATGCTCCGGTCGCTGACCGTAAACGTCAGGGTACGGATGACGCCAAGTTGAAACTGGCTGTGCAGGAGATCGAGAAGTTCGTCCAATCGATCAAGCGCAACCTGGAGTTCTCTATCGATGAGCACTCCGGAAAGGTCATCGTCAAGGTGATCGCAAGCGAGACGGGTGAGGTCGTTCGGCAGATTCCCTCCGCCGAAGCCCTCAAACTGGCGGACAGTCTTGCCAATGCAAGCCACGTGTTGTTCGACGCCAAAGTCTGATAAATGGCATGAATAGTGTTTGCTCGTTCCCAAGACGCCTGTAACGGTCAAAAGAATGGCAACAATCTGAAGGGAGATGCACATGGCAAGTCCAATTCTACCGGGTTCCGGACTGGGTTCCGGCCTGGACATCGGCGCGATCGTGACCGCGCTGGTCAACGCCGACAAGTCTGCCAAGCAGACGCAGATCGATACCGCGACCAAAACCAACAGCCTGAAAATTTCCGGCGTCGGTTCGCTGAAAAGCGCGCTGGCGGCTTATCAAAAGGCTATGGCCGATCTGAACAAGGCCTCAAGCCCGGCGTTTGCCGGTTTTACCGCAACGTCTGACACGCCAACGGTGGTCGGTGCTACCTCGGATAAAACCGCCGTACCGGGTACTTACAGCGTCGTCGTGAAAAACCTGGCCACCGGCTCGAAAGTTGCCAGTGCCGCCTTTGCCGGCGGGGCCGCCAGTGCCATTCCGAGTGGTACTCTGAAAATCAGTCAGAATGGCACTGATTACAATGTCGAGATTCCGGCCAATGCAACGTTGCAGTCCACGCGTGATGCGATCAACACCGCACAGGCCAGCAACGGTATTTCCGCGAACATCGTGACTGACAGTACCGGGTCTTCGCGTCTGGTGCTGAGCTCGAACAAGACGGGCGCCGGCATGGATTTGAAGGTCAGCGGCATCGCCGGCCTGGAAATCGACGGCACCCAGAAGATGGGCGACAGCCCGGCGCCAGGCGCGTCCGGAGCCGTCGGTAACCTGGCCATGGATGCTAGCCTGACCATTGACGGCCTGGCCGTTACGAGCAAGACCAATGCCGTGACCGGTGCAATCAGCGGCATGACCCTGAATCTGGTCACCGCGAGCCCTGTCGTGGGCGGTGTGCCAACGCCGGCGACTGTGTCGGTCGCGACTAATACCGCCGGGATCCAGACATCGCTGCAGACCTTCATCGATTCCTATAACACGCTGAAGAAAACGGTCGATACGCTGTCCAAGGCTACAGCGGATGCCGACGGTAATCTGACCGTGTCTGCCGCGTTTACCGGTGACGCTCTGCCACGTTCGCTGATGGCTGATATCCGTGCCCAGCTGACCGATCCGGGGGCTGGCGGGCAAGGCCAATTGTCCGTGCTGTCGCAGATGGGCGTGCTGACCGACAACAAGACCGGTTTGCTGACGCTCGACACCGCGGTGTTCAACAAGCGTATGGAAACGCCGGGCATGGCCGGCCAGGTTCAGCAGCTGTTCAGCGGCACCGACGCCAAGAATGGTTTATTGGCGCGCATGAGCGCGGCGGTTGATCCGTACGTCAAGACAGGCGGTCTGCTCGATCAGCGCAGCTCCAACCTGACCAATCTGACATCGAGCCTGCAAAAGCAGCAGGTGGCGCTGGATCTGCGCGTTGCCAACCTGACGGCAACCTTGACCGCCAAGTACAACGCCATGGACTTGCTCGTGGGGCAAATGAAGGCGACGGCGAGCAACATCACGTCGTTCTTCAGCTCGCTGAATGCTCAGCAGTCTGCGAAGTAACAAGTAGTAACGACAAAAACCCGGCTACGCTTTATCGGCGTGCGCCGGGTTTTTGTCTTTTGATCTAAAGTTCTGTGACTCGTTGGCGATACACTGGTTAGACGAGTCATTGTGGCAATGAGGTAGAACATGAATCCGATGTTAGCCCTTCGGCAGTACCAGAAAGTCGGCGCACACGCCCAGACATCCGAAGCGAGCCCGCACCGCCTGGTGCAAATGTTGATGGAAGGTGGTCTGGCGCGTATCGCTCAGGCCAAAGGCGCCATCGAGCGTAAGGACATTCCCGCCAAGTGCACATCGATCAGCAAGGCCATCGGTATCGTCAGTGGCCTGCGTGAAGGCCTCGACCTGGAAAACAATGCAGAGGCGCTGGCCGATCTGGATGGTCTGTATATCTACATGATGAAGCGCCTCGCCGAGGCGAACATCAGCAGCGATCCGCGTATCCTCGATGAGGTGGCGGGCCTGCTGACAACGGTAAAAGAAGGCTGGGATGCCATTGCACCTGTGCCGGCTCCGCAGTTCTGAAGGAGATCACCATGAGTCTTGTATTGCAGCGAATCGCCGATACCCGTGAGGCGCTGGTCAGTGCGCTGGCCGAACGCAACTGGGAAGCTATTGGTGAGCTGGATCTGGCTTGCCGTTCCTGCATGGAAGACGTCATGGCGGAAGCTGCGCTGGACGAAGTCGCCTTGCGCGACAACCTCGAAGAGCTGCTGTTCGTTTACAAGGAGCTTCTTGAGGTGGCGATGGGTGAGCGGCAGGCGATAGCCAACGAGATGTCGCAGATCACCCAGGCGCAGAAAGCGGCAAAGGTTTACCATCTGTTTGGTTAATTAACCCCCAGTTAATCCAGGCATATGCGCCATAAATTTGACTGTGCACGGTTTTTTGACTTAACTAGTGGCTGTTTCCAGATTTAAGGCGTCTACAGGCACATGGTGTCCTGCAAGCGTCTCGCTTGCCCCTGATTTCGGGCATTGAGTTGACTAGGGAAGTTGCTATTGCATGTGGCGTGAAACCAAAATTCTGCTGATCGATGACGATAGCGTCCGCCGCCGCGACCTGGCGGTGATATTAAATTTTCTTGGCGAAGAAAATTTACCCTGCGGCAGCCATGACTGGCAGCAGGCAGTCGGCTCTTTGTCGTCTAGTCGTGAAGTCATTTGTGTACTGATCGGGACCGTGAATGCTCCTGGTGCACTTTTGGGCTTGCTAAAGACACTCGCAACCTGGGATGAGTTCCTTCCGGTTTTGTTGATGGGCGATAATTCTTCCGTTGACCTGCCTGAAGACCAGCGTCGCCGGGTGCTTTCGACCCTGGAAATGCCGCCCAGCTACAGCAAATTGCTCGATTCGTTGCACCGTGCCCAGGTCTATCGCGAGATGTACGACCAGGCCCGCGAGCGCGGCCGTCATCGCGAACCTAATTTATTCCGCAGTCTCGTCGGCACCAGCCGTGCGATCCAGCACGTGCGTCAGATGATGCAGCAAGTGGCCGATACCGACGCCAGCGTGCTGATCCTCGGTGAGTCCGGCACGGGCAAGGAAGTGGTCGCGCGCAACCTGCATTACCACTCCAAGCGCCGTGATGCGCCGTTTGTGCCGGTCAACTGCGGAGCGATTCCGGCAGAGCTGCTCGAAAGCGAATTGTTCGGCCACGAGAAGGGTGCCTTCACGGGGGCGATCACCAGCCGTGCCGGCCGCTTCGAGTTGGCCAACGGCGGTACGCTGTTCCTCGACGAAATCGGCGACATGCCGCTGCCGATGCAGGTCAAGCTGCTGCGCGTGTTGCAGGAGCGCACCTTCGAGCGGGTGGGCAGCAACAAGACCCAGAGCGTTGACGTGCGCATCATCGCCGCGACCCACAAGAATCTCGAAAGCATGATCGAGATTGGCAGTTTCCGCGAAGACCTCTACTATCGCCTGAATGTGTTCCCGATCGAGATGGCACCGCTGCGTGAGCGCGTCGAAGACATCCCGTTGCTGATGAACGAGCTGATCTCGCGCATGGAACACGAAAAGCGCGGTTCGATCCGTTTCAACTCGGCCGCGATCATGTCGCTGTGTCGTCACGGCTGGCCGGGTAACGTGCGTGAGCTGGCCAACCTGGTCGAGCGCATGGCGATCATGCACCCGTACGGGGTGATCGGTGTGGTCGAGTTGCCGAAGAAATTCCGCTACGTCGACGACGAAGACGAGCAAATGGTCGACAGCCTGCGCAGCGACCTCGAAGAGCGTGTGGCGATCAACGGCCACACTCCGGATTTCGGCGCCAACGCGCTGCTACCGCCGGAAGGCCTGGACCTCAAGGACTACCTCGGTGGTCTGGAACAGGGCCTGATTCAGCAGGCGCTGGACGATGCCAATGGCATTGTTGCCCGTGCTGCCGAGCGTCTGCGCATCCGTCGCACCACCCTGGTGGAGAAGATGCGCAAGTACGGCATGAGCCGGGCCGGAGGAGACGAACAGGCGGATGATTGACGCCTGTTTTTCAACGCCTTCATTTATAAGCCGTTTTTTTTAGGCACGGGTATTGCTACATCCCTCGCAACGTTCCGTTTCACTGACGGTCAGCCAAGCGAGAGAGCACAATGCCCCAAGTCGCCCAGATCTCTTCTGCCTCCAACATCGTGGGGCAACCCTCATCCGTGGAGCAGGCAAGCCGTCAGGGACTTGAGCAGGCGTTCGCGCTGTTCAACCAGATGTCCAGCCAGTTGACCGACTCCTACAGCCTGCTGGAAGCGCGGGTCACCGAGCTCAAGGGTGAGCTGGAAGTGGTCAGCGCCCAGCGCATGCAGGAGCTGGCAGAAAAAGAGCGCTTGGCCAATCGTTTGCAAAACCTCCTTGATCTGTTGCCCGGCGGCGTCATTGTGCTGGACGGTCGCGGCATCGTGCGCGAAGCCAATCCGGCCGCCATCGATTTGCTCGGCTTGCCGCTGGTAGGCGAGTTGTGGCGTCAGGTGATCGCTCGCTGCTTCGCGCCGCGTGAAGACGACGGTCACGAAATTTCTCTGAAAAACGGTCGGCGCCTGTCGATTGCCACCCGCTCGCTGGATGCCGAACCGGGGCAATTGGTGCTGCTCAACGACCTGACAGAAACCCGTCATCTGCAAGATCAACTGGCGCGCCACGAGCGCTTGTCCTCGCTGGGGCGCATGGTTGCCTCGCTGGCGCACCAGATACGCACGCCGCTGTCCGCCGCGTTGCTCTACGCCAGTCATTTGACTGAGCAGCAATTGCCGGTGGAAACCCAGCAGCGTTTCGCCGGACGCCTCAAGGAGCGTCTGCATGAGCTGGAGCATCAAGTACGCGACATGTTGGTATTCGCTCGCGGCGAGTTGCCGCTGACCGACCGCCTTACACCTCATGCCTTGATGCAATCGCTGCAAGCCGCGGCGCTGACCCATGTGCAGGATTTGCCGATTCGCTGGCAGTGCGACAGCTATACCGGTGAGTTGCTGTGCAACCGTGACACACTGGTCGGCGCGCTGCTGAATCTGATTGAAAACGCGATTCAAGCCAGCGCCGCAGATGTACGTCTGAAAGTGCATTGCTACACCCGCGATAACACGCTGCGCCTGTGCGTCAGCGATAGCGGCAGTGGCATCGAACCGACCGTTTTGGCGCGCCTCGGCGAGCCTTTTTTTACCACCAAAGTCACTGGTACGGGCCTTGGCCTGACCGTGGTCAAGGCAGTGGCCCGGGCGCATCAGGGAGAATTGCTGCTGCGTTCGCGGGTCGGACGCGGCACATGTGCGCAGGTCATCCTGCCGCTGTTTTCCGCCGCACAGGGAGCTGAATAAACCTCATGGGCATCAAGGTGTTGTTGGTCGAGGATGACCGTTCTCTGCGCGAAGCGCTGGCCGATACGCTGCTGCTCGCCGGCCATGATTATCAGGCGGTCGGTAGCGCTGAGGAGGCGTTGACGGCGGTCGCGCAAGAAGCGTTCAGCCTGGTGGTCAGCGACGTCAATATGCCGGGCATGGACGGTCATCAATTGCTCGCCCTGCTGCGTGCGCGACAGCCGCAGTTGCCGGTGCTCCTGATGACCGCCCATGGCGCGGTCGAGCGTGCGGTCGATGCGATGCGCCAGGGCGCGGCGGATTATCTGGTCAAGCCGTTCGAACCCAAAGCGTTGCTCGACCTCGTTGCGCGGCATGCGTTGGGTAGCCTCGGTGCGAGCGCAGACGACGGCCCGGTGGCGGTCGAACCTGCCAGCGCGCAGTTGCTGGAGCTGGCGGCGCGGGTTGCGCGCAGTGACTCGACCGTATTGATCTCCGGCGAATCCGGCACCGGTAAAGAGGTGCTGGCGCGCTATATCCACCAGCAATCGCCGCGGGCCAGTCAGCCCTTTATCGCGATTAACTGCGCCGCGATCCCAGACAACATGCTCGAAGCGACGTTGTTCGGTCACGAGAAAGGTTCGTTCACCGGTGCCATCGCTTCACAGGCCGGCAAGTTCGAACAGGCCGAAGGCGGCACGATTCTGCTCGATGAAATTTCCGAAATGCCCTTGGGCCTGCAAGCCAAGCTGCTGCGTGTGTTGCAGGAGCGGGAAGTGGAGCGGGTCGGCGCACGCAAGCCGATCAGCCTGGATATCCGCGTGGTCGCAACGACCAACCGCGATCTGGCCGGCGAAGTGGCGGCGGGGCGCTTCCGTGAAGACCTGTTTTACCGCTTGTCGGTTTTCCCCCTGGCCTGGCGTCCACTTCGCGAGCGCACTGCCGATATCCTGCCGCTGGCGGAAAAGTTGTTGGCCAAACACGTCAATAAAATGAAGCACGCAGCGGCGAAGCTGTCGCCCGAAGCGCAAGCTTGCCTGACCGCTTATCCGTGGCCGGGTAATGTGCGTGAGCTGGACAACGCCATCCAGCGCGCGCTGATCTTGCAGCAGGGCGGTTTGATTCAGCCACAGGATTTCTGCTTGGCCGGTGCGGTGACATTCGCTCCTTTGCCGGTCGCGGCGCCGGCGATTCGCGAAGTGCAAATCGACGTGGATTCGGCCGGCGCCCTGGGCGATGACCTGCGCCGCCGGGAGTTTCAGATGATCATCGACACCCTGCGCGCCGAGCGTGGCCGGCGCAAGGAAGCGGCAGAAAAGCTCGGCATCAGCCCGCGCACCCTGCGCTACAAACTGGCGCAAATGCGCGATGCCGGAATGGATGTCGAAGGCTATCTGTTCGCCACCTGAGCGCTCCTGCAAAACATTCAGAATGCTTTTCTAGGAAGGGTGCCCATGAGCTGGCACCCTTGTTGCTAATACCTGTGTACCCGCCGAGTGAGTGTCAAAAAATTGCGGGCCGCCCAAGAGAGTAGACCATGAGCCAAGGTATTGAATTTAATCGGTTGATGATGGACATGCAGGCCATGAAAGTGGATGCCATGTCTGCGCGTAAATCGACTGCCGCTGTCCCTGAACTGGCGGGCAGCAGCTTTTCCGACATGCTCGGTCAGGCGATCAATAAAGTCAGCGATACCCAGCAGGCCTCGACTCAACTGGCCAACGCTTTCGAAATCGGCAAGAGCGGCGTCGACCTGACGGACGTGATGGTCGCTTCGCAAAAAGCCAGCGTGTCGTTCCAGGCTCTGACCCAGGTGCGCAACAAGCTGGTTCAGGCTTACCAAGACATCATGCAGATGCCGGTTTAAGGGCGAAATAAGTCATGGCAGAAGCAGTCGCTGATAACGTTCCGGCCAAGGCCACCCCGATCGACGGCAAACCGCCGCTGTTCGGCCTGTCCTTTCTGGAAAACCTTTCCCAGATGACCGTGCTGCGTCAGGTCGGCCTGTTGGTCGGTCTGGCGGCGAGCGTGGCGATTGGCTTTGCCGTGGTGCTGTGGTCGCAGCAGCCGGATTACCGTCCCCTGTACGGCAGCCTCGCCGGCCTGGACGCTAAGCAGGTCATGGAAACCCTGGCCGCCGCTGACATTCCTTACAACGTAGAACCCAATTCTGGCGCCTTGCTGGTCAAGGCCGACGACCTGTCCCGTGCGCGGATGAAACTCGCGGCCGCTGGTGTCACTCCCAGCGACGGCAACATCGGTTTCGAAATCCTCGACAAGGAACAAGGTCTGGGCACCAGCCAGTTCATGGAAGCGACCCGTTATCGTCGCGGCCTCGAAGGCGAACTGGCGCGGACCATTTCCAGCCTGAACAACGTTAAGGGTGCCCGTGTGCACCTGGCGATTCCAAAAAGTTCGGTGTTTGTCCGTGACGAGCGCAAGCCAAGCGCCTCGGTGCTGGTCGAGCTGTACAGCGGGCGTTCGCTGGAGCCGGGTCAGGTGGTGGCGATCATCAACCTGGTGGCAACCTCCGTACCCGAGCTGAGCAAATCGCAGATCACCGTCGTCGATCAGAAGGGCAACCTGCTCTCCGATCAGGCGGAGAATTCCGAAATGACCATGGCCGGCAAGCAGTTCGATTACAGCCGCCGCATGGAAAGCATGCTCACCCAGCGCGTGCACAACATTCTGCAACCGGTACTGGGCAACGATCGCTACAAGGCTGAAGTCTCGGCCGACGTCGATTTCAGCGCCGTTGAATCGACTGCCGAGCAGTTCAACCCGGATCAACCGGCGTTGCGCAGCGAACAGTCGGTCAATGAACAACGCACCGCCAGCAATGGCCCGCAAGGTGTGCCGGGTGCCTTGAGCAACCAGCCACCGTCGCCGGCCTCGGCGCCGCAAACCACTGGTGGCACCGCCGCACCGGCCGGCATGATTCAACCGGGCCAACCGCTGGTTGACGCGAACGGTCAGCAGATCATGGACCCGGCCACCGGCCAGCCGATGCTCGCGCCGTACCCGGCCGACAAGCGTCTGCAATCGACCAAGAACTTCGAACTCGACCGTTCGATCAGCCACACCAAACAACAACAGGGCCGCCTCAATCGTCTGTCGGTGTCGGTGGTGGTCGACGATCAGGTCAAGATCAACCCTGCCAACGGTGAAACCAGCCGTGCGCCGTGGAGCGCCGACGAATTGGCGCGCTTCACTCGTCTGGTGCAGGACGCCGTCGGTTTCGACGCCAGCCGTGGCGACAGTGTCAGCGTGATCAACATGCCGTTCTCCGCCGAGCGCGGCGAAGTGATTGCCGATATTCCGTTCTACTCCCAGCCTTGGTTCTGGGACATCGTCAAACAAGTGCTGGGTGTGCTGTTCATCCTCGTGCTGGTGTTTGGTGTGCTGCGTCCGGTGCTCAACAACATCACCGGTGGCGGCAAAGGCAAGGAGCTGGCCGGTCTGGGCAGCGACGTGGAACTCGGTGGCATGGGCGGCCTGGATGGCGAACTGTCCAACGACCGCGTGAGCCTCGGTGGTCCGCAGAGCATTCTGTTGCCGAGCCCGAGCGAGGGTTATGACGCGCAACTGAATGCAATCAAGAGTCTGGTAGCTGAAGACCCGGGTCGCGTGGCTCAGGTCGTGAAAGAGTGGATTAACGCAGATGAGTGATAACCGAGCCGCCGCCGTCAAACTGACCAAGGTCGACAAAGCCGCGATTCTGCTGCTGTCCCTGGGGTCGACCGATGCTGCGCAAGTGCTGCGCCACATGGGCCCGAAAGAAGTCCAGCGCGTCGGCGTAGCCATGGCGCAGATGGGTAACGTCCACCGCGAGCAGGTCGAGCAGGTGATGAGCGAATTCGTCGACATCGTCGGCGACCAGACCAGCCTCGGTGTCGGTTCCGACGACTACGTGCGCAAGATGCTCACCCAGGCCCTGGGCGAGGACAAGGCCAATGGCCTGATCGACCGCATCCTGCTCGGCGGCAACACCAGCGGCCTCGACAGCCTGAAATGGATGGAGCCGCGCGCGGTGGCCGACGTCATCCGTTACGAACACCCGCAGATCCAGGCGATCGTGGTCGCGTACCTCGACCCGGATCAGGCCGGTGAAGTGCTCGGCAACTTCGACCACAAAGTGCGTCTGGACATCATTCTGCGCGTTTCGTCGTTGAACACCGTGCAACCGGCAGCCTTGAAAGAACTCAACCAGATTCTCGAGAAGCAGTTCTCCGGCAACTCGAACGCCTCGCGCACCACCCTGGGTGGCATCAAGCGTGCGGCCGACATCATGAACTTCCTCGACAGTTCGATCGAAGGCCAGCTCATGGACTCGATCCGCGAAGTCGACGAAGACCTGTCCGGTCAGATCGAAGACCTCATGTTCGTGTTCAACAACCTCGCCGACGTCGACGACCGCGGTATTCAGGCGCTGTTGCGCGAAGTGTCTTCCGACGTGCTGGTGCTGGCCCTCAAGGGGTCGGACGAAGGCGTCAAGGAGAAGATCTTCAAGAACATGTCCAAGCGTGCTGCCGAACTGTTGCGCGACGACCTCGAGGCCAAAGGCCCGGTGCGCGTCAGCGACGTCGAAACCGCGCAGAAGGAAATCCTCACCATTGCCCGTCGTATGGCCGAAGCCGGCGAAATCGTGCTCGGTGGCAAGGGTGGCGAGGAAATGATCTAAGCCCATGGACAAGCCTGACGAGTCTGTGACGGATCTGATCCGCGCCCGCGATGTTCGTGGCTTCGAATCCTGGGCAATGCCCAGTTTCGATCCGCCGAAACCGGAACCCGAGCCTGAGCCGGAACCCGAACCGCCGGAAATGGAGGAAGTGCCGCTGGAAGAAGTCCAGCCACTGACTCTGGAAGAACTCGAAAGCATCCGTCAGGAGGCTTACAACGAGGGCTTTGCCATCGGCGAGAAAGAAGGTTTTCACAGCACCACGCTCAAGGTACGTCAGGAAGCTGAAACAGCGCTGGCGGCGAAAATCGCCAGCCTTGAGCTGCTGATGGCCAACCTGTTCGAACCGATCGCCGAACAAGACACCCAGATTGAAAAGTCGCTGGTCGACCTCGTGCAACACATCGCCAAACAAGTGATCAAGCGCGAACTGGCCATCGATTCGACCCAGATCGAACACGTCATGCGTGACGCCCTCAAACTGTTGCCGCTGGGCGTTGAAAACGTGCGCCTGTACGTCAACCCGCAGGACTTCGCTCAGGTCAAAGCCCTGCGCGAACGCCATGAAGAAAGCTGGCGCATCGTCGAAGACGAGTCCTTGTTGCCGGGCGGTTGCCGGGTTGAAACCGAGCACAGCCGCATCGACGCCAGCGTTGAATCGCGGGTGACGCAGGTTATGGCGAAACTGTTCGACCAGTTGCACGAGCAGGCTCTGCACCCCGCAGCGCCTGACTTGAGCCTGGAAATCCCTGAGGACACCCCAGCGGCTGTCGACCCTGACGAGCCGCGCGCGGACGCCAGCGATGCGCCTTGAACGCACCAGCTTTGCCAAGCGCCTGAGCACCTATGCCGAGGCCACCGAGATTGCCGGTGCGCCGATTCTCGAAGGCCGTCTGCTGCGCATGGTCGGCCTGACCCTTGAGGCTGAAGGCCTGCGCGCCGCCATGGGCACCCGCTGCATGGTGATCAATGACGACAGCTACCACCCGTCCCAGGTGGAAGCGGAAGTCATGGGTTTTTCTGGCAGCAAAGTCTTTCTGATGCCGGTCGGCAGTGTCGCCGGCATCGCTCCCGGTGCCCGTGTGGTGCCGCTGGCCGATACCGGGCGCCTGCCGATGGGCATGAGCATGCTCGGCCGCGTACTCGATGGCGCCGGTCGTGCGCTGGACGGCAAGGGCGGCATGAAGGCCGAAGACTGGGTGCCGATGGATGGCCCGACAATCAACCCGCTCAACCGTGACCCGATCAGCGTGCCGCTGGACGTCGGCATCCGCTGCATCAACGGTTTGCTGACGGTCGGCCGTGGTCAGCGTCTGGGTCTTTTCGCCGGTACCGGTGTCGGTAAATCGGTGTTGCTGGGCATGATGACGCGCTTCACCGAGGCCGACATTATCGTCGTCGGCCTGATCGGCGAACGCGGTCGCGAAGTTAAAGAATTCATCGAACACATCCTCGGCGAAGAAGGCCTCAAGCGTTCGGTCGTGGTCGCCTCGCCGGCGGACGATGCACCACTGATGCGTATGCGCGCGGCGATGTACTGCACGCGCATCGCCGAGTATTTCCGCGACAAGGGCAAGAACGTTTTGCTGCTGATGGATTCGCTGACGCGTTTCGCCCAGGCCCAGCGGGAAATCGCCCTGGCTATTGGCGAGCCGCCTGCGACCAAGGGCTATCCGCCGTCGGTATTCGCCAAACTGCCGAAACTGGTCGAGCGCGCCGGTAATGCCGAGAGGGGCGGTGGTTCGATCACGGCGTTCTACACGGTGTTGTCCGAGGGCGATGACCAGCAGGACCCGATTGCCGACTCGGCGCGGGGCGTGCTCGATGGCCACATTGTGCTGTCCCGGCGTCTGGCCGAAGAAGGGCACTATCCAGCGATCGATATTGAAGCGTCGATCAGCCGGGTGATGCCGGCGGTGGTTTCGGCCGAGCACATGCAGCGCGCGCAGTATTTCAAGCAATTGTGGTCGCGCTATCAGCAGAGCCGCGACCTGATCAGCGTCGGCGCCTACGTCGCTGGCGGCGATCGCGAGACCGATCTGGCGATTTCCCTGCAACCGCAGTTGGTCAGGTATCAGCGCCAGGGCCTCAACGACAAAATCAACATGGGCGAAAGCCAGGCTTATCTCGAAACCCTGTTCGCCCCCGCGGCAGGCGGGTAACCGCTCATGGCCGTCAGCCGCGCCGCGCGCCTGGCACCGGTGGTGGACATGGCCGAGAAGGCCGAGAAAACCGCCGTGCAGCGCCTCGCCTATTTTCAGGGGCAGGTGAAGGTTGCTGAAAGCAAACTGGCCGACCTCAATGCCTTTCGTCTGGATTATTCGCAGCAATGGATCGTGCGCGGCAGCACCGGCGTGTCAGGGCAGTGGTTGCTCGGCTTTCAGGGCTTTCTGGCGCAACTCGACACCGCGGTTGATCAACAGCGTCAGAGTCTGGTCTGGCACCAGAACAATCTGGACAAGGCCCGCGAAGCCTGGCAACAGGCCTTCGCTCGCGTCGAAGGCCTGCGCAAGCTGGTCCAGCGCTATCGCGACGAGGCGCAACGCCTCGAAGACAAGCGTGAGCAGAAGCTGCTCGATGAACTGTCGCAGCGCTTGCCACGGCGTGATGCGTTCTAGCCTTCACCCAAATCTCCTGTGGGAGCGAGCCTGCTTGCGAAGGCATTCGACCCATTGATGCAAATGTTGACTGACATGACGCCTTCGCGAGCAGGCTCGCTCCCACACTTCCCCCACATTTGTTCCAGCGTTGCGCCTTGCCCCATCCCTATCCAGATGCTAAACCTTGTACAGGTTCGTCAATGACAAGGAAGCCAGTCAATGTCAGTCGTTACAGAAGTGTCGCCAGATGGTCACAAGCTGACAATCGCGATCAAAGGGCGCTTCGATTTCGGTCGCCACCAGGAATTTCGCGAGTCGTATGAAAAACTCAATACGAAACCCGAATCCATTGTGGTCGATCTGAAAGAAGCCACCTACCTCGACAGCTCCGCGCTGGGCATGTTGCTTCTGCTGCGTGACCACGCGGGCGGCGACGACGCGGACATCCGCGTCGTCAACAGCAGCTCCGACGTGAAGAAAATCCTCGCGATCTCCAATTTCGACAAACTGTTCGACATCAGTTGACGGCCATGCAGGCGCTTGAGCCGCTGACGATCCTGATCGCGGAAGACAGCGCGGCCGACCGGTTGCTGCTGTCGACGATCGTCCGTCGCCAGGGCCATGAAGTGCTGACCGCGGCTGATGGCGCGCAAGCCGTTGCGGTTTTTCGCCAGCAGCAGCCCGATCTGGTACTCATGGACGCGATGATGCCGGTGATGGACGGTTTCGAGGCCGCCCGGCAGATCAAGGCACTGGCAGGGGAAGCGCTGGTACCGATCATCTTTCTCACCTCGTTGACCGAAAGCGAGGCGCTGGCCCGTTGCCTGGAGGCGGGTGGCGACGACTTTCTGGCGAAGCCGTATAACCAGGTGATCCTGGCCGCCAAAATCAAGGCGATGGATCGCTTGCGCCGTTTGCAGGCGACGGTGCTGGAACAACGCGACCAGATCGCCCGACATCACGATTACCTGCTCAACGAACAGCGCGTGGCCAAGGCAGTGTTCGACAAGGTCGCGCATTCCGGTTGCCTGAGCGCGCCGAACATCCGTTACCTGCAATCGCCCTACGCGCTGTTCAACGGCGATCTGCTGCTGGCGGCCTACACGCCGGCCGGCGACATGCACGTCATGCTTGGCGACTTCACCGGGCATGGCTTGCCGGCGGCGGTTGGCGCGATGCCGCTGGCCGAAGTGTTTTATGGCATGACCGCCAAGGGCTACGGCCTGGCCGAAACGTTGCGCGAGATGAACGCCAAGCTCAAGCGCATCCTGCCGGTAGACATGTTCTGCTGCGCGACTTTGCTGTGCCTGAGTTCCGAGCGGCGCTCGGTGGAGGTGTGGAACGGCGGCATGCCCGACGGGTATCTGCACCGCCTTGCCACTGGCGAGCGCGAACCGCTGGCCGCGCGCCATTTGCCGTTGGGGGTGTTGAGTCCGCAGGCGTTCGACGACCGCACTCAAGTGCATTCGATGGCGGTCGGAGATCGGGTATTTCTGTTGTCCGACGGGGTGATCGATACCAGCGATGCCAACGATCAGTTGTTCGGCGTCGAGCGCTTGCAGCAGGTTTTTGCCGCTAATCGAGAGCCAGACCGGCTGTTCGAGGACATTGAACAAGCCCTGCGCGATTTTCGCGGGCAGGCGCGCGACGATGTCAGCATGGTTGAAGTCAGCCTGCTCGAATCGGCGCAGGCGCAAGGCTCGGCGCCGATGTATTCCGACAGCGGCCAGTCGTGCCCGCTGGACTGGTCGGTCAGCTTCGAATTTCGCGGCGCTACGCTCAAGCGTTTCAATCCGTTACCGTTTCTCCTGCAATTGCTGCAGGAGGTACATGGACTGCGCGCGCAGAGCGGCGCGTTGTACAGCGTGCTCGCCGAGTTGTATTCCAATGCATTGGAGCACGGTGTGTTGGGGCTGGATTCCAGTCTCAAGCGCGATGCGTCGGGTTTCGCCCGTTACTACGAATTGCGCAACGAACGGCTACAGGCTCTGCAGGACGGTTTCGTCCGCGTGCATCTGCAGGTTGAGCCGCTGGGCGAGGGCGGACGTCTGGTCGTCCGGGTCGAAGACAGCGGCAAAGGCTTCGATGTGGATCAGGTCATGGAGCGACCGCTGGACGCTGTCCGTTTGTCGGGGCGCGGACTCAGTCTGGTACGCCAATTAGGGCATAACGCCCGGTGGTCGGACCAAGGTCGTAGTGCTCGCGTGGAGTTTTTCTGGGAGATTGAGGCATAATCCGCCCATTCTTGATCAAGGAGTGAGCAAGTGACTGACCCACATGTAGACCGCGACGTCCTCGACACCTTGCGTGAGGTGATGGAAGACGGCTATCAGGAGTTGCTGGAAACCTTTCTGGCGGATTCGGAAAGCCGCCTGCAGGAGTTACAGGGCACCACCAGCGCCAAAGCCTTGTCCGATATCGCCCATAGCTTCAAGGGCAGTGCCAGCAACATGGGTGCGGTTTGGCTGGCTGCGTTGTGCCAGGAGCTGGAGTCGAACGCCAAAGACAAAAATCCGCAAGCACTCGCTCAACTGGTCGCCGACATCCACAAGGAATTTTCTGACGTGCGCTCTGTGTACGAAGACGAAAAACACCACACCCACACCCACTAAGCGCCGCCGTCCGGCACTTTTCTCAAGCGCCGGGCTAAACTGGCCCGGCACTTGCAGCCATCTTCCGTAACTGTACCTACGATCCCAGTGCAGCGGAGACCGTGTCATGCCTGCGACCCCTAACATTCTTCTTCAGACCGCCGCCCAGGCCAAGGCGCAAGCCGCCTCTGCCAAAACGTCGACAGTGGCCGCAGATGCCGGGGACAAGGCTTCCAGCTTCGCAAAGGTGTTTGCCGATCAGGCGCCGGCCAAGCCTGCCGTGAACCCTGACAGTTCAGTCAAACCGGCACGTGACAAGGCCGCTGACAACAGCGGCAAAAAGGATGTCGGCAACGATAACGCTGCCGCGCCTGAGCCGACGGTTGCCGATAGCGGCAAAGCGTTGCCTGCCGAAAAACCGGTTGCCAGCGACGGCGAGACGGTTCCCGATGACGCTGCCGCAGAAACTGTGCAGACCCCTGTGGTGGATGCCGCGCCTGTAGACCCGGCGCTTGACCCTGCGTTGGTGCAAGTCGTTCAACCGCTGGTGGCGACACCTGTCGTGCAAGCGCCGGTAGTCGCAACGCCAGCCCAGCCGGAAACCGAAGCCCCTGCGCTGGCGGTCTTACCGGGCATGGTCAAAGATCCGGCGCCGACCGACAGCGAATTCGACCCCTCGGCCGACCCACTCGATTCATTGCCGGCCGTGCGCATGGCGATGGAGCAGGGCGGGCACATTTCCGCCGCCAGCCAGGCGCAACCCAAAGCATCCCCTGCCCAGGCTCAGGCCGATGGCGAATTGACCTCGGCACAGAACTTTGCCGCCGGCATGGCCAGCATGCTTGACGTACAGGCCGACAAGGACAGCACCAGCCAGGGCGGCGAAAAGGCTTTCAGCGGACTGATCGACGATGGCCTGAAAGATTTGAAAGCAGCCACCAGCGACACCCGCGTCGACGACTTCGCCAACCGTCTGGCAGCGCTGACCCAGGCCGCGACACCGAAAACCGCGAATGCGCTGCCGGTGAACCAACCGATCGCCATGCACCAGAGCGGCTGGACCGAGGAAGTGGTCAACCGCGTCATGTACCTGTCCAGCGTCAACCTCAAAGCCGCCGACATTCAGTTGCAGCCCGCTGAACTGGGCCGTCTGGATATCCGTGTGAACATGGTCCCGGATCAGCAGACCCAAGTGACGTTCATGAGTGCGCATCCGAGTGTGCGCGAAGCCCTCGACGGGCAAATGCACCGCTTGCGCGAGATGTTCACCCAGCAGGGCATGGGCCAGGTCGACGTCAACGTGTCTGATCAGAATCGTGGCTGGCAGGGCCAGGAACAGGCGCAACAGGGTCAGCAGGGCCGCGCCCGCGCGGCTGGTGGGCGTCTGGATTCGGCAGACGAAGAATTGACCCCGGCGACCGTGGCTGAAGTGGCTGCTCAAACCACAAGCGTGATTGGCAGCAGCGCGGTCGACTATTACGCCTGACACGACGCTGTACCCCCTGTGGGAGCGGGCTTGCCCGCGAATGCGATGTCACATTCAACATTGATGTTGTCTGTCACAGCGCTTTCGCGAGCAAGCCCGCTCCCACATTGGTTTTGTGGCACCGTTCAGATAGCGCTGACACTTCTGGCATAACACTTGCTCTTGCCTTGCCGTGCGACTGTGAAACCCCCGATTAGTGACGGATTATTGGCATGGCGAAGAGCGAAGCTGCAGCAGTAAAAGACCCCGCAACCAAAGGCAAACTCAAGCTGATCATCGTGATCGTGCTGGCGTTGCTGGTGGCCATTGGTGCATCCGTGGGGGCGACCTGGTTCTTCATGCACAGCGCCCAGAGCAAGCCCGCCGAGGCGGCCGATGCCGCGCCGGTCGGCAAGCAACCGGCGATCTTCGAGCCAATGGCGCCGGCCTTCGTTGCCAACTACAACCAGAATGGCCGTCAGCGCTACATGCAGGTGAGTATCACCATGCTGGCGCGTAACCAGGCCGATCTGGAAGCGCTCAAAGTGCACATGCCGGTGATCCGCAATAACCTGGTGATGCTCTTCTCCGGCCAGGATTTCGCCACACTGGCGACCCCGGTCGGTCAGGAAATGTTGCGCCAGAAGGCCACCGCCAGCGTTCAGGAAGTGGCGCAGAAAGAGCTGGGCAAAGTGGTGATCGAACAGTTGCTTTTCACTAATTTCGTACTGCAGTAGGAACACGACATGGCCGTGCAGGATCTGCTGTCCCAGGATGAAATCGATGCGCTGTTGCATGGCGTCGACGATGGTCTGGTACAGACCGATAACGCTGCCGAACCCGGCAGTGTCAAAAGCTACGACCTGACCAGCCAGGATCGCATCGTCCGTGGACGCATGCCGACCCTGGAAATGATCAACGAGCGTTTTGCCCGTTACACCCGCATCAGCATGTTCAACATGCTGCGTCGCTCGGCAGACGTTGCTGTCGGTGGCGTGCAGGTAATGAAGTTCGGCGAATACGTGCACTCGCTGTACGTGCCGACCAGCCTCAACCTGGTCAAGATCAAACCGCTGCGCGGCACCGCGCTGTTCATCCTCGACGCCAAACTGGTGTTCAAACTGGTGGACAACTTCTTCGGTGGCGACGGCCGTCACGCCAAGATCGAAGGGCGTGAATTCACCCCGACCGAACTGCGCGTGGTGCGCATGGTGCTGGAGCAAGCGTTTGTCGACCTGAAAGAAGCCTGGCAGGCGATCATGGAAGTCAATTTCGAGTACATCAACTCGGAAGTGAACCCGGCCATGGCCAACATCGTCGGCCCGAGCGAAGCGATTGTCGTATCGACTTTCCACATCGAACTCGATGGCGGTGGCGGTGATTTGCACGTGACCATGCCGTACTCGATGATCGAACCAGTGCGCGAGATGCTCGACGCCGGTTTCCAGTCGGACCTCGACGATCAGGACGAGCGCTGGGTCAACGCCCTGCGTCAGGACGTGCTCGATGTCGACGTGCCGATTGGCGCCACCGTGGCTCGCCGCCAGTTGAAACTGCGCGACATCCTGCACATGCAGCCGGGCGATGTGATCCCGGTGGAAATGCCGGAAGACATGATCATGCGCGCCAACGGCGTACCGGCCTTCAAGGTCAAGATGGGCTCGCACAAAGGCAACCTCGCGTTGCAGGTGATCGAGCCGATCGAGCGTCGCTGAGGCGGCGTTTTCACCCCCGTATTTAACTGAATTGTTGCCCGCCGAGGACACATGATGAACGACGATATGAACGCCCAGGACGATCAGGCACTGGCCGATGAATGGGCTGCTGCCCTGGAAGAGACCGGTGACGCCGGTCAGGCCGACATCGATGCACTGCTGGCCGCCGATGCCGGCGTGTCGAGCTCCAACCGTCTGCCGATGGAAGAGTTCGGCAGCGTGCCGAAGAACCACGATCCGGTGACGCTGGACGGTCCGAACCTGGACGTCATCCTGGACATTCCTGTGTCCATTTCCATGGAAGTGGGCAGCACCGACATCAACATCCGCAACCTGCTGCAACTCAACCAGGGTTCGGTGATCGAGCTTGATCGTCTGGCCGGTGAGCCGCTCGACGTGCTGGTCAACGGCACGCTGATCGCACACGGCGAAGTGGTGGTAGTCAACGAGAAGTTCGGCATCCGCCTGACCGACGTGATCAGCCCAAGCGAACGCATCAAGAAGCTGCGCTGAGTGAAACGGTTTCTCTGGGCGCTGCTGGCACTGCCCTTGAGCGTGCTGGCCGCCGAGCCGAGCGCCACCGCCGCCGCGCCTGTCGCGGCGGCGCCAATGGTCAACAGCGGCGTGGCCGGGCAATTGACGCAACTGGTGTTCGGCTTGCTGCTGGTGGTGGGGTTGATCTTCTTCCTCGCCTGGCTGCTGCGCCGGGTCCAGCAGGCGGGGCCGGCGGGCAAGGGTCAGGTGATCGAACTGATCGGCTCCCGCGCGCTGGGCCCGCGCGATCGCCTGCTGCTGGTACAGGTCGGCAACGAGCAGATTCTGCTCGGCCTCAGCCCCGGCACCATCACCGCGCTGCATGTGCTCAAAGAGCCAGTCGAAGTGCCCGATAACAGCGAAAAAGCCACGCCGGAATTCGCCCAGCAGTTGCTGAAGATTCTCGGCAAGGATCAGAAGGATAAGAAGTAATGGCTGCGCTCCGCATCGTCCTGACGCTGGCCCTGTTGCTGGCCGCGCCACTGGCGTTCGCCGCCGATCCGTTGTCGATTCCGGCGATCACGCTGGGCACCAACGCCGACGGCGCGCAAGAGTATTCGGTCAGCCTGCAGATCCTGCTGATCATGACCGCGCTGAGCTTCATTCCAGCGGCGGTCATCCTGATGACCAGTTTCACGCGGATCATTATTGTCTTTTCGATCCTGCGACAGGCCCTCGGCCTGCAACAGACGCCGTCGAACCAGATCCTCACCGGCATGGCGCTGTTCCTGACGATGTTCATCATGGCGCCGGTGTTCGACCGGGTGAACAAAGACGCGTTGCAGCCGTACCTGGCGGAAACGCTGACGGCCCAGCAGGCAGTGGAAAAGGCTCAGGTGCCGATCAAGGACTTCATGCTGGCGCAGACCCGCACCAGCGATCTCGAGCTGTTCATGCGCCTGTCCAAGCGTACCGATATCGCCACGCCTGATCAGGCGCCGCTGACGATTCTGGTGCCTGCGTTTGTCACCTCCGAGCTGAAAACCGCGTTCCAGATCGGCTTCATGATCTTCATCCCGTTCCTGATCATTGACCTGGTCGTGGCGAGCGTGCTGATGGCCATGGGTATGATGATGCTCTCGCCGCTGATCATTTCGCTGCCGTTCAAGATCATGCTGTTCGTGCTGGTCGATGGCTGGGCGCTGATCATCGGCACGCTGGCCAGCAGTTTTGGAGGTGTCTCGCCATGACGCCGGAAGTCGCGGTCGATATCTTTCGTGAAGCGCTGTGGCTGACCACGTTGATGGTCGCGATTCTGGTGGTGCCGAGCCTGCTCGTCGGTCTGCTGGTCGCCATGTTCCAGGCCGCCACGCAGATCAACGAACAGACCTTGAGCTTCTTGCCGCGTCTGCTGGTGATGCTGGTGACCCTGATCGTCGGTGGTCCGTGGATCGTGCAGACGTTCATGGAGTACATCATCGACCTGTACAAAAACATTCCGCTGGTCATCGGCTAAGCCATGCAGTCGCTGCTTCAGCTGACCGACACCCAGATCAGCACCTGGGTGGCGACGTTCATGCTGCCGCTGTTTCGTGTGGCGTCGATGCTGATGGTCATGCCGGTGTTCGGCACAACCCTGATTCCGCGGCGGGTGCGCCTGTATTTTGCCGTGGCGATCACCGTTGTGATTGTCCCGGGGTTGCCGCCGATGCCGGCCGTCAGCCCTCTTGATCTCAGCGGCTTGCTGCTGATTGCCGAGCAGATTCTGGTTGGCGCGGTGCTCGGTTTTTCCCTGCAGCTGTTTTTCCAGGCGTTCGCGGTGGCCGGGCAGATTGTCGCGATCCAGATGGGCATGGGCTTCGCCTCGATGGTCGACCCGGCCAACGGCGTCTCGGTGGCGGTGATCGGGCAGTTCTTCACCATGCTGGTGACGTTGCTGTTCCTGTCGATGAACGGCCATCTGGTGGTGTTCGAAGTCCTCACCGAAAGCTTCACCACGCTGCCAGTAGGCAGCGGCTTGATGACCGCGCATTACTGGGAGCTGGCCGGCAAGCTCGGCTGGATTCTGGGGGCTGCACTGTTGCTGGTGTTGCCGGCAGTGACCGCGCTGCTGGTGGTCAACATCGCCTTTGGTGTGATGACCCGGGCGGCGCCGCAGTTGAACATTTTCTCCATCGGCTTTCCGCTGACCCTGGTGCTCGGGCTGTTTATTGTCTGGGTCGGTTTGGCGGACATTCTCAACCAGTATCAACCGCTGGCCACTGAGGCCTTGCAGTTGCTACGCGAACTGGCACGGGCGCGCTGAGTCATGGCAGAGAGCGAAAGCGGTCAGGACAAAACAGAAGACCCCACGGAGAAACGAAAAAAGGACTCCCGTGAGAAGGGTGAAATTGCCCGCTCCAAAGAGCTCAACACCCTTGCGGTGATGATGGCCGGTGCCGGTGCGCTGCTGATCTTCGGCGGTATGCTCGCCGAAGAATTGATGGATCTGATGCGCCTGAACTTCAATCTGTCCCGCGAAGTGGTCATGGATCAGGGCGCCATGGGCCGGTTTTTGTTGCAGTCGGGCCTGATCGCCCTGCTGGCGATTCAGCCGATCATGATCACCTTGTTGCTGGCCGCGCTGATTGGGCCGATTTCTTTGGGTGGCTGGCTGTTCGCCGCCAGCTCCCTGGCGCCCAAATTCAGCCGGATGAACCCGGCGGCAGGCCTCAAGCGGATGTTTTCGTTCAAGGCCGTGGTCGAGTTGCTGAAGGCGCTGGCCAAATTTCTGATTACCCTGTCAGTGGCCTTGATGGTGTTGTCGGCAGACGTCGATGACCTATTGCGGATCGCCCATGAACCGCTGGAACAGGCGATCATTCACAGCGTCGTGCTGGTCGGCTGGAGTTCGCTGTGGCTGGCCTGCGGCCTGATCATCATCGCCGCGGTGGATGTGCCGGTGCAGATCTGGGAGAGCATGAAAAAGCTCAAAATGACCAAGCAGGAAGTGCGTGACGAGCACAAGGATCAGGAAGGTCGGCCAGAGGTCAAACAGCGCATTCGCCAGACCCAGCGCGAAATGTCCCAGCGCCGCATGATGGCGGCAATCCCTGATGCCGACGTGGTCATCACCAACCCGACCCACTACGCCGTGGCGCTCAAGTACGACGCAGAGAAGGGCGGCGCGCCGATGCTGCTGGCCAAGGGCAGCGATTTTCTAGCGTTGAAGATTCGTGAAATCGCCGTCGCCAACAACGTCATGCTCCTCGAGTCGCCAGCGCTGGCGCGTTCGATCTACTACTCCACCGAACTCGACGAAGAAATTCCCGGCGGGCTGTACCTGGCGGTTGCTCAGGTGCTGGCCTACGTCTACCAGATCCGCCAGCACCGCGCTGGCAAGGGCAAACGCCCGGATCCGCTGAAGGATGATTTGCCGATTCCGCCGGATTTGCGGCGTGATTCCTGACGTGCCGTTTGTCTGAAAGGCTTCGCTACCTGTTAGATCTGACAGTAGACAGCAGTCTTGTGTCGCGCTGCCATAGACGCGGGAATAACCCCGGGGCACCGAGACCACGATCATGGTAGACCGCACCTACAAAAAACTCGAAGGAATGACGCTGGAGTATGTTTCAGGGCTGTTACAGGACAACCCCAAGGAGAGTTCGATCTATTACGAGGTTACCTTCGACCTTGGCCTGGACTTCCGCCATTTTGAAAAAATGGCTAATTCCTATATCCCTGGCTACCTGAACAATCCGATCAACGCCATCAGGCCTGAACTGGACGGTATCGCTTACCACTATTCCTACAACTACCTGTTCCGTCACGCCGGGAACATTCACGACAGTGAGGCGTTGTTCAAGGTGTTCGCTTCGCCAGCTTATTATATGAACCAGTGGGGGATAGGGGCGGAGTTGGAAGTGCGTTATGGCGAGCCGGCGTTTGAACCCGGCGGAGGCAAACTGCGCATCACCGCACGCCAGGACTTCCGGTTGAAGAATGGAAGCGGCAAGATTCAAATCGAAAATTTGCCGATCATCTCGTTCAACTGGGCGCTTAACCTGATGCTAGGCCATCTGAAAATGCCCGTCATCGCTTCGCCAGGTAGTGTGGTGGTGTGTATGTATACGGAGGAAGACAAGGTGGATGTCGGCGGGCTCAAGATGTTTCGGGGGGCGCGGTACATGGTGGGTTCGAGGCTCGCCTTCGGCGTAATCAAGCCCGGGCAGATTCTGACGGCGCAGTGACCAGATAAAGCAAAAGATCCCAGCGCAAGGCTGCGATCTTTTGTTTTTTTAGCTGGGAATATCTTCAGCGAAACGTGTTTGGCATGCGCTGAATAAGCGTCCCTTTTGTTAACCGCTGTCATATCTCAATCGTAGGCCACGAAAATTTCGCCGGTCATGGGATTTACCCTGATTGAACGCAAATGGTTTTTTCCAGTATCGATTTTCACCACTTGGAACCATGCCCATGAAATGCAGGCGGGTCTTACACCGCTGGGGCGCTGTATTGCCTGTCAGGCAGCCTTCGACCGACCTCCAGTGACCACAGGTTTTTGAGTCCGATCAGGATCCAATGTGGGAGCGAGCTTGGTCGCGAAAGCTAACGTTCAATTACCACGCTCGTTGACAGGTACCACTTGAACTCCGCACCACCCGTCGGATTCAGGCCTGCACCTGTCAGATCTGACAGGTGCGCAAGCCCACCATTACGCGTTAACTCACTCCGTCGCCTTTGCCCACGGAGTCAACGCCATGTCCAGCCCCAGCAAGCCCCTCGTCCTCGCGGAACTCGTGATTCCTGGTCGCACCGGCCCGGTAGCGCAAACTCCTGTGAAAATCTGGGGCATCAACATCGCGGCCGCGTTGGGCAATTTTCCACTTTATGGTCTGCTGTGCCAGGCGGGTCCGTGGGGGAACATGGCGGTTGGCGACACATTGACCCTCTATTGGGGCACCGGGCAAAACGTGTGGGTTGAAACCGTCGACCAGACCGAAGTCAAAACGCAACTGAGTATGTTCGTGCC
>NZ_JABWQS010000026.1:0-92825 GCF_014268545.1 Pseudomonas sp. SWRI81
TTTTCAGAAATACAAATGCCCCGACAAGTCGGGGCATTTGTATTTAACCGGGGCAGATTGCGTTTTCACACAGTCTGAGCGATGCGGGTTTTTTTTGGTACAAGCAAAAATCAATTCAAATACGTATTGACTCAATCAATACGTATTTGTATCGTTTGCATCGTAAATCTCTCACCAAAGAGTACGATCATGCGAACCACACAGCACAGCAACACTCGCTGCCCGGTGTACATACACCCAGCAGCTTGCACTAGCCCAGCAGCCGTTGAAGCGATTCAAAAGCACACCGGCCTACTGGTAATTGTCACGCCGCCGGGCACTCGCTTGGCACCTTCGAAAGCAAATGTCGTCGCTCACAAACCCGAACCATTCGGGGGTGATGCAGCATGAAGCCTCTATTAATAGGCCTCGCTGGCGTTGCTCGTTCTGGCAAAGACACAGCCGCGCAGCATCTGGTCAACCATCATGGGTTCCAGTCCTACGCATTCGCCGACCCGCTCCGTGACGGCTTGATGAATATCCTCAACTTGAGTCCGTGCGATTTCGAAGGAGAGCAAAAGGAACGAGTTCTACCGTGGCTGGGTCGCTCTCCACGCTACCTGATGCAGACACTCGGCACCGAGTGGGGCCGTGACAAAGTGCACCCCGAGTTATGGCTGCTACTGGCTTCGCAAAATCTCGACCTAATGGCCCGTACCTACGACACCGCTCGCGGCTTCGTAGTCAGCGACCTGCGATTCGAGAATGAAGCGTCATTCATCCGCCAGCGCGGCGGAATTGTGATCCATATCCAGCGCACCGCAGCAGATGCCGTGGCGCCGCATCGTAGCGAAGGCGGCATCTGGGGTACCGAGGGCGACTGGTTCCTACCGAATGACGGGACCATTGAAGCCCTTCAAATCAATCTCAACGAGATTGTGGACACGCTACACACACGCGCAGCAGTCGTCTGAGGATCGCACAATGACGAACCGCACCCTGGACGAAACAGCCGCATTGCTCGGACTCAAGCCCCGCGCCTTCCGCGCCAGGGTGCGCGAGCTGGGCATTCTCAACAGCAGTGGCGATCTAGCCAGCCAGCACCGTGATCGCGGCTATCTGTATTCGGATCCGCGCAGCACCCTGATTCCATCCCTCAACAAGTGCCGTCATTACTCCGTGGTGATGGTGAAGGAAGAAGGGATTGAATGGCTGGCCAAGAAACTGGGAATCATCATCACCAAAAAGGACGCCGCTGCATGAAAACAAACAACCTCAATGCCTACACGCAAGCCCTCGGCGCCCTGAAACTAATCCCGATCTACTTGAACTGCCCGGGGGTAGTCAGTCGCTCAACGCTCATTGGCGCTTCGACGGAAGCCATTCAATTGCTGGAAAGCATGCCTGTACTAAGCACCGAGCTGGCCGAAGTATTTCGCTGCGTTAACAACGTGATCCTTGAAGGGCAAGTCGCCTACGTTACGCCGACCAACTCGCCTGAGTTCCCATTCGGCGCGGTGGTGGCTGATGCCAAGGGCAACATCTGCGCGGCTGCAATGGGCAAAAGTAAGGAAGGCCTCGCCGAGTTAATTCGTCTCAAGTTGCTGCCCCCTTCGGAGGGGTTCGGGGAGAACGCAGCGTGAGCCATACCCTTGATCAACTACGTAAACAGTTCACCACCCCGTGCCCAACGTTGTCGGCAGTACGCGAGCAGTACTTCGCACACATCCGTACCGACCGTTACTTGCTAGCTGAGATTAAGGCCGGGCGCATAGCCTTGGTAGTAACGCGCCTGCACTGTTCTACACGTGCAAAGCCGGTGGTGTACTTGCATAACCTGGCCGAGTATCTCGACGCCCAAGCAACGAAGGTAGCGGCTTGACTGAACTTAAGCCCCCCCCTCAACAGGGGGGGGCAACCAACTTTACCGCTGCGGGATATATGAGGAGTAAAAAATATGACAGCAATACAGATAGGCGCGTTGATTGCGCTCTTCTTGCTCTCAGGCCTGATTTATTGGTCGGGCTATCGTACTGGGAAAATTGATGGCTGCTATAAGAGCATAAAAGAAGAACCTTCAACACAAGGTAAAGGAACAATCGATCTCATTCATAAAATCCAGACTGAGCGCATATGTCTGACGTGGGAGTACGAGGGAGGTTGTCACATTTGGCGTTATTGGGATAGTGACGAACCTTGTGATAAAGCATATGGAAACACAATTCAAGAAGCGTTGGATGCACTAGATACTCGACGCTGCTGATACACCTGCCTACAGTCAAACTGAAAACGGACAAAGCAGACAAAACCATGAACACACTTTTTCTTCTGATGGCTCAATACAGCGGACAGGCTGTAATCCCGATTGAGGTAGTCTGTCGAGACTACCTGCATCTTACCGTGGAGAAGTTTAAGCTCAAGAGACTGAGTGGCGATATTGATATCCCGCTAATGCGCCTGGGCACTAAATCCCAGAAGGCAGCGCTCGGAATCCACTTAAACGACTTGGCAATTTATATCGATCGACAGCGTGAACTGGCCACTACGGAACAGAACAAACTAATGAACCGCAGTTAGATAACAAGGAGGCGTTATATAAACGCCTCCTACATTTTTAAATATAATTACAAAGGCTTTCGATGTGATGCTTCATAGACATTTCCTTGACCAACCCCAGTCCCGGAAAATGCATCACAGAATGAGACGCACGAAACTCGCCCAATCCTAATGTATTGTCATACACCGTTGGATTGGCAGCGATGAATGTAAACATTTTTACCAACGCTTCTTTGTACTTACTGCCGGCGTTCGTAGGAAGCTTATCATCAACCGTCGAACAGTAATGATGTACGTGCATTGAATTCGGAGCAGCATTATCAATATATGACACGTGTATAGCCACGACATACGCCGGGCCGCCTGAATCTAAATACTCTTCACCCATTATAGTAAAATCGCCAAATCCAGATACATTGCTTTTTTTCTTATAAGAAACATGCAATCCAGAGTAAAAGGATTTCGACGTATAGTCGGCGTTGCGCTTCTTCTTCGCAAAACTGTCCGAATACACTACTACGTTATTCAGTTGATCAACGATACTGTCATCAACCTTTTGCTGATTAAGCAACACACAAGATGCACTATTCAAAATACTTAAAGAGCCGACACTGATATCGTTCTCTAGGTATATGGCGGCATTAGGATAGGACGCGAGCAAACTTAGTGCTGCACTATCCGCAGCATCCTTTACTTTAATACAGGGAACAAATTTGTTTGCAGACTTAGGATCCGCCTGCAGCTGACCAAAAAGGCCAGCAGAGGTATTCTTTGCAAAATGCCCCTGCGATGGATTGATCACTACAAGAGGTGATACAGAGTTACTGTGCAATTGCTCAATGGTTGCGATAAGTGGTTTATACTTCGCATTCACTGGCTCAATTACGGGCCTGTATTTCGCTGCAGGCAAAATCGGAGCGAGATCGAATAAAGTGTTCAGTTCGTGACGCTTCGCCTTGAGTATGGGGTAGTACATAGAGCTTCCTTACTGAAATGTATTTTCAAGTTCTGCAGCAACTGAGCCTTATTGGCGACCGGAACGCGATACTCGATACCCGCAACCAATAAACTTTTTGGCAAACATTCGACATAACCCTTGTCGATTTTGCGCGACTTTTTGACGATGCGGCAAAATGCCGGTCTCAACTTAGAGGAATCCACGGTACGCAAGAGCGTGCGGCATTCATCATAAATCCCTGTATTTGTTGAGGCGGGAATCTGCCCACACAACTCATAGACCAACGAAAGATACTCATTACGCCGCAATGAGGCCATGAGAATATCTACATCCATGGGCTCTGAAGAAAGTAATGCAGGTCTAATCGGAGTCAATACATCATTTTTACCTAAACGCAATATCCCTACAGATTCAGGAGCGATCTTCTCAACCTTGCCAAGGTGGGCTTCTGTAGTGACAACGTTAACCTTGTCAAATATTTTCAAGTAAGAAGATAACTGAAGCTCTAGCCGATTAAGGCTGTCGTACTCAGACTTAATCTCATAACAGGTGCTAATGCCATTTAGAATCACACTATCAGCCTTACTTTCTCCAACACGAAACTCATTTAAGAGAGTTGCCGTATTCATGGAGTACCGCCCAAGTAAAATTTTCTCGGCGATTATATTCTTTATGTAGTACTCAAACTTATAGCTACTTTTTAGCCGCCGATAGCACTCTTGAAATACGTCTTCAACACTGAAAACGTCCCCCAAAGCATCACCAAATGCGTTTGCAACCTTTAATACAAAATCAAAGTCGCCATGAGCAACATCATTTATACCTTTGCTGCTGAAAATTTTCGCAGCGTCCTTGGTACTCAACATCTCATGCTTACCTTTCAGACCCATCTCAAGCCCCTAAAAACGGGCGTTACTCATAAACAGCGCCGCCAACCTCGCAGTTTAGCAAGATTTCCTCCAGCGCCAGCAAACTTTGAGACGAGATGCGCAGCTCAATGACATCATTACGATATCACCTCAAAACGAAAACATGTCAATCTTTTTATACTTGATCATGACTATCGACCGTGAGGGAGGAGATGGGAACTCTTGCCTTCCTCTTGCCCGACAGGACTCGCTCAAGATATGCCCAGCTTTTATATATGTCCCCGCGACCTCTCATATGCGTGTAGCGACGAAGTGAGTTCCAATCTCGATGGCCAGACACGCTTGACACCCTCGGAATATCCCAGTCCATTTCAAACAGCCGGCTCACCCCTTCATGCCGCAAATCATGGAAATGCAGATCCTCAATGCCGAGCATAGGGCACGCCCTGGTGAAAGAGGCGGAGACCGACTTTGCGTTGTAGGGAAAGATCTCTCGTTCGACCTTGGGCATGCTCTGCAGAATTGCCCAAGCCTCATCCGGTAGATGACACCACACGTCATTGCCGATCTTCTGACCGGGATTCTTCATATCGCGCACCAGTACAGCCTGTCGCGAATCGTCGAGATCATCCCAGCGAATCCTTGTAATTTCTTCCTGCCGACGTGTCGAAAAGAGCGCGAAAGCGATCACCTTCGGCATGTCGATCTGAGCCTTGCGGCGCTCCTGCATTTCGAAGAAATGCGCCATGAGCTTGTCCAACTCCTCGAGCGTCGGCCGGCGGTTACGCTCTTTGCTCTTGCTCACCATACCTAGTTTGCGCAAGACCTTGCGTGCGTCAGGCATGGCCAGCGGATCCACTTCGTAGCCCCATGCTGGTCTCGCCACGGATAGCACTGCGCCTAGGTGCGAGAGATCATTGCCAACCGTCTGCGCCTGGACGCCGCCGCCTTCCTTACCCATACGCCACTGCGCAAACTCCACCAGCTTCTGGCTGGTCAGTGCCGAGTCATCAAGGTCGCCCAACCAGGTATCTTTGATCGCATTGAGTGTGGCGTTCTTTGTCTTACCCAACGGCCGGATCTTTTCGTACTCGTCCAGGTACTGCTCGATCATCTTCCTGATCGTCACACCCTTACGGTTAGCGCGCTCAATCGCACCAGGCTCGGCCAGCTCCGTCTCCCGCCGTTTGATCCAGGCCTGGGCAACCTGCTTGCGGTCGAAGGTTTGGCTTTCCTGATAAACTGTGCGCCCGTCTCGATTGATCCGTATCTGCGCCGTGTAGGCAGTCGAATTGTCCTTGCGCTTGCGTGATGTGATCGTGCCCATTTCCAGTTGCTACATTGCTGAATTCGCTTGCTACATTGTAGCAACCGACCTCAGAAAACAAGGAAAAATGGGTAAAAACCGCTGTATAAAAGATCAGTACCAATGAATTTCGAAAAAGCTGAAGCGCCCGTAAACAGTAGCCCTATCCGTTCCGAGCCGTCTCGCCGCTTCAGTGTGGCGCCGATGATGGATTGGACGGACCGCCATTGCCGGTACTTCCTGCGCCTGTTGTCGAAAAATGCTCTGCTCTACACCGAAATGGTCACCACCGGCGCGCTCCTTAACGGCGATCACGAACGCTTCCTTCGCCACAACGACGCCGAGCACCCGCTCGCTTTGCAGTTGGGCGGTAGCGTCCCGCTGGATCTCGCTGCCTGCGCCCGCATGGCGCAGGAGCACGGCTACGACGAGGTCAACCTGAACGTCGGCTGCCCAAGCGATCGCGTGCAGAACAACATGATCGGCGCGTGTCTGATGGGACATCCCCAGTTGGTGGCCGATTGTGTGAAGGCGATGCGCGATGCGGTTTCGATTCCGGTGACGGTGAAGCATCGGATCGGGATCAACGGGCGCGACAGTTATGCCGAGCTGTGCGATTTCGTCGGTACGGTGCGGGATGCCGGGTGTACGAGTTTTACCGTGCATGCGCGGATTGCGATTCTGGAGGGCTTGTCGCCGAAGGAGAACCGCGACATTCCGCCATTGCGCTATGACGTGGCGGCGCAATTGAAGGCTGATTTTCCGCAACTGGAGATTGTGTTGAATGGTGGGATCAAGACGCTGGAAGCCTGCCATGAGCATTTGCAGACGTTCGACGGTGTAATGTTGGGGCGTGAGGCTTATCACAATCCGTATTTGCTGGCGGAGGTCGATCAGCAGTTGTTCGGCAGTCCGGCGCCGGTGATCAGCCGCGCCGAGGCGTTGGCGCAGCTACGTCCTTATATAGCCGAGCATTTGCTGGCGGGTGGTGCGATGCATCACATCACCCGGCATGTGCTGGGCCTGGGCACCGGGTTCCCGGGGGCGCGTAAATTCCGCCAGTTGTTGTCGGTGGATATCCACAAGGCCAAGGATCCGCTGGCGCTGCTGGATCAGGCGGCGGCGTTGCTCGAAGGGCGTTGATGCCCTCCTGTCATTCAGTCAGGCGGCTTGGGCCGCCTGGCTTGCACCTCAAGCCGCCGCAGCCGCGGTCCAGTTCACCCAGCCAAACAGCCACGTTGCCAATATCAGCAAGCCAAACCCGATGCGATACCACGCGAACGCGGCGTAGCTGTGGTTGGCAATGAACTTGAGCAGGCCGCGCACGGCAATCATTGCGAAGATAAACGCGGTGACGAAGCCCAGAGCGAAAACCGGCAGGTCGTTGGGCTGGAACAGGTCGCGGTATTTGTAGCCGGAGTACACGGCGGCGCCGACCATGGTTGGCATGGCGAGGAAGAACGAGAACTCGGTAGCGGCTTTGCGCGACAGACCGAAAAGCAGGCCGCCAATGATGGTTGAGCCGGAGCGCGATGTGCCGGGAATCATCGCCAGGCATTGTACGAAACCGATCTTCAGCGCGTCGGACCAACGCATGTCGTCGACGTGCTCGACGCTTACGACATGGCTGCGCTGCTCGGCCCACAGCATGACGATGCCGCCCACGACCAATGCCACGGCAACGGTGATCGGGTTGAACAGGTATTCGTGGATCGTGTCAGCGAACAACACGCCCAGGATAACTGCCGGAAAAAAGGCGATCAGCAAGTTAATCGTGAACTGTTGTGCGCTGCGCTCGGTCGGCAAGCCTTTGACGATCTCGAAGATCTTCGGACGAAATTCCCAGACAACCGCAAGAATGGCCCCCAACTGAATAATGATGTTGAACGCCATCGCGCGTTCGCCGCCGAACTCAAGCAAGTCAGCGACAATAATCTGGTGACCGGTGCTTGAGATGGGCAAGAACTCGGTCAGGCCTTCTACCGCACCTAATATCAACACCTGGAAAAGGGTCCAGAAATCCATTAATCCTCCGTCAGAGCGCTCAGGGCGAGCGACCGGGCAATAACACTCAGGGGTTGAGTATCTAAAGTCATGCAAGTAGTTCTTTTGGCCCGGAAGGATAGGTCTTATGAAATGCCACACTCAAGCCATGTTAATAATCGTCTGCCGACGAACTACTCAGAAAAAATTTATATCTATGTAGTAAAAATATTTCAGCAAAGATATAAAGTGTGACTTGGCTCACATTCTTCCCAGATGGCCATTCAATGGCAAAAGGACATAGACAAAGCCATCGCAATAGACTCAGAATAGTGGCACCATTGCATATCGCCATCATCTAAGCAGTAGTTCACAGCTTCGCGGAAATCAACTAAAAGCTTGAAAAGCTTAATTATTGTTAGAAAACTCGCGAGCCACGTCTAATTTCCGCGTAAATGTTACCAATTGTCAGTCACAGATGAGAACCGGTGCTTTAACATCCCGATGTCAGCACTAATTCGAGTCAAAGCATGATGCTCTCAGGGAACTTAGCGACTAGAAGCCCGCGCCCGACAAATGACGAACCTGGTGTTCTCACTTTGGGTCGTACCCGTGGCGTGGCTGAACATTTTAGAGCGCTGGTCGCCCCGCACGTGCGAATCGATATACCGCTTGAAGCCAGCGAATACACAGGCAACTTCAACCAGAGTGAATACCTGGGTTCGTATCGCGCCATCTTCCTTGTCATCGATAGCCCGCAGGCCCTTGAACACAATCTTGCCCTGGTCGAAAGCCTGCGTAGCGACAACTTAAAACCGTTGATCTGCGCCGTCATAACGGGCCGTGGCGCCTTCAACAAGGTCAAATATTATCTGGCCGGCGCGGATGCCTGTATCAAGCTCAATACCCTTTCAGACGACAGTGCCGACTTGCTGGCAGAGTTCTTCAACAGCGAAGAATGGCAACGTGACATCAACTTGACGCTCGACCCGACGCGTATCTGCCTGATGAGCACCAGCAAGAAACTCGACATCTCGTTTGCCGAAATGAAGATCCTCGAAGCCTTTGCGCAGACGGGTAATCACATACTGAGCCACGATGAAATAGCCGGCATCATGGGCCTCAACACCAATTTCTACGATCCTCGAGCGCTGGAAAAATCAATCAGTCGCTTGCGTGGAAAAATCAAGGAGATGTATGGTACAAACGCGATTCAGAGCATCCGCGGCTACGGCTATCGCCTGATGCGGGGCCTGATATCGACTGCCTGACTCACGGGCAGCCAATCCCTTTTGCATACGAACGAAGGATCGTCTGATGCAACTCTATAGCTCCAGTTCTGCTCCACGCCTGTCAGAAATCATGCTTTTGAATGAGCGCGACAACACGACCCATAACAATAAAACTCCATAACATAGCAGCAGTTCGAGTGGAATTTATCGAGGGCCATCATTCGGCCCAACCCTGCCTATCGATTACTTCCGAGGAAGTCATTGCTCGCCTGCCGATTTATCTTTTAGCCAATTTTGGTATGTATTTAGGAGAGAGACATGGAAACGAGTACAACCCTCCCAAGAAAATATTTTGTTGTCGTGGCGCACAGCTCAACGTCGCAGCGTGAACTGGAGAGCATCTTGTCCAGTGAACGTTTCAACTCGTTTGGCACATCGCAGGCACAAATGTTTGTTGAAGGTGTTGCTTCGCCCTCTTCCGCCCCAACGGTCATGGAGTTCAGTTACCCAAGCCTCAGTCGAAAAAATGTTGCACGCAGCATCGAACATGACACCCAGCGCATACTGGCCACGCTTGAATCCGAATGGCGGGCCGCGCAAACAGGCAATCCCTTTCACAACATCCCGGCATTGACTGGACATAACAACGCAATGCCAACCGCCATTGAAAGCGATGTATCCGGCAGCGAAACCTGGCATCTGGACAATGCTCAAGGTGCATTGGTCAAAGACAGTGTCGAGATCAGCCTGACTGGTCTAGAGACAGCTCTGGTCAGAAAGATGCTGACTCACGAAGATCGAGTTGTCAGTCGCGACGACCTGATTCTGAGTATCGGCCGCGAACCAGAGCAATACCGCGGGCTTGAGATGTGCTTGAGTCGATTGCAGGACAAGTTTAAAAGCGCCAGTAACGGCGAGCGGCTGTTTCGTGCTGTGAGAAACCGCGGATATTGCCTCATCCAGGATATCGTCGCGTAATCACCTTCGACACTCCGAATAAAGCAAACAGATATAAAGTGCGACTACAACAACAAGAAGAGCACTCTGTTGGCTTCACCTCCCCTGACTATCCAGCGACCTGCCTCCACCCCTCCAACAGTAACAAATACAACCGTCTTTATTCACCCCCCGTTGCACGACCTTTTCTAACAGCTCAGCCATTTAATTATTAAAAAGTTGGCACTGTGCCATCTTGTTAGAACTCGTCAGACACCCTTCCCGTCAATAACTTAGTCTATTGACTGACGACAGTTCGACATATCGACGTTGTTACCTCAGGACACTCGCTAGAACAAAAACAATAAGTCTGCATAACAAGTCGGTTTTCAACTGTTGAAACCTGAATGGACGTCTTTTGGGGATATCGTATGGATCTTTCTCTCAGTATCAATCGAAGCACGGGCCTCAAGGGACTGACCTTTTGGGGCCAATGGGCGCTGGCACAGGGCTTTGTGGTAACGCTGTTGTTCATACTCGCCGAGCAGCACACCGGGACGGTCGCGTTCTACTACCGTATGTGCGCAACGCTGGCCGTTCTGGCATCGGTGCCGGCTTACACGTTTAGCGGCGTTTATCGCAAACGTGACAATTACCTGACCGGGCTGGGTCGGCTGTTCATGGGATGGTCGATGACCATGGCGGCACTCGCGTGCATCGCCTTTGTTTGCCAGGCCGATGAGTTGTTTTCCCGCCAGGTGATCCTGAGCTGGGCGGTCTACGGCTTCCTCGGTCAGGCGTTTCTGTACGCTCCGCTGCATGCGTTTTCCAAGTACTACCAGCGTTCGCGGAAAAGCGAGCACAGGACCCTGATCGTCGGTACCGGCGAACTGGCACTGGGCTTGGCGAGAAAACTCAGCCAATTGGAAAACCTGCCGCTGATCGGTTTGGTCAGCAACGGTGACACACCGCTTCTCGCATCGGATGCACCGCGTGTCGTAGGTGCGCAGGACGAGTTGCTGGAACTGATCGAAGCGCATGACATCCGTCGCTTGTACATCACCCTGCCGCTGTGCGAAGCGGCGAAAATCGAAGCGATGTACGTCGATCTGCTAGGCGCCAACGTCGATGTGGTGTGGGTTCCGGACTTGAATAGTCTGACCCTGCTGAATCACTCGGTGAAAGTAGTGGATGGCCTGCCGGCGATCTATCTCAATGAGAGTCCGCTGACCAGCCGTCCGACCGCGGCGTTGAGCAAAAGCCTCGTGGAAAAGACCGTGGCGTTCCTGGCGATCATCGCGCTGAGTCCGATACTGCTGCTGATCGCCCTGGCGGTGAAGATCAACTCGCCCGGCCCGGTGTTCTTCAAGCAGGATCGGCATGGCTGGAACGGCAAGGTGATCAAGGTCTGGAAGTTTCGCTCGATGCGTGTTCACGATGACCGCGAAGTGAAACAAGCCAGCCGTAATGACTCGCGTATCACCGCTGTCGGCCGCTTCATCCGCCGCACGTCGCTGGACGAGTTGCCGCAACTGTTCAACGTGCTGCAAGGGCACATGGCTTTGGTCGGCCCGCGCCCTCATGCGGTTGCACACAACAACTATTACTCGGGGAAAATCCTCGCGTACATGGCGCGCCACCGGATTAAACCGGGCATCACCGGGCTTGCGCAAATCAGCGGTTGCCGTGGTGAGACTGACACCCTGGACAAAATGCAGAAGCGCGTCGAGATTGACCTGCAGTACATCAACAGCTGGTCGTTGTGGCTGGATCTGAAGATTCTGGTGAAGACGCCATTTACATTGCTGTCGAAGGATATTTACTGAGGCACAGTGCTTCGGGTCGCAAGGGGACGAAAGTCCCCTTTTTTGTGGGCGGGATTTGGGTAAACCGGTCCCGAGTACAGGTACGAACCCTGCTCACGGAAGCGGTAGGTCAGGCGATGTGGGAGTGAGCTTGCTCACGAAAGCGGTGGGCCAGGCAATGGCGATGTTGAATGTGCCAATGCCTTCGCGAGCAAGCCCGCTCCCACAGGGTTTTGGGGTTGAGCAGTAATTTTCGCTGAGACAGATAGCCAATGTGGGAGTGAGCTTGCTCACGAAAGCGGTGGGTCAGGCAATGGAGATGTTGGATGTGCCGGCGCCTTCGGGAGCAAGCCCACTCCCACAGGTTTTGGGGCTGGATCCAGAGTTGCGGCGTGACGCAGACCCTGTGGGAGCTGGCTTGCCAGCGAAAGCGGTGTGTCAGGCATCAAGATGTCAACTGACCGGACGCTATCGCGAGCAAGCTCACTCCTGCAATGGTTTTGTGTCGGGCTTGGGAGGCCAGCGCTTACTCAGTGATTTTCTCGAAGTTGCGATAGAACATGTCCCCTTCCCGGCTATCGGTCATCGAGTGCAGTTGATAGCTGCGATTGAGCCTCGCGCCGCCGTCACGGGTCAGCGGGGCCCAGACCAGGTTGGCGCGGCGCATGGTCGACATGCTCATCATCTCGTCGAACGGGATCGACAGGTAGAGACCTTTGTCGAAGCTACCTTCGCCATATTCGGCGCTGCTGGCCGTGGTGATCGTCGCCCATGCCCCCACACGCACGCCGTTGAAGAACTCCCGCGAAATGTCCACGGTCGTGCCCCAGTCGCCAGCCAGGTAACGACCGACACTGACCGCGGCCAGCGTGTCGAACGGCAGGTCGGTGTAGCCAGTGATGTGCCCGGTCACCACCGAGTAGTCGCGCAAGGCGAAGCCCTGATCGAAATCGCGCTGACGCACCCAGTTGATGTCCGCCCCCAGCGACCAGCGTTCGCCGGTCGGACGGAACAACACTTCACCGCCGACACCGGCAAACATCGACTCCAGGTAACCGCCGTAGACCATGCCGTACAGGTCTTTATCCAACTGCTCGGCGTGGCTGACCTGAAATAACGGCATGGTGGTATTGGAGGTGGTCAGGTACTGACGCAAATCCGTGCGCACACGGGGCAAACCGCTCGGCGCGTCATAGCTGAATTTGCCGAAGTTGTTCGCCAGGTTCGCGCTGAGCAAGCCACTCCACCAGGTGTTGCGATTGAAGCGATACTCGGCATCGGCATCGGCACTGAATTGATAGAGCAAGCCGTCAGGGCCGCCGACGTTCTGTTTGAAGCCCAAGCCCACGCCATAACTGAAATGCTGCGGCGCTTCGGTGTAGAGGGTTTTTTCGTTGTGCGGCATCGCCGGGTTGATCTCGGTGGTGCGGTGCAGCGACAGCAGCGGCTCTTCGTTGTTGATCACCTCGCGAAAGGTCTGGCGCGGCACGCTGGTTTCTTCCAGCGGCAGGTCGTAGCGCTTGTTGACCACAGTGAACCAGTCGATGTCGTCGTTGACGCTGTTATCAAGAATCCGGCTCGCCCGCCCGACGGCCTTGGACGAATGGAAATAACGCTGCTGCTCGCCATAGACGATCAGCTCGGAATCACGCTGGCTGATGCGCTCGACCTTGTAACCGGCATTCTGCTGCAAGCGTTTGGACACGTCAGCCCAGTCGACCTGCTCCATTGTCTTGGTCGGCGCTTTTGCCGGCAGCGGTTCCGGCGTGGGGTCGTAGGTTTTGGCGGGCGCCTTGCGGCTGACGAAGTTGGTGTGGAAAGTCACACCGAACATCGCGGTGTTGCCACGTTCCCACGCCGCACTGAGATCGATCGAATCGGTCACCTTGAACACCGCGCCGAGGTTGATCGGCGAGTCCTGCTTGATCTCGTTGTCCTTCGGTTCGTTTTTGTAATCGTTGCCGTCGAATTCAAGTTTCAGGCTCAGGCGATCCCAGGGCGTCTGGTAACTCACGCCGCCGAAGAACGACGGCCGGCCACGAAAATACGAACCGGCATTGACGTCACCGGTGCCTTCGGTTTCCGGGCGGGTCTTGAAGCGCTCGCTGGCAAAGCCCAACGGGTTATCGAAGTCGCCACGGTTGCCGATGTAGCCCCAGGCGATGCCCGCGCTGAAATCGAAATTGTCGTAGCGCTTGTTGGCGACAAAAAATTCACTGGAGAACAAACCGGTACCACCGATATCTCGGAAGCCCAGCGCCACTTCCGGTGCCCAGTGGCTTTCTTCCCACAGCCGGACTTTCGCATCGACCGCCTTGTCCTTATAGCTTTGGCTGCCGCTCAGGGCCTCCGAGCCGTAGGGCCGGTTGGTGATCGCGGTGTAGCGAAACGAGCCTTCGAGCCAGTCCAGCGGCTGCAACGACACGCTGTAGCGACTGTAGGGGTCGGTGCGGTTGGCATTGACGCTCAACTCGCCGGCCGGGGCCATGCGTGCGGTCGGCGTCTGCAGCAGACCGGCGCCGCCGAAGTCATTCTGGGTAATGCGCGGCTCGGCATGAGCCAGACCGCAAGGCAATAACAACACAGCTGCAAAACGTAACTTCAACGAACCACCTCGGCCAGCTGCGTGGCAATGAATTCGGCCAACTGCTGATTCAGTTCAGGAAGAGGCGGATCTAGATCATCATTTTTAAGCGGTACAAGAATCTTGCTGCCGGCCACCGGAAACTGCCCACTCTCGCGATTCCAGTGGGCAATGCCTACGCGCCGTGAAACACCGTTGGGCTGAATCAACCACAGGTAGTCGGCTTCGGCGTCGGCCAGAATCGTGCAGCCTTGCAGGTATTCACGGGCCTCCAGCAACGGCTGGTAGGGCAAGTGGCACGGCTCGGCGACCGCGCCCAGCACTTGAACTTCGTCAACGCGTTTGGGGTAGATCAGGCGATCGCCGTCGTCGAGACGAATGTTGCGGGCGAAACCGACTTCCAGCGCCACCGGGTCAAGGTCGGCGATCTGCCGCCCGGTGACCGGCATTTGCCGCACTTGCTCGGCCATCCGCTGCGCCAGCGCCGCCCTGCTCGGCCGGTCGAACAGCGTGGCCATGCGCTGCAACACATCGAGATCAAACAACACGCCGACCTTGAGCCGCGTCTGCTGTTCGACCAGCGACTTGCGCAGCAACACGCCTGCCAGCCAATACCCTTCGGCATTGGGCACAGCCTCGCTGATCACATCGAGCAAGCGCCCGCCGGGTGGCAACTCGATCGCCCCGGGGTTGGCGACATCGCCGGAAACGGTGACGGCTGCGTGACCCGTGCCGCTCAGCAGCATCAGGCACAACGATAAATAACCGAGGCGCTTCACGGCAGGTGCCTGCGATCAGGCGTCAGCTGTACGATTTTCACGCGCAGTTGCGAGGTCAATTGCTGCTCGCTCTGCACGATGAAACCGTCACGCGGATCGACCCAGTAACGATTGGTCGCGCGCAGGCCGATGGCCGGGGCGTCAATCTGCTCGTCGATACGCAGCACGGTATAGGCCTTGTCGAGGATCTCCAGGGTTTCGCTGGCGCGGCGGGAGAAGCGGCTGTTGACGATGACGCCGACTTCCTGGCCCTTGTACAGGTCGATCCAGCGCCGTGTGGCAAAACCATCGGCGACGTGGTGCAGACCTTGTTTGAACGGCGCGTCATCGGCCAGCCGCGTGCCGTCCAGATCACCTTCCAGGCCCAGGCCGATACTGCGTACGGCGAGGCCGTTACGCAGTAGCAACACCTGTTTGCCGGACGCGACCCAGAACTGCAGGTCCTCACGTTCGCGTACCAGCGCCAGTACCCCGGAGCCGGACGGCGTGGTCAGTTTCAATTGCGGATAGTTGACCCCGGCCACTTCGGCGGGGCTCACCTCTACTTCGTCCGGACCGACGGCCGCTGCCTTGAGGTTGTTCAAGGACGCGCTCATCAACGGATTACAGCCGCACAGCAATAAGGCCGCCATCAGGCAGACGCCCGCTTTCAAAGTCTTCACAGTCGGGCGGCCTTATTTGCTGTTGTTACTGTATTCGCTCCAGTTCTTCGCAGCGGAAGCCCCGGTACCGACAATCGACGCCGACGGCACCAACTGGCTGATGAAGCGGTTCCAGCGCGTCACGTTGGCCGGGCCGACATACACAACGTCTTGCGGGCGAACCTGGAAGTGCGAGGCGAGTGCCATGGCGGTCGGCGATTCGGCTTCGAGCTGGTAGATCTTCGCCGGTTCGACATCAAGGTTTTCCACCCCGCGAATGACGTACACGGCGTTGCCGTTGGAGGTGGTCTGGCTCAAACCGCCGACCGAACCGAGCACATCGGAAAGGTTCATCGTCGCCGTCTTGAAACTCAGGGCACGTGGCTGGTTGACCTCGCCCATGACGTAGATGCGTTTGTTGTCGTTGTACGGCAGATACAGCTGATCGCCGCCTTTGAGGAAGACGTTCTGCAACTCGGAATCCTGCTGGTTGAGCGAGTCCAGATTCAGCGGATAGACACGGCCGTTACGCGTCAGCAACAACCCGGACAAGTCGGCATTGTTGGTGTCGATTCCGGCGGAACCAAGCGCCTCGACCACGCTCAGCGGGTTGGTCGAGATCGCCTGCGGTCCGGCCTTGGTGACCGCACCGGTGACCACGACTTTCTGGCTGGCAAAACGCAACACCGCGACATCCACCTGCGGCTCGGCGATGAACGCCGACAGCCGTTGCTCGATGTCCGAACGCAGTTGCTGGATGGTCCGGCCAGCGGCCTGGACTTCCTTGATGAACGGGTAGTAGAGCGTCCCATCGGAGCGCACCAGGCGGCCGTTGGCATCGATCTGTTGCTGCGCGCCGGACGGGGCGGTCAGCTCGGGGTGGTCCCAGACCGTGATGTACAACACATCGTTGTTGCCGATGCGGTATTCGGCCGGGGTCGCCAGCAATTCCGGCGGCAACGTCTCACGCTTTTGCGTGGCGCGGTTCATGGAAATCAGCTTGGGCGTGATCGGAATCAGCTCGACCCGGCTGCTTTCACTGGCGCCCTGGCGGGTGATGCTGCCGGTGCTCAGGTATTGACCGGGGGAAAACATGCAACCTTGCAAAGCGAGACTTGCCAACATTAAAAGATAAACACTACGAGTCATAATGGCACTACGCTATTCAAGGGCGAATCCAAAAACAAAGTCACCCGACTTGCGTCGGGCGACCCTGTACTGCACTAACAAATGTTCCTGTTAGTTATGCGTGCCGGTTGTACCGGTGGTACCCGTCGTACCGGTGGTACCGCCATTGGCACTGCCACCGCTGTTGGACGCCGCTACAGCACTGGCAACCATTGCAGTACTGGCAGCGGGCGCTTGAGAAGCCGCCACACTGCCACCTACATTGGTTACCGCTGTCAGCGGCGCTTCAGCGGCGGCAGCCCAGTTGCTCAACATCGTCAACAGGGCAACTGCCATCACTTTTTTCATAACAACTCCTTTCTAACATTCGACCTGTTAAAAAACCGGCCTGAGTTAGAGTTGGTAGCGTTCAAGTCCGCCACAAGCGCGAACAAGATCCGTTGTTCTTTCACAGTCTTACGCAACTGATAAAAGTCGAACGGCAGGTTTATATCTACGGACTTGTAAAAGGCATTGCCAGTGTAATTTCCCGACGTTATCTAACAACCTGACTGAAAATAACATTGAGCTAATTGGCCATCATTGCGCGTAACCGTTGGGATGGTTCGACTGCCAGCGCCAGGTATCAGTGACCATGTCCTGCAAACTGCGCGTGGCTTTCCAGCCAAGTTCTTTCGCCGCTTTCGAGGCGTCGGCAAAGCTCTCGGCAATGTCACCGGCACGGCGCGGCATCATGCGATACGGCACCGGCCGGCCGCAGGCCTGTTCGAAGGCATGCAGCACTTGCAACACGCTATAGCCATCGCCCGTGCCGAGATTCCAGGTGTAGATACCGCTGCGCTCGCTGATCGATTGCAGGGCTTTCAAATGCCCGTCGGCCAAATCGACGACGTGGATGTAATCGCGCACGCCGGTGCCATCGACCGTCGGGTAGTCGTTGCCGAAGATCGACAGTTCGCGCAGGCTCCCGACCGCAACCTGGCTGATATACGGCACGAGGTTATTGGGAATGCCGTTGGGGTCTTCACCCATGTGCCCGCTGGCGTGGGCGCCGATCGGGTTGAAGTAGCGCAGCAGCGCAATGCTCCAGCGCGGCTCGGCCAGGCTCAGGTCGCGCAGCACGTTCTCGACGATCAGCTTGGACTGACCGTAGGGATTGGTCGGATTACCCGTGGGAAAATCCTCGCGGATCGGCATTTGCGCAGGCTCACCGTACACCGTCGCCGATGAACTGAAGACCAGGCGAAACACCCCCGCCGCCGCCATCGCCTGGCACAGCGTGATGCTGCCGCCGACGTTGGTTTCGTAGTAGTCGAGCGGCTTGCGCACGCTCTCGCCGACCGCCTTGAGCCCGGCGAAATGCAGCACCGCGTCAATCCGGTGCTCGCGAAAAATCCGGTCAAGCAGCGCACGGTCGCAGACATCGCCGCGGATCATCCATGCGCTCTTGCCGCAGATGGCTTCGATGGCGTGCAATGCCGCATCGCTGCTGTTGCAAAGATTATCCAGAACAACAACTTCATAACCTGCTTCGAGCAGTGCAAGTGTGGTGTGCGAGCCGATATAGCCGGCGCCCCCGGTGACCAGAATTTTCATAGCGCGGTCCGTCATTGATAAGTACCCGGTAGCGTGTCAAGCCTCATGCAGTGAATGTGTGTGGCAGTCCACATAAACAAGGCGACAACAACCTTTAACAAAATTAGTTCAACCACTGGTAATAAATATTTTTCCGGGTCAAACTCTGTTGGCGGATACTTATTAGCATTCCCTGCGCACTTACCACTATTAGCAGATGCCGACTAAAAATAACTAATAATGCTCTGACCGACATCGCATAACATTGCAGTATTTAACCGCGACTGCGCATTGCCATTAACAACCTGGCTACTGTATTAAAGTAGCCCTTCAATCATCATTGATAACTTGCAGCCGGTTCTTTCGGCTTGCAACCGTCGCCTGTGTTCCATGACTGTCCAGGATGTTTTTATGATTCGTAAATGTTTGTTCCCCGCTGCCGGTTATGGCACGCGTTTTCTGCCGGCCACCAAAGCCATGCCGAAAGAGATGCTGCCGATCGTCAACAAGCCATTGATCGAGTACGCCGTTGAGGAAGCGCGGGACGCCGGCCTGCAACACATGGCCATCGTCACCGGTCGCGGCAAGCGTGCGCTGGAAGACCATTTCGACATCAGCTACGAACTCGAACACCAGATCCGCGGCACCGAAAAAGAGAAATTTCTCGCCGGCACCCGTGAGCTGATCGATACCTGCACCTTTTCGTATACCCGCCAAGTGGAAATGAAGGGCCTGGGCCACGCCATTCTCAGCGGTCGCCCGTTGATCGGTGACGAACCCTTCGCCGTGGTGCTGGCCGATGACCTGTGCCTGAACCTGGAAGGCGATGGCGTGCTGACCCAGATGATCCAGCTGTACAAGAAATTCCGCTGCTCGATCGTTGCCATCCAGGAAGTCCCGGCGGACCAGACCCACAAGTACGGGGTGATCGCCGGCGAGCTGATTTCCGAGGGTATTTACCGGGTCAACAACATGGTGGAAAAACCGGCGCCGCAAGACGCCCCGTCGAACCTGGCGATCATCGGTCGCTACATCCTGACGCCAGACATTTTCGACCTGATCGCCGACACCCAGCCGGGCAAGGGCGGCGAGATCCAGATCACCGACGCGCTGATGAAACAGGCGCAGAACGGTTGCGTGCTGGCCTACAAATTCAAGGGCCTGCGCTTCGACTGCGGCGACGCCGAGGGTTATCTGCAAGCGACCAATTTCTGCTACGAGAACGTGTACCTCAAGGGCCGCTGAGACGGCTTTCACTCACAACAGGCGGACAACCATGAACATTGCACAACATTCGACAGAGATTGAACGTGAGGTGGACAACCTCGGGGTGATGAGCTGGTTGTCCCGCCATCAACCGTTGCCCAGCGCCAATGAATCCTGGCTGGGCACGATTCTGCTGGTCGAGCGCATCGGCGTGTTTCCCGCGTCCGGCGATATCCGCCGGCCGATGCGCGATCCCTATCCCCTGCTCGCTCACTTGAAGCAACTGTATGGCGAGCAGGCGCTGGAAATGGATGACCGCGATGGTCTGAAAGTGATTTTCAGCGACTGGCGCTTTCGCGTGCGCCTGTGCTGCAACGACCCGGCGATTATCATCAACGTGGAAACCCGTTGCGATACGCGGTTAATGCCGCAGAAGCTCGACGAACTGCTCGATCAAATCGATAACTTCGCCCCTGCGAAATGATCGTTCCCACGCTCCGCGTGGGAATGCATCCTGTGACGCTCTGCGTCACGCTTCGATGGGACGCGGAGCGTCCCGGGCGGCATTCCCACGCAGAGCGTGGGAATGATCACCGTGCCCCCACATCAGCGTAGGGCAGCACCGCACTCAGGATCGTGCCCCATGATCCAGCCATAAAAATAATCGGCAATCACCTTGCCGCCCGTGGCCGGCAGCGGATGAATCTTGTCCGGGCCGATCATTGCCGCAGCGTAGCGTTTAACGTCGGGGCCAAACGCACATTGCAGGTTGGCGTAACCCAGATGCTGCTCGCGCGCCCAGGGTTCGAGTACCTGCGCATACGCCGACATTGGATAGGCGCTGGAGCGCGTGGTGTCCTGGCGCATGATCAGGTTTATGCTCGCCGCAGGCTGAATCTCGCGCAGCATGCTCACCAGGCCCTGAACGTTTTGTAGGTACTGCGCAGGCTTGACGCCGAAGCCCTGGTCATTGCCGCCAAGCATGATCAGATAGACGTCGGCCGGGATCTTCGACACGACGGATTTCCACTGCGCTTGCCACGCTGGGTCCTGATGATAGAAGTCAGCTGACGCCGCCCCGGACGCTGCCAGTTTCGACACCCGTACACCCTGCTGATCGTTACTCATCCACAGGCCGAACAACGTCGGTGCGCCCTGCACCACTTCCATTTTGAACGACCAGTCTGCCGCCGACGGTGCGTCGGGCAGCGCGACTTCCTGAACGCCCGAACCTTCGAGCTTCAGCGGCCGCCAATCTTGCGCGGGCGTCCAGCGATAACGGACTTCGTTGCTTTGGCCGTTGCCCAGATAGAGCAATTTCGCCTGGGTAACGGTGGTGTCGATCGCGGGGGTCGGACTGGCGTCAATCTGCAGCCATGCGCCGGGCTTGCCCGTCACCGTGCGACTGTCAGGACTGGCCTGGCCGAGGTCGGAAACTTTCCAGCCACCACCGAAGTATTTGTCGCTGCTGCGGGTGTATTTGAAGTGCGTGCCGCCCAGCGCCGCGCCGTGGTTGAAGCCGACGTAACCGGGGCCGGCGAAACCCACTTCGCCAGCCACTCGCTGCACCAGTTTGTTCAGGTAGAAATCCTGCCCGGCGGTGTAGCTGTCGCCGATCACCGAGACCGACAAGACCTTGCCGGCCTTACCCTCGCGCCACTGCGCAAACCGCTCGCGGGCATCGCCCACCTCTATGACCGAGGCAGCGACTGGTTGAGGGGCGTCTACTGGCAACATTCGATATTTCCTTTGTCTGTGATGCCCTCTGTCGGGACGTCTGTCGTACACAAATCAACTGTAGGAGTGAGCCTGCTCGCGATAGCGGTCTGTCAGATAAAAATTTATTGACTGATCCACCGCTATCGCGAGCAGGCTCACTCCTACAGGGGGTCTGTGTACAGCATGGAACAGTGTTCAGCTGTTTTGCGTCTGCACAACAGGTGTCACGATTGTTGGCGGTTTCTGCTTCGCCGCGCGCTCTCCGAGGAACAACACGGAGGTGAAATTAAACCGACTGAACGCCATCGCCAACACCACTGGCCCGAGCAAGCCACAACTCCAGCCGCCCAGCACCAACAGGCTTTCATCCTTCACGCCCAGGCGCCCGAGCACAAACCGCGACGTCGCGGCGAACAGCACGTGAAATAGAAAAATCGCATAAGAATAACCGCCCAGCCAGGTGAGCACCTTCGAGCGCATGTCACTGGACAACAAGGCGATGCACGACACACAACCCACAATCAGCCCGACCACACTGCGACGGTCGACAATCAACTCGCGATCCATCGCCGCCACGTACAGCAGCGTCAGCGAGATCACCACAAACAGCAGTGGCCCGCTGACTTTGAACGTGCTTTTCAAGCGCTCGACGTTTTCCTGGCCGATCATCCCCGCGACAAAAAATGGCAGCAGGTAAATCGCGCCATTGATGCCGAACGCATCCAGCGGCAACGGCGGCAGCAAAAACAACACAGCTGCAAATGCAAACAGCCCATACAGCCGCGTCGCCGAACGCAGCAGGCCGCGCCACTCCAGCAGGCCGACGAACATGAAAATGATGAACACCGCCTGCAAAAACCAGAAGTGGTTGATCGGCACCCAGAACGACAACAGCGCATCGATCACGCCGACGTCTTTGTTCACCCCCGGCCCCACCGCTTGCAATACCGAAAACGGCACGCCGACGCAAAACAGCGGCACGATCAAGCGCCGCACCTTGCCGCTGAAAAACGCAGAAAAGTCATTGCCGCGAATCTTGTAGATCGAATAGATGTACCCGGAAATGAACGTGAACAGCGGCATGCGCACATACACCATCGAATCGGCGATCACCCGAAACGGCGAGCCGATGTCGATCTTCAAGCCGCCGCCCAGCGGACCGATGACGTGATAGAGCACCAGCAGCAGGCACGCCAGGCCGCGCAGGGTTTCGATTTCCAGGGATTTGTTCTTGCTCGACATAGAGCACCTGCCTTAAGTGAGAATTCGTGATTCGACCTGCACCGGTTTGTTCGCCCGCAGCATCAATCCCAGACCAACGAACAACACCGGCACCACCATCGAAAAGTGCCGGGCGAAGGAGCCGAAGTCTGGCTCGAACAAGCCCTGCACCAGCAGAAACGCCAACGGAATCGCAATCAGCTCCTTGGGTTTGGTCTGGATCGGCGCGCCCTTGTAATCGGTCGAAGTGATGACTTTGAACAGCAGCAGCGCGGTCATGATCATCAGCGCAACGAAGATCACCTGCCCCGGCCCGGACAACAGAATCAGCTCCACCGGGAACGACAGGCGAAAGAAAATGATCATCGAGTCCAGCGCCTGCGAGACGAAGTCGCTACCGCTGAGCCACGAGACGATCAGCGACTTGGAGCCCTCCTCGCCCGCCGTGCGCAGCTCGTTGTTGCTGGCGCGAATCGACGACACCGGAAAGCCCAGCGCTACCTGAATCGCCATCGCCACCGCCAGGTAAAACAGAAACAGCATCAGGAAGAAGGTAAAACGCGACACGTACTTTTTCATCACGCAGACGCCGACCCACGACAGCGAAAACAGAATCCAGTAGGGGCGGATCAACACGCCATAGATGACCGCTGAGAGGAAAAAACCGCCGCGATATTTACGTGTCAGCGAGCTGAGCAAAATGCTCAGCACCGCCACCGAAACGATGATCTCCTTGGTCAGGTTTTCAAGGAAAAACGAACGCACAACGCCCCACAGGCACAGGGTGCCGAAGATCGTCAGCGGCATGCGCCGAAAGACAATCACCGGAATCGCCGTGAGGAAAAAGTTGCAGAACATGCCGTAGGCCCAGGCATTGGTCAGGTTGATCCCGGTGGGCCGCAGCAGGAACGCCGAACACTCGTAGGACGAACGATCCGGCGAGAACGGGTTCCAGAAATTGCAGTTGTCGGCGCGCGCGTAGGACGACCACAAGGTCATTGCGTCCGGGCCCGGATCGCGGGGCACCAGCAGCGGCATTGCCACCGAGAGAAACAGCCCGGTGAACAGGATCAGGAACGAAATGGACGAATCGAGTCTGCGCCCACGAAACTCGATGCACGGCAGCTTCAGGCCCATGACAGCGCGGCCTTCTTCGCGCCGGTGACGCGAGTCAACAGGGCAATCACGGCCAGTTGCACGACGATCGCAAAGACATTGCCCCACGCCGCGCCATAGATCGAGTAATGCTTGATCAGCAGGTAGCTGACCGGCACCGAAATCATCAGGCAGAGGGCCGCGCTGGCCAGCGACACCCGGCTGTTTTTCGAAGCGATCAAGCCGCCCCAGACGATGTCGCCAATTGCGCGCAAGGCGAAGGAAAAGATCAGCACGCCGAGGATTGCGTTGTCCGGACGCGGGACGCTGGTGGCGACATAATCGAGCACCACGTTGAAGAACAGATAAATCGCCACCGCCACCGCAGCCGAGACGACCAACGAGCGCATCACCCACTTGTTGATAAAGAGTTGCTTGACCGTGAACGCCTGCTGATCAGCCTGGAAACGCTTGGCCAACACCGGAATGCCGACCACCGCCACCACCGCATACGACAACGCCTGCAAAGTGTTCGCTGCCGACCACGCATAGACGTATTTGCCGAGGCTGGCGTAGGGTTCCAGATCGATGATCAGAAAGCGCTCGGCGTACTGACTCAGGGCAATCAGCCCGGTGCCGAGATAGAACGGCAACCCGGCTTTCCACACGGTCGCGGTGTCCAGCGCCACCGCTTCGCGGCCCTTGTGTACCTTCACCACAATCAGGTAACCGACCGCGATCACCAACACGTTGGCGACCACCCACAGCCACAACACACTGGCGATGCCCGCGACCCAGCCGAGCATCATCCCGCCCACCGCCAACAGCGCCCAGAGGCCAGTCTTGATGAAGAACAGCAAGGCGCCCGCAGTGGCTTTCTGCGCGGAAAACACAAAGGAATTGATCTCGAACGACAGGTGCTCGGTGAGCAACACCAGGGTCACGCAAAGGATCAGCAACGCCGCCGCTTCCACCTGCTGGAACAGCGAATACACCAGCACCGTCGCCACCGACAGCAGCAGCCCCACCGCCAGGTACAGCAGCAGGACTTTGTCGACCACGCGACGGGAACTGCCGCCCACGCTGATCAGCCGATTGATCTCGGAACTGAAACCCACACTGTAAAACTTCGAAGCGATCAGCGACGCCGCGACCACCACGCCGTAAAAACCCAGCGCCTCATAACCGAGGTAATGAGTGATCGCCAGCACCAGCAAGAACTTCGCGCCCAAGGCTCCGCCGCGAAGCAACAGCCGAAATATCATCGAATGACACCCTTGATGATCTCGTCCATGGCCACGGTCTTCGCCTCGATTTCGCGGCAGGTGTCGGTCAGGCGCTGGCCGAAATCAGACAATGCGTTGGGCTTGTAAACCGTGTTGATGATGGTGTCGACATCGATGTCGCCGCCATTGATCACCCAGTCTTCCACGCCCATGTCCTGATACGCGCCAAAGCCCTTGCGCTCGTAGCTGATGTGATACGCCGGCACGCCGGAGAGCAGCGATTCGATCGCACCGTGCAAGCGCACGGAAATCACCAGATCCGGTTGGTATTTGGCGATGGTCGCCTTCAGTGACAGCAGGTCTTCGGTAATACCCAACTCGCGATAGAACGCCCCGTCATCGTTGCCGCGCACAGCACTCTGCACGGCGCAGACCACTTTGCTTTTGTTCTTCAGGCGCTGCAGTAACAGCTTGAGATTGGCGACATAGGCGAGCTTCTTTTCCTTGCTCCACTCCGGCGGCTTGCGCAGCACCACGCAGACCGTGGCCGGCGAGGCGGCGCAGCGGGTGAATTTCGGTTGCGCGAGAATCTTGCTCGCCAGCGACTGCACCGCCAGGTCCGGCGCGCGGTAGACATTTTCACAGGCATCGAAGATCGCCGAAGAACGGTTGTCGCGCACAAACACCGCGTCGGCACCGGCGTAATGCTCAACGATCTTGCTGCTCTCGCCGTGGAACGGACCGATGCTTTGCGGCAAATACACCGACGGCACTTTGCTGAGAATCGCCGTCTCCAGTTGCTTGGCGTGACCGAGCTTCAACTTGATGTGTTCGAAAGCGCTTTTGGAGCGCATGTAGCCGCCGCCGACACCCACGATCAGGTCGGTTTTTTTCAGCAGTTCGGCGAGCCCGGCATAGGACTGATTGAGGAACACCGCTTGCTTGACCCGGCCCAGTCCCTTGGCCGCCATCACTGGCGCGTCGAAGCGCGGGTGCGGCAAGTAGCTGAAGGAGTCCGGATCGGAGGCCACGACATTGATCGAAGTGTCCTCACCAAAATTGCGCTGCACCAGGGCAATCGCCAGATCGACGAGCAAGCCGTCACCAGAGTTGGACGCACTGTAGCCATGCAAAATCGTTACGTTCATAAGCTTGAGTTCTACTTAATAAGTGGGAGCGCGATACAAGTCGTAGGTCTGGCGGATCATCAGCGCGGCACTGAAGCGCTCGCGCACGATGCTGCGACCTTCGTTGCCGAGATCGAGCAGGCGTGGCTTCTGGATGATCGTCAGCACATCGGCCAGCGCCTGGTGGTCACCGGACGGAAAGACATAGCCGGACACTTCGTTGGTGACCAGTTCAGGCAGCGAGGTGCAGTTGCTGGCAATCACCGGCAAGCCCATGGCCATGCCTTCGAGCGGGACCATGGCAAAGCCTTCCCAGCGACTGGGCACGATCAGCGCGTCGGCTTTTTGATACAGCGCCTGCACTTCGCCCGGCGTGACCCACGGCAAGTATTCAACCGAGTCCATGGGCGGACATTCGACCGAGTCCTCGTTGACCGCACTGCCGACCACCGTCAATTTCAGGTCGTTGCGGTTGACCTTGGCGTAGGCCTTGAGCAGCACGTCGAAACCTTTCTGGTAGTCGAGGCGGCCGACGAACAACAGATGAATCGGCTCGCTGCCGGTGGCTTTCGGCGCGTCATCCTTGTGATGAATGCCGTTGTAGATCAGCTTCATGCGCTTGCGCTCGATGCCGAACCGTGCGGCTTTATCCAGCTCGTACTGGCTGACGCAGATGATCACGTCGGTGACTTTTTGCAGCACCCGCTCGATCCACGCATACGCTTTCTGCTTGATCGGCGAGCTTTCCATCAGGAATGAAAACGCGTGCGGGCAGTAGACGATTTTCGGTTTGCGCCAGGGTCGTAACAGCACGCACACGCAACGGCCGATCACCCCGGAAAAGGTGCTGTGCAAATGCACCACATCGGGCTTTTCCTTGAGCATCACCTGGGTCAGGCGCCAGGCAAAACGCAACAGCGACGGCACATTGCGGCCACTGCGTGGAAAAGTGCGGATCTGTTGCGGCGCGATGCCGTGCAGCTCCCTGGCCTGGTCCTCGGGGACCAGATAAACCATTTCATACTTCGCCGCGTCACCTTCCGGCGAGGCCGAAATGGTGCGGATGACCGTCGCGACACCACCTTTGATCGTCTCTGCCACGTGCAATATTTTTTTCACAACTCACCCACTTCAAACAGGAAAAAAAACAATCGCTGACAGTCAGGCCTTGTCGGACGCGTATTCGTAGTTGTAATAGCCGTTGCCGCCGTAATAGCTGGCCGCACGCTTCTCGACGCCGTTGAACACCGCGCCTTTCAACTCGATGCCGTTTTGCGCGAAGCGGCGAATGGTCAGCTCGATCTCTTTGGCCGGGTTCACGCCGAAACGGGTGACGATCAGGCTGATGCCGGCTTCGCGGCCGACGATCGCGGCGTCGGTCACCGCCAGCAGCGGCGGCGTGTCGATGATCACCAGGTCGTAGAGGTCGCTGAGTTGCGCCAGCAGCTCGCGGAAGTTGGCGTGCATCAACAGCTCGGACGGATTGGGCGGGACCTGCCCACGGCTGATGAAGTGCAGGTTGTCGACTTCGACCTTATTGATCGCCTGCTCAAGGGTGCAGCGCTTGACCAGCAGGTCGGACAGACCGTTGGCAATCGGCGTGTCGAGGGTCTTGTGCAAATGACCTTTGCGCATGTCGGCATCGATCAGCACCACGCGCTGACCACTGAGGGCCATGACCGCGGCGAGGTTGGACGAGACGAAGGTCTTGCCGACCTGTGGGCTCGGCCCGGAAATCATGATGCGGTTGTTGGTCGAATCCAGCCCGGCGAAGTGCAGGCAGGTGCGCAGGCTGCGAATCGATTCGATCGACAGATCCGTCGGGTTGCGCAGGGCCAGCAGATACGCCGGCTTGTCCACACCATCGCGCGCGCGGCCCTTTTTGCTGTCCTCTTCTTCCTGCAAGGCGCTGTACGGAATCGACGCGTACACCGGCAAGCCCAACTGCTCGATGGCCTCGGGGCCTTCCAGGCCACGGCTGAGGGATTTGCGCAGCAACACCAGGGCAACGCCGACAAAAGCACCGAGGAATGTGGCGATCAGCACGATCAGCGGTTTTTTCGGTTTGATCGGGCTGGTCAGGTCGACGTCGGCGGTATCGACCAGACGAACGTTACCGACGGCGCCGGCGCGCACGATGTCCAGTTCCTGGGATTTGTTCAGCAATTGCGTGTAGATCTGCGAGGCCACTTCGACGTCGCGGGTCAGGTTGAGCAATTCCTGTTGAGTGGCCGGCAGGTCCTGAACCTTGCCTTCAAGGGATTTCTGCTGCTGGGTCAACTCGCCAATCTGCGTCATCAACGCGCGGTAGGCCGGGTGCTGTTTGGTGAACTTGCGATCGAGTTCCGCCTGCTGCATTTTCAGCTCGGAAATCCGCGTTTCAAGCGCCACGGACTGACCGAGCACCGATTGCGTTTCCAGCGAGATGTTCACGGTCTTGCCGTGGGTCTGGTAGGCGTTCAAGGCATCGCTGGCCTTGGCCAGATCGCGTTTGACCTGGGGCAGCTGGCTTTGCAGAAACGCCAGGCTCTGCGCCGCTTCCGCCGAGGTGCGACGCACGTTCTGCTCGACGTACAGAGCGGCAATCTTGTTAAGGATTTTCACTGCTTCGGCGGCGTCAGAGCTGGCCAGCGCCAGACGAATGATCCCCGATTCCTTGCCTTGCTCGGAAATGTCCAGCGCGTCCTGATAACCCTGAATGGTCACGATCCGCGGATTGCGCACCACCTGAAAACGTGTGCCGGGATTGGCCGCCAACTGAGCGATCTGCCCTTCTACACCGTCGTTGGCAAACGCTTCACCCGCCACGCCTTCAACGAGCAGGTTGTCGTTTTCATCGAACAGTTGGAAGCGCTGCTGCTCGCCGGCGATCAGCGTGAGTTTCTTGCCGAGCAGGTCTTTCGGCAGTTCGAGCCGGCTGAACTCCAGGCGCTCACCGCCCCAGGCGTAGCTGTTCAGGCCCAAACGCGGCGGCGCGACGCTGGTCTCACTGTCGCCGCGATAGCGACGCGAAAGAAAGCCGCCGATCAACGGGAACGTGTTGGGCGTGACGTCGATGTCCAGGCGCAGGTCGTCAACGGTTTTACCGATCACCGTGCGAGACTTGATGATGCCGATTTCGGTCACCGACGGCGATTGCCCACCGAGCATGCTGTTGAGGTCGGAAAAACCGAGCATGTCGTTCTTTTTCGGTTCGACCTGCACCAGTGCATTCGCCAGGTAGACCGGGGTGGCCAGAACCGCATAGGCGACGCCGGTGACCATGAAGGCACCGGTGAGCGCGCCGATCAGCCATTTCTGGTCAATCAGACTGCCAAAGATGCCCATCAGATCAATACTGTCTTGATCGTTGTCACGGTTGCCGATTACGGACGGTAACTGCATAAGTCTGTTCTTACCATTCATTGTTCTGAAGAATATTCATCAATGCCCGAGGCGCTTTGCCCATGAACTAACAGCATCTTCAATCAATGCGTGGGCATGAATAAAAGCGGCCTTGCCTTGACGATACGGGTCGTGTATTTCGCGCTCGCTCTGCCATTTACCGAGCAAAAACACTTTGCCCCTGGCGTGAGAGGCAATCTTCAGCACTTGATCGACATGCTTTTTTTCCATGACCAGAATCAGATCCGAGTCATTGACGATGTCCGAAGTCAGTTGCCGCGCCTTGAACGCTTCGGCGCAATGCCCGTGGTCTTCGAGCACCTGCCGCGCCGAAGGCTCAACGCCCTCGCCCACGCGTGCGGAGAGGCCGGCGGAGGACACCGTGATGGCCGACGGGCCCAGCGCGTTGCGCAGCAGTAGTTCAGCCGTCGGACTTCGGCATATATTGCCCACGCAGACAACGAGGATCTTTTTGAACAAGTCTTGCTTTCCTGTGTAATATCAAACAGCCAACATGCCGCAAAAGTTAATGAACCCTCGCGACTTTCCTGCACTCAGAAATAGCTTCGCCCTGTTAGTACAGGACATTAAGTACCACAGCGTTTTAAGCCGCCCCAACCACAATTAGCGGACTAAAAATAACTGTGATTTTCAGTTGCGATTTTCCTGACAAAAAATAACATTCACGCACTAAGTGCCATCACCCTTATCGAAAATTGAGTAACGGGATCATTATTCGTAGTTGTCATTCTCTCCGGGAGAGCAGACATGAAATCAGCACATCTGAATAAACTCGGCGCCCTCGCCCTGATGGCGCTCGGTGCAACCAGCCAGGTTCACGCCAGTGAGCTGTTCCCTAACCTTCCAGCAAAAACCATCGGTGTTCAGGTCAAGATCCAGAGCTTCACCGCCGCCGATGCCGCCCAAATCAAGGCAGCCGGCTTCAGCTTCGTGCGCTTCGGCGTATGGAGCGACAGCCTGACCGCCCAGACCTACCAAAAGCAGGTCAGCGATGCTTTCGCCGCCGCCGCCTCAGCCGGGTTACCCGTGCTGCTGACCGTGCGCGCAATCAAGGCACTGCCCGCCACTTCGCCCACTGAACTCGACGCAGCCGGCGGTAAGTTTGCCAACGCCGTGAGCGGACTGGAAAAGTCCTACAGCGCACAATTGGTGGCGATTGAAATCTGGAACGAACCAGACCTGCCAACCTACTGGCCAACGGGCAACTTCGACACTACGTTCGTGCCGTTCATGGCGGGCATGTGTAAAGCGCTGGAGGGTCAGCCTCAGCTGGCGCCGCGAGTCGGTTTCGGCTTTGCCCGGGCACCGAGCGCCGCCTCGGCCTCGACCGTTGCGCTGAAACGCATCGTCAGCGAACACCCTAAATGCCTGAACGCCGTCTCCTACCACCCGTATGGCATGACCGCCACCCAGATCAGCAACGCACAGACATTCATCCAGCAGAATTTCAATCTGCCGGGCGTCATCAGTGAGTGGGGGGTTTCCGCGCTCGCGTCCAACGGTGGCCCCGAAGGGCAAGCGACCAGGATCAACGCATTTATCACCGATGTTAAACGGCTGAATATTCCGTTGACCTCTATCTACGAGTGGAGAAACAGCGCCACGGGCAGTAACGAACGCGAGCAGAATTTTGGCTTGCTGACCTCCGACGGTCAGGCGAAACCGGCACGGCTGTCGGTCGAGCCGCTGTTAAACGCCGAGTAGCGCCGTGGGCGACCGGCCTGTTCACAGGTCGGTTGCTTTGAACCTGTGGGCGGTTTTGGCATCGTATTCATCGACACCGCGCCCCGCCTTTCAAACAATCGTTTTCAGGTTGTTGCCGCAGGGGCCATCGATACACGTACACACCCTTGAGTGGCTGTCAGCGCTCGGGTAATGTCATCAGACCCATAGGATAGAGCACGCCCATGACTTCCAAGCTGGAACAACTCAAACAGTTCACTACCGTCGTTGCCGACACCGGCGACTTCGAAGCGATCGCCCGGGTCAAGCCGGTCGACGCCACTACCAACCCTTCCCTGCTGCTCAAGGCCGCAGCGATCCCGGGCTATGCCGAGCTGCTGAACGCTTGCGTCAGCGATTGCCGCGGCGATGTCGGCCTGGCCAGCGATCGTTTTGGCGTCGCGGTCGGTCAGGAAATTCTCAAGGTGATTCCGGGCCGTATCTCCACCGAAGTGGATGCGCGCCTGTCGTTCGACCAGGATGCCATCCTCAAGCGTGCGCATCGCCTGATCGAGCTCTACGACAAGGCCGGCATCGGCCGCGATCGCGTACTGATCAAGATCGCCTCGACCTGGGAAGGCATCCGCGCTGCCGAGATCCTCGAGAAGGAAGGCATCCAGACCAACCTGACCCTGCTGTTCTCCTTCGCACAGGCCGCCGCGTGCGCCGATGCCGGGGTGTTCCTGATTTCGCCGTTCGTGGGGCGTATCTACGACTGGTACAAGAAGGCCAACGGCAACGACTACACCGGTGCCGACGATCCTGGCGTACAGTCGGTAACGCGCATCTACAACTACTACAAGGCCAATGACTACAAGACCGTGGTCATGGGCGCCAGCTTCCGCAACCTCAACCAGATCGAGCAACTGGCCGGCTGCGACCGCCTGACCATCAGCCCGGACCTGATCGACAAGCTGGCTGCCGACACCGGCAAGCTGGAGCGCAAACTGGCGCCGGGCAATGCCGGCGAAGCCCGTCTGAGCCTCAACGAAGCGCAATTCCGCTGGTTGTCCAACGAAGACGCGATGGCCACCGAAAAACTGGCTGAGGGCATCCGTCAGTTCGCGCGTGATCAGGAGAAGCTTGAGGCGCTGTTGCAGGCCAAGCTGTGATTTGATTGTGTGAGATGCAAAAAGGGCGAACCTGTGAGGGTTCGCCCTTTTTTATGTCTGCTGAATATGTGGTGTTCTTATGGGCGCTATCGCGAGCAGGCTCACTCCTACAGGGGAACTGTGGAGTGATCGAGATTGTGTGTCGATAAAGAACCTGTAGGAGTGAGCCTGCTCGCGATGAGGCCAGCCCATGCACCATCAATTCAGCGGATCAATGCCGCTCCAGCGCATTCACCAGATCATGAAACGCTTCACGATTGGAGTCGTTCAGGCCCATGAGGATCTTGTGCGCTTCGAGCACCTTGATCCGCACCACTTCTTCTGACTGGTCCTGGTCCGGCAGGTCATCGAGGCACTCCGGGCAAGGCACCGGGTGGTTGACGATGTTGAACACCTGCTCGAAACCCATCGATTGCAGCAGACGGGTGATGTCTTCGTGGGTGGTGACGACGGTCGGCAGCAGGCCGACCTTCTGGCGCGACAGGATCGACAGTTTGGCCAGCAGGCCCAACGTCGTGCTGTCAATGCTGCGGGTTTCGGTCAAATCGATCACGATCGCGTTGAAATTCAACGCCGTGAAGATTTTCTCGATAGTCGCATCCAACGCCGAACACAGGGTCAGGCGAACTTCACCGACGAACTTCAGGACGAAGGTGCCGTCCTGCTCGGCGAACTGGATTCTACCGGTACTCATTAAAGATTCCTGCTCAACACCAACAGGGCGATATCATCCGGCATCTCCCCTAGCGTGGCCAATCCAAACACTTGCCGCAGACCATCCAGGCTGCCGCCCGCCAACTTCACCCGCTCGGGCAAAGCAGCTTCTTTTTCTTTGAGCGTAGCTTCTGGCAAAAGATCCAGAATGCCATCCGACATCAGCGTCAGGCTGAACGACGGCGGCAGCTCAAGCACGTGATCTTCGTAGGTGGCTTCATTGAAGAGGCCCACCGGCAGACCACGCCCTTCGAGGTAACGAACACTGTCTGGCGTGTACAACACTGGCAACGGCAGATGCCCGCCGATGCTATAGGTCAACAAACCGGTCTCCTCGTCGATGACTCCACCGACCATTGTGACGTGTTTACCCAGCTTACAGCTGATCAGCCCCCGGTTGATATGACCGAGCACTTCCGACGGCTTGAATTCAGGCAGTGTACCGCTGCGCCTGGATTCGAACAGCAACCGTGTGGTCATGAACTTCAGCAGCACTGTCACGAAGGCTGAAGACGCGCCATGGCCCGAGACATCCGCCAGGTAAAACGCAACCCGGCGCTCGTCGACGCGGAAATAGTCGACAAAATCCCCCGACAGATACAGCGAGGGGATGATCTGGTGGGCGAAGCTGAATTCGTCAATGCGCCACGGGCTTTCCGGCAGCATGTTCATCTGCACCTGGCGCCCGGCGTTCTGGTCTTCCTGGAGCAGGTTCAGGCTGGCTTCGAGTTCGCGATTGGCCTTTTCCAGCTTCTCGCGGTAGCGCTGGTTTTCCAGCAGTAGCCGTGCACGATCCAGGGCCCGGCGCACGGAGTGCTCGAGCACGGCCAGATCTTCGAGAGGCTTGATCAGGTAATCCGCCGCACCCAAGCGCAGGGCCTCGACCGCGTCGTTCATCACGCCGGCACCTGACACCACGATCACCGGCGTTTGCGGCGACAGCTCGGTGACCTGGCGGATGAGTTCGAGTCCGCCCATCTGCGGCATGCGCAGATCGCAGATGACCAGGTCGGGCTGGTCTTGCTCGAATACCTGAAGGCCCTGTTGACCGTTGCCGGCCTGCAGGACGCTGAAACCACTGTCTTCCAAATAGGCCGCGAGACTCGCGCGCACTACTTCGTCATCATCGATTATCAGCAGCGTGGCACTGGTTTTTGGCATGTGGGCAAACGGCGCCAGAATTAGGTTGGCGTAGTTGGCGGAGCATTGGCCCCTGCGCAGACTACTGGATTCGCTTTCTAGCCTCTCTGGCACAGCGGTTTGGAGCATCGGCTCCAAACGCGGTTACACCAGAGGTGCCCTTCTAAGGCGCAGACGGTACTCCCATCCGCGGGGCGTTTCAAGCGTACGCCGATGGTCGCTTCGCGACTTTGTTTGTCAAAGCACCGAGAGTTATAAGAACGGCGCGCAGCGTAACCCGATGGAAGGTCCCACAGGCTCTGGGCGATGCGCTGGAACCCACAAAAAAGGCGACCCGAGGGTCGCCTTCCTGTGCAGCGGCCGAAATCAAAAATCGTCTTCGACCTGGCCGTCCTTCACCTTGAACTCGCGGTTCTGCAAGTAGGCGTTGCGGATAAAGGTGTACTTGTCGCCGCTGATCAGCTTCTCGCTCGACAGCAGGCCGGCGCGGGTGTCGACGATGTTCAGGCCGAAAATCGAGTTACGCGTCGGCACGTGGTCGATGTAACGGTACGGGCCGGTGAAGCCGTCGACGTACTTGGACGGCGCGTCACGCAGGGTACTCGGGCCCATCAGCGGCAGCATTACGTATGGGCCACTGCCCACGCCCCAGTAGCCGAGGGTCTGGCCGAAATCTTCGTCGCTGCGATTGAGGCCCATGTGGGTGCCAACGTCGAAGAAGCCGAGCAGGCCGAACGTGGTGTTGAAAATCAGTCGTGCGGTATCGACGCCAGCGGCAGCCGGTTTGGCCTGCAGGAGGTTGTTCGCCAGGTTGGTGACGTCACCGACGTTGCGGAACATGTTGTGAATGCCGTCTTCGACAAATTGCGGTGTGACGTATTGATAGCCCTGCGCCAACGGCTTCAGCGCGTAGGTATCAAGAAAATCGTTGAACTGGAAAATCGGCCGGTTAACGCTTTCCCAAGGGTCTTCTTCTGTTGCCGCCTGACTGGCAAACGGCGCCAGCAACAGGCCGGCACATACACTTAGCTGAGCGAGCGGATGGCTCCAGCGCATAGAAAAACTCCTTGGATTTGATACTGGCGAAGGCTTCGGAGCCCAGGCGTTAAGGCCGCTAGTATAAGCGTAAAAGGCAATTTGGGCAGTGCAGCGATGCAGCAGACTGTAGGAATATTCGCGCTCTGTCCTGCGCCTGATTGTCATCCAACTGTCATCGACCGCCCCTAGCCTTAGGGTTTATTTCAGGGACGTTGCCATGACTCACGCCGAAACCTTGCCCGTCGCCGCGCCCAGCCTGACCGCCGTACTGTTCGGGCTCAGCGGCTGCCTGGTGGATTTCGGTGGTGGCGCGCGACGCCAGAGCATCGCGCTGCCTGAGCACGCCGTTCCCACCCCGGGCGCTCTGGAGAGCTTACGCAGTTTGCAGCGCCAGCAGATTCCCTGTGCCTGGCTGGACGATTTGTCCCCTGCCCTCGCGCAACCTTTGTCAGCCGCCCTGCCGGCTTGGATCAAACCCGCGCAACATTCGGCAACAATCAATCCGTGGCCCGCCCCGAACGCGTGCTGGCAGGCCTTGATGGATTTGAAGGTCGACAGCCTGGACGGTTGCGTACTGGTCAGCGGCGAACCCCGGCTGTTGCAAGCAGGCCTCAACGCCGGACTGTGGACCATCGGCCTCGCCTCCTGCGGCTCGCTGTGCGGCCTGACACCGGAGGAATGGCAGGCGCTGGATCACAAAGAACGTGAGCAGTTGCGTGGCAAGGCCACCGTGCAGTTATTCGCGCTGGGCGTGCATTCGGTGATCGACCATCTGGGTGAACTCGACACCTGCCTGGCCGACATCAGCCTGCGCCGCCTCAAAGGCGAAAAGCCCTGATCAGGATCATGCAGGTTAAGCGAGAGTGGATTAATCTAAAGGTCAGCCACCGACCTTTGGCGCGCGGCTGCGGTCAATGCCAGTGCCTATTGATAAAAGGAAACCACCATGCCCGCCCGACGAGAACTGCAGGATCAGCTCAACACCTTGCGTGATCAATTGGAGCAGAACCCGCCGCTGTCTGAGTCTGAACGTGAAAACCTACACCAGTTGATGGCGCAGATCGAAGCAGAAATTCAATTGGAGAATCAGCTACAGGACAACAACCTGGTGGATGGGGTGAACCTTGCTGTGGAGCGTTTTGAAGTGGACCATCCGACAATTGCCGGCACCCTGCGCAATATCATGAACACTCTGGGCAGCATGGGCATCTGAAGCCCCGCGGCATAAAAAAGCCCTGCCAGCGATGGCAGGGCTTTTTCATTTCCACAATTTGAAACGCAATCCCCCTGTAGGAGTGAGCCTGCTCGCGATAGCTGCTTTACATTCACCATTGATGCGGACTGTTACACCGCAATCGCGAGCAGGCTCACTCCTACATTTATTGACGCACCAGACGATGGTTCGGCAACTGCATATCTTCTGTACTGCGATACGGGTTGATATCCAGCCCACCACGGCGAACGTAACGTGCAAACACCGTCAGTTTCTCGGGCTTCAACAACCGCTGCAGATCAAGGAAAATCCGCTCCACGCACTGCTCATGGAAATCCGAGTGCTGGCGGAAGCTGACGATGTATGCCAGCAGGCTGGCGTGATCCAGCGCCGCACCACGATATTGCACCACCACGCTGCCCCAGTCCGGCTGACTGGTCACCGGGCAGTTGGATTTGAGCAGATGGCTGTGCACGCTCTCTTCAACGATCCGTGAATCATCGCAACGCAACAGCTCAGGACGCGGATGCTCGTAGTTGCTGACGCTGATATCCAGATCGTCGATGCACACGCCCGGCAACGCCACGACGCCTTCGGCTTCCACGTCCTTCAGACTGCGAACCCGCACGCCCACCGGTTTGCCGGCGGCAGCGGAAAGGTCTTTGACCAGCGTCGCTTCCAGCGTGGCAACGTCGGCGAACGGCGTCTGGTTTAGCGAGTTCAGGTAGAGCTTGAACGACTTCGACTCGATGATATTCGGCGAATCCGCCGGGATGCTGAATTCGCCAATCGCCACCACCGGCTTGCCCGACGGCAACAGCCACGACAGCTCGAAGCAGTTCCAGAAATCCACGCCTTTATACGGCAGGGTTTCGGCGGTCAGTCCCAGCTCGGCCCATTTCGCCGTGCGCGGAATCGGGAACAGCAGGGACGGTGTGTACGTGGCGATGTATTCGCTGGATTTGCCCAGCGGCGAGTGTTCGGCTGCGGGATGCATGGCGGAAACCTGACTGAAGAATCAGCGGATTCTACCAGCCTTTGCGTCCGCCTTTGAGTGCTTACTGACTGACAGTCAGTTTGCCGACCATGCCTGCCTGATAATGCCCGGGGATATTGCAGGCGAACTCCAGGTTCGTTGCCTTGCTGAATGTCCAGGTCAACTCGGCGCGCTTGCCCGGTTCGACCAGCACGCTATTGAGGTCGTCATGCTTCATGCCGTGGCCCATCGCCGCATGATCCATGCCCGCCATGCCGTGGGACATTTCTTTCATGCCTGTCGGCGTGAGCATGCCGCTCTGCTGCATTTTCAGCATTTCCTGCTGGTGACTGGCATGCATCGCCGCATCACCGAGGTTGAATTCGTGCAGCAACTGGCCTTTATTCACCAGCACAAAGCGAACCGTCTCACCGGCCTTGAGCTCAAGGGTCTTGGGCTCGAACGTCATGTCCCCCATGACGATCTCGATGCTGCGCGAAGCCTGGCTGGCAGACGCCGGTTGGCCGAAGTCGTAGGTGTGGGCGGGCGCGGCCCACACCGGCGAACTGATTGCCAGCCAGCCGGCAGCCAGCGTCAGGGTTTTGCGCAAAAACATAGTCGTACTCCAACGAGAAAAGGTTCAGCCTATGGGAAACTCTAAGCGCCCCGCGCTGGCATCGACCTGACAAGCAGATTACAACTTTGTCAGGTTCATGCCGGGCAAGCGTTCTCACGATATAAAGTCTGCGTTTTGACACCCGAACCCACCCGAGTCGCCCATGAAACTGTTGATCGTCGAAGACCAAGCGAAAACCGGCCAATACCTGCGCCAGGGGCTGACCGAAGCCGGCTTCAACACCGAATTGGTTGCCGACGGCATCAGCGGCCAGCAACTGGCGCTGAGCGGCGATTACGCGCTGCTGATCCTCGACGTGATGCTGCCCGGGCGTAACGGCTGGCAAATCCTGCAAGCGGTGCGCAGCGCCGGGCTGGAGACGCCAGTGCTTTTTCTGACGGCCAAAGACGCGGTGGAAGACAGGGTTCACGGCCTCGAACTCGGCGCCGACGATTATCTGGTCAAGCCCTTCGCCTTCTCCGAACTGCTGGCCCGGGTGCGCAGCCTGTTACGCCGCGGCAGCGCCAGCGCACAGGAAACCAGCCTGCAACTGGCCGACCTGCGCCTGGACCTGATTCGCCGTCGCGTCGAACGCAGCGGGCAGCGCATCGACCTGACGGCCAAGGAGTTCGCCTTGCTGGAAATGCTGTTGCGCCGTCAGGGCGAAGTGCTGCCAAAATCGTTGATCGCCTCACAAGTCTGGGACATGAATTTCGACAGTGACACCAACGTCATCGAGGTCGCCATTCGGCGTTTGCGCCTGAAGATTGACGACGAATACCCACAGAAACTGATCCACACGGTGCGCGGCATGGGTTACGTGCTGGAAGAGCGCGGCGTCTGATGCGCCGGTTGTCCTTGAGTACCCGTCTGGCCTTGCTGTTTGCCGCCTGCACAGCCGTGGTTTCGCTGTTCGCCGGAGTGCTGTTCGATCGCGCCAGCGAGGCGCACTTCATCGAACTCGACCAGCAACAACTCGATGCCCGCTTGCTCGGTCTGCGCCGTGCCTTGCAGGGCGTGCAAGCCGATCAACGGGAAACGCGCCTGGCCGATGAACTGAGCCGTCAGGCCGATCTGTCCCTGCGCATTACCGGCAGCGACGGCCAGCACTGGTACGCCAGTTCGCCGCAGATCCCCGAGCAGTTGCCGCAAGCCGCGGGCCTGTCGACCATCAGCCAAGATGGCACCGATTATCGCCTGCTCAATGCCCCGCTCTATCCGGGCCAACCTGACTCACCGCAATTGACACTGCTGCTCGACATCACTCATCACCAGCATTTTTTGCAGCGCATGCAGCATCTGATCTGGCTGACGGTCGGCCTCTCGGCACTGGCCACCGCGCTGCTTGGGGCCTGGGCCGCGCGCAGCGGTTTACGCCCGCTAAGGCGCATGAGTGCGGTGGCCGGGGGTATTTCCGCACAATCGCTGAATGCGCGATTGCCGCAAGCACACATGCCGCCGGAGCTTGCGCAAATGGCCCACAGCTTCAATGCCATGCTCGCCCGACTCGACGAGTCGTTTCAGCGGCTCTCGGCGTTTTCCGCCGACATCGCCCATGAGCTGCGCACGCCTCTGTCAAACCTGCTGACCCACACTCAAGTCACCCTCACCCGCCCCAGGACGCTTGAGGACTACCGCGAAGCGCTGCACAGCAATCTTGAAGAACTGCAATGGATGGCGCAGTTGGTCAATGACATGTTGTATCTGGCCAAGGCTGACCACGGCTTGCTGATGCCCAAGCGCGAAGCGCTGGAGCTGGAAGATGAAGCCGACATGTTGCTCGAGTTTTTTGCGCCATTGGCGGAAGACGCCGGCGTGCGTTTGAGCCGTGAAGGAAAGGCGCGTATCGAAGGTGATCGCGGCATGTTGCGCCGGGCCCTGTCGAACCTGCTGGATAACGCGTTGCGGTTTACCCCGGCCGAGGGTTACGTTCGCTTGAGCATTGTCGATGAGACGAACGCCGTGCGCGTTTGCGTCGAGAACAGTGGTGAGGGGATTTCAGCGCAGTTGTTGCCACGCTTGTTTGATCGATTCTATCGGGCCGATCCGGCGCGACAGGAAGGCAGCAGTGAGCATGCGGGGCTGGGGCTGGCGATTACTCAGTCGATCGTGCGGGCGCATGGCGGGACGATTCATTGCGAATCGGAGGCGGGGGTGACGCGGTTTGTGATCCAACTACCCCGAACCTGAGGCCAGCAGGTCCGGCCCCTTCGCGAGCAGGCTCGCTCCTACAGGGGGGAACGCATTCCAATTGTAGGAGTGAGCCTGCTCGCGATAGCGGTTTTGAAGTTTACGAATATCTCAACGCATGCGCCGGCTCAATCTTCGCCGCCCGCCACGCCGGGTACACCGTTGCCAGAAAGCTGAGAATAAAGCCAGCCGAGCAAATCAACAGCACATCGCCACCCTGCAGTTCCGACGGCAGATTGCTGACGAAATACACATCCGAACTGAAGATATGCTGCCCGGTCACGCGCTCGACCCAGCCGACCAATTCACTGACATTGAGCGCGGCAACCACGCCCAACACACCGCCAATGATCGTGCCGACAATGCCGATCACCGTGCCTTGCACCATGAAGATCGCCATGATCTGCCGTGGCGTGGCGCCGATGGTGCGCAGGATCGCGATGTCCGCGCCTTTGTCGTTCACCACCATGATCAGCGTCGCGATGATGTTGAACGCCGCCACCGCGACGATCATCAGCAACAGCAGGCCGATCATGGTCTTTTCCATCTTCATCGCACTGAACAGGCTGCCCTGGGTGTGGGTCCAGTCGTCAGCCTTGAAGTCGGCACCGAGGCCGCTGGCAATCTCGGACGACACCTTGGGTGCCGCGTACAGATCCTTGACCGCCAGCCGCACGCTCTGCACCTGATTCGGTTGCCAATGCTGCATGGCCGCGGCATCGGCCACGTGGATCAGCCCCATCGAACCGTCCAGCTCGGCGCCGACCTTGAACACCCCCACCACATTCAGCCGCTGCATGCGCGGGGTGATACCGCCCGGCGCGGTGCTGACTTCCGGGACGATCAGGGTGATCTTGTCGCCAACGTTGAGGCGGAAACGCCGCGCGGTGATTTCACCGATCACCACGCCAAACTCACCCGGTTTGAGGGCATCGAGACGGCCCTGGACGATGTGCTGGGCAACGATCGACACCTTGCCTTCCTGAGCCGGATCGACACCGCTGATCTGGATCGGCTGCATCGCGCCCTTATAGGAAAGCATGCCTTCCATTTCGGTGAACGGCACAGCGGCGGTGACTTCCGGGTTTTTCATCGCGGCGGCGGCCACCGGCTGCCAGTCATCGATCGGCTTGACGCCGACGATGGTCGCGTGCGGCACCATGCCGAGGATGCGCGAGCTCATTTCGCGCTGAAAGCCGTTCATCACCGACAACACCACGATCATTGCCAGCACGCCGAGGGCGAGGCCGATCATCGAGGTCATCGAAATGAACGAAACAAAGCGATTGCGGCGCTTGGCGCGGGTATAGCGCGTGCCGATAAAGATCGATAACGGTCTGAACATTCGCTGGGGCACCGTATAAAAATAAAAGACCCGGCGCCATTACGGGCGCCGGGTTTCAGCCAGTCAGATGGGGGTCAGGCAACCTTCCTGCAATTGCAGGACGCGGTCCATCTGGCGAGCCAGGTTCATGTCGTGCGTGACCACCAGGAACGCCGTGCGCATTGAGGTGCTCAACTCCAGCATCAAATCCTGGATGCCTTCAGCGGTGTGCAGGTCGAGGTTGCCGGTCGGCTCGTCGAGCATCACCAGGCCCGGATTGTTCACCAGCGCGCGGGCAATGGCCACACGCTGGCGTTCGCCGCCGGACAGCTCCGAAGGTTTGTGTTCGAGGCGATGGCCGAGACCGACACGCTCCAGCAATGCGGTGGCACGCTGACGTGCTTCGGGAATTGCCGTTTTGCCGATCAGCAGCGGCATGCAGACGTTTTCCAGCGCGGTGAATTCCGGCAGCAAGTGGTGAAACTGATAGACGAAGCCCAAGGCACGATTGCGCAGCAGGCCACGCTTCTTCTCGCTCAGCGCCGACAGCTCTTCACCGTCGAGCCAGACGCTGCCCTTGCTCGGCGTATCGAGGCCGCCAAGCAGGTTGAGCAAGGTACTTTTGCCCGAACCCGACTTGCCGACGATCGCCACACGCTCGCCCGGGTGCAACTCCAGTTGCAGACCGGCCAGCACTTCTACCGACTCCGGGCCTTCCTCGTAGGATTTGCCCAGGTTGCGGCAGCTCAGAATTGCTTGTTCACTCATGCCCGACTCACTCATAACGTAACGCCTCCGCCGGCTGGGTGCGCGCGGCACGCCAGGCGGGATACAGGGTGGCGAGGAAACTCAGGACCAACGCGGCGGCGCAAACCATGACGACATCCTGGCTCTGCACCTGCGAGGGAAGATAATCAATGAAATACACGTCAGCATTAAGGAATTTGTGGCCGATCAGCCCTTCCAGCGCCGAGATGGCCGCGCTGACGTTAAGCGCGGCGAAAATGCCGACCACCGCGCCAATGGCTGTGCCGACCACACCGATCACCGTACCTTGCACCATGAACGTACGCATGATCGTGCCCGGCGTCGCGCCCAGTGTGCGCAGAATGGCGATGTCGCCCTTCTTGTCGTTCACCACCATTACCAGGGTGGAAATGATATTGAACGCCGCCACCGCAACGATCAGCAGCAACAGCAGGCCGATCATGGCTTTTTCCATGCGGATCGCCTGATAGAGATTGCCGTGGGTGCGCGTCCAGTCGCGGGCGTAGTAGCGGTCTTCGCCGAGCTGCTGGGCGATGTTCCACGCCTCACGTGGCGCCTGGAACAGGTCGTCGAACTTCAGGCGCAGGCCCTGCACCTGATCCGGTTTCCAGCGGTGCATCTTCGCCAGGTCCTGCAGGTTGGTCACACCGAGATAGCCGTCGAGTTCACCGGCGCCGACATGGAAAATGCCGACCACGGTAAAGCGCTTCATGCGCGGGAACATCCCGGCCGGGGTCACGCTGACCTCCGGCGCGACGAAAGTGACCTTGTCACCGATGCCGACGCCCAGCTTGGTCGCAGCCTTGTCGCCGATGACGATGCCGAAGCTGCCCGGCGTCAGGTCGTCGAGTTTGCCCTGCTTCATGAAGTTGTCGATGATCGACACATTGCGCTCCAGCGCAGGGTCGATGGCATTGAGCAACACCTTGGAGACCTGACCGTTGTTGGTCAGCAGGCCCTGCATCTGGGTGAACGGCGCCACCGCCGTCACTTGCCGGTTTTGTTTGACCTTGGCGGCGAGGCTCTGCCAATCATTGATCGGTTCGCCAGTCTCAAGGGTCGCGTGGGGCACCATGCCCAGCACGCGGGTGCGCATCTCATGATCGAAGCCGTTCATCACCGACAGCACGACAATCATCACGACCACGCCAAGGGCGAGCCCGATCATCGAAGTCAGGGAAATGAATGACACAAAATGATTGCGACGCTTTGCACGGGTATAACGCGTGCCGATAAATACGAAGAGAGGTCTGAACATGTCGGGGCTTGTTCGGAGGGAAAAGGAACGTCCTTGTGGCGGGGGTCGATAACCAGCTTTACACTCAGACCACCGCCGCTACCATGGGTTCGCCATGTCGACATTAGATGAAGAAGATCGCCGCGAATACTACCGTATCGAGGACACGATCGCACTGGAAATTCGGCCCCTGTCCGCTCCCGAAGCCGCAGGCGAGGAAGTGTTGCAGGATGCTTCCCCTCTCTTCAACCTGCTCAGTGAACTGCACCTGAGCGAATTCGAGTCGCAGCACCTGTTGCGCCAGATCAGCGAGCGCGACCGGGCAATCGCCGCGTTCCTCAAATCCCAGAACAAACGCATCGACCTGCTCAGCCAGGTGGTCGCCCTGACCGTGCTCGGCCAGATCGGCGAGCCACAACCGGTGATCATCTCCGAAGGCGGGATCGACTTCCAGTACCCGACAGCGATTGCCACCGGCGCACACCTGTCGGTCAAGCTGGTGTTGATGCCACAGGCACTGGGCCTGCTGCTGCGCGCCCGCGTCACCCACTGCGACCGCAAGGGCGATGGCTATGACGTCGGCACGGAGTTCGAGCACCTGACCGACGCCCAGCGCCAGTTGCTCGCCCGCTACATCTTGCAGAAGCAGGCGCAGGAACGACGTCTGGCTCGCGAACAGAACGAATCTGGCATCTAACTTAAGGAAGCACCGTGACCCTCATTTACGGCCACCGCGGCGCCAAGGGCGAAGCACCGGAAAATACCCTGAGCAGTTTTCAGGAATGTCTCAAGCACGGCGTGCGCCGTTGCGAACTGGATCTGCACCTGTCCAAGGACGGCGAGCTGATGGTCATCCATGACCCTACGCTCAAACGCACCACCGACCGTCGCGGCAAAGTTGTCGAGCACACCGCCGCCGAGCTGGTGACCTACGACGCGCGCAAGGGCGGCCCGGGCTGGATCAAGCCCTGCCCGATTCCCACGCTGGAAGAGTTGTTCGAACAATGTGATTTCGAGCACTGGCAGCTGGAAGTCAAAAGCGCTTCACGCACGCGCGCCGCAACCACCGTGCTGGCGATTCGGGAAATGGCTCAGCGCCATGGCTTGCTCGACAAGGTCACGATCACCTCGAGTTCGCGGGAAGTGTTGAAAGCGGCAGTGGACCTGGTTCCGGACGTATCCCGTGGCCTGGTGGCCGAATACGCCTGGCTCGATCCGCTGAAAGTCGCGGCCAGCTATGGCTGTGAGATTCTCGCGCTGAACTGGACGCTGTGTACGCCGGAACGCCTGCAAAAGGCGCAGCGCCAAGGTCTGCATGTGTCGGTGTGGACCGTCAACGAGCCCGCGCTGATGCGCAGACTCGCCGACTTCGGCGTTGACAGCCTGATTACAGACTTTCCCGGTTTGGCCACTGCCACCCTTGAGAATTGCTGAAATCGGTCTCCCCGGCCGGCTCAGGCCACCGGCCGGAGCCCGTCAAAAAAGCCGGTTGAGGCCGTCGTACGCAGCTACCCGATAGGCTTCGGCCATGGTCGGGTAGTTGAACGTGGTGTTGACGAAATACTTCAGCGTATTCAGTTCGCCCGGCTGGTTCATGATCGCCTGACCGATGTGGACGATCTCCGACGCCTGATAACCGAAGCAGTGCACACCGAGCACTTCCAGGGTTTCACGGTGGAACAGGATCTTCAGCATGCCTTGCGGCTCGCCGGCAATCTGCGCCCGCGCCATGCTCTTGAAGAACGCCTTGCCGACTTCGTAAGGCACTTTGGCCTGAGTCAGTTCCTGCTCGTTCTTGCCGATCGAGCTGATCTCCGGAATCGTGTAGATGCCGGTCGGCACGTCATTGACGAAACGCCAGCTGCCATTATCGACGATGCTGCCAGCGGCCGAACGGCCCTGGTCGTGAGCGGCACTGGCCAGGCTCGGCCAGCCGATCACGTCACCGGCACCGTAGATATTTTCCACGCAGGTGCGGTAGTTCTGGTCGACTTCGATCTGGCCACGGCTGTTGACCTTGACGCCAATGTTTTCCAGACCCAGCGTATCGGTGTTGCCGGTACGGCCGTTGCACCAGAGCAAGGCGTCGGCCTTGATCTTCTTGCCCGACTTGAGGTGCAGGATCACGCCGTTGTCCACGCCTTCGACGCGGTCGTAGTCTTCGTTGTGGCGCACGGTGATGTTGTTGTTGCTGAAGTGATAGCTCAACGCCTGGGAGATTTCCGAGTCGAGGAAGCTCAGCAACTGGCCACGGTTGTCGACCAGCTCGACCAGCACACCCAGGCCACTGAAGATCGAGGCGTATTCACAGCCGATCACACCGGCGCCGTAAACGATCAGTTTGCGCGGAGTGTGGCCGAGGCTGAGGATGGTGTCGCTATCGTAGATACGCGGGTGATGGAAATCGATGTCCGCCGGACGATACGGGCGCGAACCGGTGGCAATGATGATGTGCTTGGCGACCAGTTTCTCGACCACACCGTTGCCGCAGACCACTTCGATGGTTTGCTCGTCGGCGAAGCTGCCGGTGCCGAAGAATACGTCGACGCGATTACGGGCGTAGTAGCCGGTGCGCGATGCGACTTGTTTGGAAATGACTTTTTCGGCGCTTTTCAACACGTCCGGGAAGGAGAACCAGCGCGGCTCGCCGATCGCCCGGAACATCGGGTTGGTGTTGAACTGCATGATCTGCCGCACCGAGTGACGCAGTGCCTTGGACGGAATGGTGCCGAGGTGGGTGCAGTTGCCGCCGACCTGACGACGGCTGTCGACCATCGCGACCTTGCGCCCTGCTTTGGCGGCGTTCATTGCCGCGCCTTCTCCCGCCGGGCCGGAACCCAGCACCACCACGTCGTAGTTGTAGACAGCCATGCGTACTCCTCAGAACAGGCCGCGGTGCCAGCAGCACCGGCGGCTAAATCACGCCGAACAACGGCGCGAAGGAACAATTGGGGGCCAGTAGAGAACCCGGACACAGTCTATAGAAGCGTCAACGCCGCGCACATTAACCCTTGGTCGCGTCGTAGGCTACTTTTGCCTGCACTACAACGCCAGCTTTCGTCTTGTCTTCAATCAATTTTTTGCACCCGCGAGCTGATCGAACGCCTCACTGGTGCGGATGATAAAACCTGTATCGGCACGCAAGACAAAGAATGCAGCAATGGCATGTTTTTGGGCATAGTCCCGCGCCCTTTCCGGACCGAGAATCAGCAGCAGCGTTGATAGTCCATCGGCCATCAACGCTGAAGGATGAATCACCGTGACAGACGCAAGGTCGTGTAGGACCGGGGCACCGGTGCGCGCATCGACGGTGTGGGAATAGCGCCGGCCATCCTGCAGGAAATAGTTACGGTAATCGCCGGACGTGGACACGCCAAAGCCGTCGACATTAATAATGCGCTCGGCCACTTGCTGGTCGTCACGGGGCTCTTCCAATGCGATGCGCCAGGGCGAGCCATCAAGTTTTTTCCCCTTGGCCTTCAATTCGCCCGTGGCTTCGACGAGGTAAGCGTGGATGCCCATGGCCTCCAGCCTCGCGACAATGCTGTCCACGGCGTAACCGGCTGCGATGCTGTTCAGGTCGACTTCGACAGCGGCGTCCTTGCACAAGCGGTTGCCGTCGATGTGCAAGTGCTGATAGCCGACGCGCTGCATGACCTCACTTACCGCCGCCGGGTCGGGGATCTTTTCCGCGCGCCCTTGCGGACCGAATCCCCAGAGGTTGATCAGCGGTTCGACGGTCAGGTCGTAAGCACCCGCGCTTTGCGCCGACAGTTGTTCGCCGACACGGACCAATTGCAATACCGAGGCGGGCATGGCCAGACAGTCATTGGCGGGCAAGGCGTTGAAGCGCTCGATAGCCGAATCGCTCCGATAGGTCGACATCTGTAGATCGACTTCAGCGAGGATGCGCGCCACTTCGCCGCGTACTTGTGCAGGATCGGCGAGGCCGGCGTGGCGCACGTACTTGACCGACCAGCTACTGCCCATCGTCGGGCCGCCAATGCTCTCCATGGAATCACCGTTGCCACAGCCGGCGCACAGCATCGCCAGCACCACAAGCCCCACCCAGCGTCCAGTTAACAATTCTTCATCTCCCTGCAAAACCGCGGCGGCCATTATGGACTACAGCGCCCGCTCGCTCCCGCACGGCTGCAATGCCTTTCTACAAAATTGAAACAGTGAGTAACCGACCATGTCCTCCACCCCGGGCAAAGGCAAAGCGATTTTCCGCGTTGTCAGCGGCAACTTCCTCGAAATGTTCGATTTCATGGTGTATGGCTTCTACGCCACCGCCATCGCCAAGACGTTCTTCCCGTCCGACAGCGCCTTCGCTTCGCTGATGCTGTCGCTGGCCACCTTTGGTGCCGGTTTCCTGATGCGCCCGCTCGGGGCGATTTTCCTCGGCGCCTACATTGACCGCCATGGCCGGCGCAAAGGCCTGATCATTACGCTCGCGATGATGGCGGCCGGCACCGTGCTGATTGCCTGCGTGCCGGGCTATGCGACGCTCGGGGTCGCGGCACCGCTGCTGGTGTTGTTCGGACGGCTGCTGCAAGGCTTCTCGGCCGGCGTGGAGCTGGGCGGCGTCTCGGTCTATCTGGCAGAAATCTCCACACCGGGGCGCAAAGGCTTTTTCGTCAGTTGGCAGTCTGCCAGCCAACAGGCTGCGGTGGTCTTCGCCGGCCTGCTTGGGGTCGGCCTCAACCATTGGCTGAGCCCGGAGCAAATGGGCGAATGGGGCTGGCGCGTGCCGTTTCTGATTGGCTGCCTGATCGTGCCAGTAATTTTCTTCATCCGCCGCTCGCTGGAGGAAACCCCGGAATTCCAGGCGCGTACCCACCGCCCCACCCTCGGCGAGGTCGTCCGTTCGATCGGCCAGAACTTTGCCATCGTCATCGCTGGCATGGCGCTGGTGGTGATGACCACGGTGTCGTTCTACCTGATCACCGCGTACACCCCGACATTCGGCAAGGCCGAGTTGCACCTGTCGGATCTCGATGCGTTGCTGGTGACGGTGTGTATCGGCCTGTCGAATTTCTTCTGGTTGCCAGTGATGGGGGCGGCGTCCGATAAGATCGGGCGAAAACCCTTACTGCTGGCGGCGACGATTCTGGCGATTCTTACCGCCTACCCTGCCCTGTCGTGGCTGGTCGCCAATCCGAGCTTCAGCCACTTGCTGATTGTCGAGTTGTGGCTGTCGTTTCTGTACGGCTCGTACAACGGCGCGATGGTTGTGGCGCTGACTGAAATCATGCCGGTGGAAGTGCGCACGACCGGTTTCTCGCTGGCGTACAGCTTGGCGACGGCGACGTTTGGCGGATTTACCCCGGCGGCGTGCACGTATCTGATCCATGTGCTGGACAATAAGGCGGCGCCGGGAATCTGGCTCAGTGGCGCGGCGGTGCTGGGATTGATTGCGACGTTGGTGCTGTTCCGTGGCAACCGGCATGAACTGCGCGCGGCGCAAGCGTCGGTTGCCAGCGGCGCCTGACAGAATGCTTTCGCGAGCAGGCTCGCTCCCACAGGAGATTTGTGAACGACAGTAATCCAGTGTGGGAGCGAGCCTGCTCGCGAAGAGGCCGGCAAGGACACCGAAGATCAAAAGGCACACAAACAAAAACGCCCCGACAAAAGTCGGGGCGTTTTCATTCAAGCCTGAGGCTTAGCGCGGGAACGCTGGCGGATTTACATCAGCCATGTCTTCCATCACGCGAACCACCTGGCAGCTATAGCCGAACTCGTTGTCGTACCAGACGTACAGCACAACGCGGTTGTCCTGAACGATGGTCGCTTCAGCATCGACCACACCGGCGTGGCGCGAACCAACGAAGTCAGTCGAAACCACTTCCTGCGAATTGACGAAATCGATCTGCTTGTGCAGTTCGGAGTGCAGCGCCATGTAGCGCAGGTACTCGTTCATCTCCTCACGGGTGGCGGCTTTCTCAAGGTTGAGATTGAGAATGGCCATCGACACGTTCGGCGTCGGCACGCGAATCGCGTTGCCGGTCAGCTTGCCGGCCAGCTCAGGCAGGGCCTTGGCAGCAGCGGTGGCGGCACCGGTCTCGGTGATCACCATGTTCAGCGCGGCGCTACGGCCACGGCGATCGCCCTTGTGGAAGTTGTCGATCAGGTTCTGGTCGTTGGTGTACGAGTGAACGGTTTCGACGTGACCGTTGATGATGCCGAACTTGTCGTTGACCGCTTTGAGCACCGGCACGATGGCGTTGGTGGTGCAGGAAGCAGCCGACACGATCTTGTCGTCAGCGGTGATTTCACCGTGGTTGATGCCGTGAACGATGTTCTTCAGCTTGCCCTTGCCAGGTGCGGTCAGAACAACGCGGTCGATACCCGGGCAGGCCAGGTGCTGACCCAGGCCATCGGCGTCACGCCATACACCGGTGTTGTCCACCAGCAGCGCGTCTTTGATGCCGTACTGGGTGTAATCCACCTCGGTCGGGTTCTTCGCGTAGATCACCTGGATCAGGTTACCGTTGGCGGTGATGGTGTTGTTTTCTTCGTCGATGGTAATGGTACCGTTGAACGAACCGTGCACCGAATCGCGACGCAGCAGGCTGGCGCGTTTGGTCAGGTCGTTCTCGGCGCCTTTGCGCACGACGATGGCGCGCAGACGCAGGCCGTCGCCACCACCGGTTTTTTCGATCAGGATGCGCGCCAGCAGGCGGCCGATACGACCGAAGCCGTACAGCACAACGTCGGTGCCTTTGCGGGGCGAAGCGTTTTGCTGCCCCACCACGTCAGCCATTTCTTCACGCACGAACTGCTCGGCGCTGCGGCCATTGCCTTCGTTACGGAATTTGAACGCCAACTTGCCCAGGTCTACCGAAGCCGCGCCGAGCTTGAGCTCGCTCATGGCCTTGAGCAGTGGGAATGTTTCGTGGACGGAGAGTTCGCTGTCGTCGGAGGAACGGTGGCGCGCAAAGCGGTGAGCTTTGAGAATCGCGATGACAGACTGGTTGATCAGGCTGCGGCCATAGATCGAGCTCACCACGTTGTTATTGCGGTAGAGCTGACCGATAAGCGGGATCATCGCTTCTGCGAGTGCTTCACGGTCGATCCATTCACCAAGACACTGGTCGGGCTTCTGAGTCACGGTAACCTTCCACATGTAGGGGCAGAAAAAAGGGGCTACATTATGCCGCCGACAACCTCTTTCAGCAATGCGCGCTTGTCGCCAATCCGTTAACAAAATCCTCTCCAAAAAAATTACGCCGCTCTCCAGCCCAGTAAAACCGCGGCTTGCAGCGCAGTCAATTTTTCGACGACTGTTAGACGATGTCTGTAACCCTCCGAAACACCACCCGGTTTCGGCACTACATAACCACTGAAAAAGTGCTCGTTTTTATGGTTACCACTACATTTCGTCCAAACCGCGAAGATAGACGTAGTCTGCAACTGACAGGTGGCACCGCAGACCGCTACAATTACCGACTTTGTCGCAACGCCTGGAGCTCAACCTTCCGTGCCTGTTCTGCGTCTACCGCTACTCCCTGCCGAGGCAGGTAAACAGCATTGGGGCAATTTGCCCGGTGCTGCCCTCAGCCTGGCGATTGCCGAGGCTGCCAGCGCTGCCAAGCGCTTCACCCTGCTGCTGACCGCCGACAGCCAAAGCGCCGAACGGCTGGAACAGGAGCTGAGTTTCTTCGCCCCGGATTTGCCCGTGCTGCATTTCCCTGATTGGGAAACCCTGCCGTACGATCTGTTCTCGCCGCACCAGGACATCATTTCCCAGCGCATCGCCAGCTTATACAGGCTGCCGGAATTGGCGCATGGCGTGCTGGTGGTGCCGATCACCACGGCCCTGCACCGACTGGCGCCGACCAAATTCCTGCTCGGCAGCAGCCTGGTGCTGGATATCGGCCAGAAGCTCGATGTCGAGCAGATGCGCGCGCGGCTCGAGGCCAGCGGCTATCGCTATGTCGACACAGTTTATGAACACGGCGAATTTACCGTACGTGGCGCGCTGATCGACCTGTTCCCAATGGGCAGCAAACTGCCCTATCGCATCGACCTGTTCGATGACGAAATCGAAACCCTGCGCACCTTCGATCCGGAAACCCAACGCTCCATCGACAAGGTCGAGTCGGTCAAGCTGCTGCCGGCCCGCGAGTTTCCGTTGCAGAAAGACGCAGTCACCCGCTTCAAGGCGCGCTTCCGTGAGCGCTTCGACGTGGACTTCCGCCGTTGCCCGATCTTTCAGGACCTGAGCAGTGGTATCACACCGGCCGGTATCGAGTACTACCTGCCGTTGTTCTTCGACGAGACTTCGACGCTGTTCGACTACCTGCCCCAAGACACTCAAGTGTTCTCGCTGCCGGGTATCGAGCAGGCGGCGGAAAATTTCTGGAACGACGTGCGCAACCGTTATGAAGAACGCCGCGTCGATCCTTCGCGTCCTTTATTGCCCCCGGCCGAACTGTTCCTGCCGGTGGAAGACTGCTTCGCGCGCCTGAAGAACTGGCCACGAGTCGTCGCCAGCCAGCAGGACGTCGAGAGCGGCGTCGGCCGTGAACGCTTCCCGGCGCACGCGCTGCCCGATCTGGCGATCGAAGCCAAGGCCACGCAACCGCTGGCGGCGCTGGCCGGCTTCCTCGAACAATTCCCCGGACGCGTGCTATTCACCGCCGAATCGGCCGGCCGTCGCGAAGTTCTGCTGGAACTGCTCGAACGCCTGAAGCTGCGGCCGAAAACCGTCGACAGCTGGCCGGACTTCGTCGCTGGCAAGGATCGTCTGGCGATCACCATCGCCCCGCTCGACGAAGGTCTGGTGCTCGACGACCCGGCACTGGCACTGGTCGCGGAAAGTCCGCTGTTCGGCCAACGGGTGATGCAACGCCGTCGCCGCGAGAAGCGCAGCGACGTCAGCAACGATGCAGTGATCAAGAACCTCACCGAGCTGCGCGAAGGCGCCCCGGTGGTGCACATTGACCACGGTGTCGGTCGCTATCTGGGCCTGACGATTCTGGAAATCGACAATCAGGCCGCTGAATTCCTCACCCTCGAATACGCCGAGAACGCCAAGCTCTACGTGCCGGTCGCCAACCTGCACCTGATCGCCCGTTACACCGGCAGCGACGACTCGCTGGCGCCGCTGCATCGTCTCGGCTCGGAAACCTGGCAGAAAGCCAAGCGCAAAGCCGCCGAACAGGTGCGCGACGTCGCCGCCGAACTGCTCGACATCTATGCCCGTCGCGCCGCCCGCGAAGGTTACGCGTTCGCCGACCCGAAAGCTGATTACGCCACGTTCAGCGCCGGTTTCCCGTTCGAAGAAACCCCGGACCAGCAAGCGACCATCGAAGCCGTGCGCGAAGACATGCTCGCGCCGAAACCGATGGATCGCCTGGTCTGCGGCGACGTCGGCTTCGGCAAGACCGAAGTGGCCATGCGCGCCGCGTTCATCGCGGTGCACGGCGGTCGTCAGGTGGCGATTCTGGTACCGACCACCCTGCTCGCCCAGCAGCACTACAACAGTTTCCGCGACCGCTTCGCCGACTGGCCGGTGACCGTAGAGGTGATGAGCCGCTTCAAGTCCGCCAAGGAAGTCAACGCGGCGATTGCCGATCTGGCGGAAGGCAAGATTGACATTGTCATCGGCACGCACAAGCTGCTGTCCGACGACGTGAAAATCAAAAACCTCGGCCTGGTGATCATCGACGAAGAACACCGCTTTGGCGTGCGTCAGAAAGAACAGCTCAAGGCGCTGCGCAGCGAAGTCGACATTCTCACCCTGACCGCCACACCGATTCCGCGCACGCTGAACATGGCGGTATCGGGCATGCGCGATCTGTCGATCATCGCCACGCCGCCAGCGCGACGCCTGTCGGTGCGCACCTTCGTCATGGAGCAGAACAAGAGCACGGTCAAAGAGGCCCTGCTGCGCGAGCTGCTGCGTGGCGGCCAGGTCTACTACTTGCACAACGATGTGAAGACCATCGAAAAATGCGCCGCCGATCTCGCCGAACTGGTGCCGGAAGCGCGCATTGGTATTGGCCACGGACAGATGCGCGAGCGCGAACTCGAACAGGTGATGAGCGACTTCTATCACAAGCGTTTCAACGTGCTGATCGCCTCGACCATCATCGAGACCGGCATCGACGTGCCGAGCGCCAACACCATCATCATCGAACGAGCCGACAAGTTCGGTCTGGCACAGCTGCACCAGTTGCGTGGCCGCGTCGGCCGCAGTCACCACCAGGCTTACGCCTACCTGCTGACACCGCCGCGCCAGCAAATCACTTCGGACGCGGAAAAGCGTCTGGAAGCGATCGCCAACACCCAGGACCTCGGCGCCGGCTTCGTGCTGGCGACCAACGACCTGGAAATCCGCGGCGCTGGCGAACTGCTCGGCGACGGTCAGAGCGGGCAGATCCAGGCGGTGGGCTTCACGCTGTACATGGAAATGCTCGAACGCGCGGTGAAGTCGATTCGCAAAGGCGAGCAGCCGAACCTCGATCAGCCGCTTGGCGGTGGTCCGGAAGTCAACCTGCGGGTGCCGGCGTTGATTCCGGAAGACTATCTGCCGGATGTGCATGCGCGCCTGATTCTGTATAAACGCATCGCCTCGGCGACCGACGAAGAAGGTCTGAAAGATCTGCAGGTCGAGATGATCGACCGTTTCGGCCTGCTGCCGGAGCCGACCAAGAACCTGGTGCGGATCACCGCGTTGAAACTGCAGGCGGAAAAGCTCGGCATCAAAAAAGTCGATGGCGGGCCGCAGGGCGGGCGTATCGAGTTCGAAGCGCAGACGCCAGTCGACCCGATGACGCTGATCAAGCTGATCCAGACCCAGCCCAAACGCTACAAATTCGAAGGCGCGACGATGTTTAAATTCCAGGTGCCGATGGAGCGCCCGGAAGAACGTTTTAATACTGTAGAGGCGCTGTTTGAGCGTCTCATCCCGAAATCCGCTTGAAGGACGCCCAATGCGCCTGTTCCGCTCTCTGACTTTGCTGCTCACCTCGCTGTCGATAACAGTGCTGGCACCGATGGCGTTTGCCGATGACACGTATCAGGTCGAAATGATTCTGGTGCGCCAGAATGCCGTGCCGGCCATCGTCAGCCGCGCCGCGCCGGAAGACTGGGCCGCCGGCGCCCAACGCCTGGGCAACGACAGCCTGCGCACGCCTGCGCTGAACGATGTCGTGAGCAAACTCACCGCCAGCGGCGAGTACACCGTGCTGATGCACAAAGCCTGGCAGCAAAGCCTCGGCGAAACGCCGGTGAAAGTCGCAGTCAGTGACGGCCAGGAGCAGTTTGGGCAGTTTCCGATCGAAGGCACGCTGGAGATGAAACTGGGTCGCTTCACCGACGTAACGGCCGACTTCTGGGTCAACCAGATCGACGCCAACGGCCTGGTCACCGCCAGTGAACGGCTGCGCCAGGACAGCCACACCAAAAACGGCCAACTCAACTACCTCGACAACGGCCACCTGGCTTTGCTGATCAAGATCACTTCCCTGACCGCGCCGGCGCCACGGGAAGCACCTGAAGCGATTCCGGACTGATCGAAGTCCTTATGCCCCCGCCCCTCAGCAAACCGTTGGCGTCCTCCTGGGTCAGCCGATTCAAGGAACAGAGCCTGGAGCGTGGCCGTCGCTACGCCCTGGAAAACCGGGTACGCATCGCACAGGTCGGCGATGCGACCATCACGGCCAGTTGCGAAGGCTCCGGTGGCAGCGTTTATCGCCAGACGATTCACTTGCGCGAGTCGGCCAAAGGTACGCTGCTGCTGGTCGACGCCACTTGCACCTGCCCGGTCCGCAGCAACTGCAAGCACTGTGCAGCGGTGCTGCTGAAAGTCCAGGAAACCCTCGATTACCCCGCCGCCGCGAAAGATGCCGAGCTGCTGGAAAAGCTCCAGGCTGTCCTGGAAAACCGCAGCCCGAAAGCGCCGCCGCAGGTGCTGGTGGACAACGTGCAACCGCTGCCACGCCTGTGGCTGGCGAGCGCCGAGTTCAGCGCGTTCGAGCCGCGTAACGGCAAGATGCAGCGCTATATCCAGCACCGCGCGGCACTCTCGTTCAGCTATCTGGACGAGTACGTCAGCGGGCAGAAGAACAGCGATATCCTGATTCGCCAAGAGACCCAGACCCTGCGCGTCAAGCGCCACCCCGACGTCGAACAGTCCTACCGGGAACAGCTGCGCATACTCGGCTTCCGTATCGCCACGCGGCAGAGCAAAGCCTTGCCGGAGAGCGCGGGCGAGCTGTACGAAATGGTCAACGACAGCGCCTGGCTGACCTTCACCCTTAACGACCTGCCAAAGCTGCGCAGCCTGGGCTGGGAATTACAGATCGACGAGGAGTTCGGCTTCGACCTGACTGCCGTCGACGACTGGTACGCCACGGTTGAACAGGTCCCGGAACGCGACTGGTTTGATCTGGAACTGGGCATCATCGTCAATGGCGAACGCCTGAGCCTGCTGCCAATTTTGCTCAACCTGATGCGCTCACACGCCGAGATCCTCAACCCGGAACGCCTGGCGCGCCGCCGCGATGACGAGCTGATTCTGGTCAATATTCCACAACGGACCAGCGAACACGGTCCGCTGCAGGTCGCGCTGCCGCTCGGCCGCCTGAAACCGGTACTGACCACCCTGGGCGAGTTTTACCTGCACGAGCCCGGCGAAACCACCCTGCGCCTGAGCAAGGCCGATGCGACGCGCCTCAATGCGCTGGACGGCATTCCACTGTTGTGGGAGGGCGGCGAACAGATCCGCACACTCGCCCAACGCCTGCGCGACATCCGCGATTTCAGCGCCGAAGCGCCGCAAGGCCTGAACGCGACGTTGCGTCCCTATCAGCTCGAAGGCTTGAGCTGGATGCAGTCGCTACGGCAACTGGAGGTAGGCGGGATTCTCGCGGACGACATGGGTCTGGGTAAAACCCTACAGACCCTGGCGCATATTCTCAGCGAGAAGAACGCCGGACGCCTGGATCGCCCGAGCATGGTGGTGATGCCGACCAGCCTGATCCCCAACTGGCTCGATGAAGCCGCGCACTTCACGCCGCAATTGAGGGTGGTGGCGTTGTACGGGGCCACGCGCAAAAAGCACTTCGACAACCTCGCCGACTTCGACCTGATTCTTACCACCTATGCGCTGCTGCCCAAGGACGTCGAACGCCTGGCGAAACAGCCGCTGCACGTGCTGGTGCTGGACGAAGCGCAGTACATCAAGAACCCCAACAGCAAAGCGGCCCAGGCCGCGCGCGAGCTGAATGCGCGCCAGCGCTTGTGCTTGAGCGGCACCCCACTGGAAAACCACTTGGGCGAGCTGTGGTCGCTGTTTCACTTTTTGCTGCCGGGCTGGCTCGGCGATGTGAAAAGCTTCAATGCCGATTACCGCGTGCCGATCGAAAAGCGCGGCAGTGAAGTCAGACTTCAGCACCTCAACGGTCGGATAAAGCCGTTTCTGCTGCGCCGCACCAAAGAACAGGTCGCCACCGAACTGCCGCCGAAAACCGAAATCATCCATTGGGTCGAACTCAACGAAGCGCAGCGCGATGTCTATGAAACCATGCGTCTGGCCATGGACAAAAAGGTCCGCGACGAGATTACGCGCAAAGGCGTGGCGCGCAGTCAGATCATTATTCTTGAGGCACTGCTGAAGTTGCGTCAGGTCTGTTGCGATCTGCGTCTGGTCAGCGACGCGGCCCTGCCCGCTCGTGCCAGCACCTCGGGCAAGCTCGACAGCTTGATGGAAATGCTTGAAGAGCTGTTCGAGGAAGGCCGGCGGGTTCTGCTGTTTTCGCAGTTCACCTCGATGCTGACATTGATTGAGGATGAGCTGAAAAAACGCAACGTCGCCTATGCGCTACTGACCGGGCAAACCCGCGACAGGCGCACGCCCGTGAAGGAATTCCAGAGCGGCAAGCGTCAGATCTTTCTGATCAGCCTGAAGGCTGGCGGTGTCGGCTTGAACCTGACCGAAGCCGATACGGTGATTCACTACGATCCGTGGTGGAACCCGGCGACCGAGAATCAGGCAACTGATCGGGCGTATCGCATCGGTCAGGAAAAACCCGTATTCGTTTACAAGCTGATTGCCCGCGGCACGGTGGAAGAGAAGATTCAGCACCTGCAGAAGGAGAAATCTGATCTGGCGGCAGGCGTACTGGATGGGCGCAAGGCCGGGGACTGGAAGTTGCAGAGTGATGATATTGAAGCGTTGTTTGCGCCGTTACCGGACAAGATCGATAAACGTTGAGATCGGCGTCGCCGGTTAGATTGTTATCGCGAGCAGGCTCACTCCTACAGGGGAACGCATTTCAAACTGTAGGAGTGAGCCTGCTCGCGAAAGGCATCACCTCGGTCTAACGATTGAAACCGAAGCTCAATCCCTGGAAACGGGCAACGGCGCAAACAGCGCCTCAATATCGCTCTGCTCCAGTTTGAAACCACCCGTCGTGCCACCCTCCAGCACTGCCCCGGCCAGCGCAGCCTTCTCCTGCTGCAGCGCCTGGATTTTTTCCTCCACCGTGCCTTTGGCAATCAACTTGTAAACAAACACCGGATTGTTCTGGCCAATGCGATACGCCCGGTCAGTGGCCTGATTCTCCACTGCAGGATTCCACCAAGGATCAAAGTGGATCACCGTGTCCGCCGCCGTCAGGTTCAAACCCGTTCCGCCGGCCTTGAGGCTGATGAGGAACAACGGCACTTTGCCGCCCTGGAAATCCTTGACCGGCGTGCGTCGGTCCGTGGTATCGCCGGTCAGCAACGAGTAACTTAACCCTCGTTGCTGCAACTCCTGCTCGATCAGCGCCAGCATCGACGTGAACTGGGAGAACAGCAGAATCCTGCGCCCCTCGCCGAGCAATTCCTCGAGCATCTCCATCAAGCTGATCAGCTTGCCGCTACCCGAGCGCAGGGCCTTCGCCGAGAGCGGCATGTTGATAAGGCGCAAGTCGCAACAGACCTGACGCAGCTTTAGCAGCGCATCGAGAATAATGATCTGACTGCGCGCCACGCCACTGCGGGCGATTTCGTCGCGGACCTTTTTGTCCATCGCTACACGCACCGTTTCATACACGTCGCGCTGACCATCGCTGAGTTCGACCCAGTGGATGATCTCGGTTTTCGGCGGCAACTCCGTGGCGACCTGATCTTTCTTGCGCCTCAGCAAAAACGGCTTGATTCGCGCGGTCAGGTGCTGCATGCGCTGCACGTTGCCGTGCTTCTCGATCGGCGTGCGGTAATCGCGATTGAAGGATTTGCTGTCGCCCAGCCAACCCGGCATCAGGAAGTGAAACTGCGACCACAGTTCGCCTAGGTGGTTTTCCAACGGCGTGCCACTCAGGCAAAGGCGCTGACGGGCCTGCAGGTCACGCGCGGCTTGGGCGGCTTTGCTGAGCGGGTTCTTGATGTTCTGCGCTTCGTCGAGAATCAATACGCTCCACGATTGTGGCTGCAAAATCTCAAGATCCCTCGGCAGCAACGCGTAAGTGGTCAGCACCAAGTCGTATTCGGCGAGATTGGCGAAGTCTTTTTGCCGCCCGGTCCCGTGCAGCGCCAATACTTTCAACTGCGGAGTAAAACGCTCGGCCTCGTCGAGCCAGTTGGGAATCAGACTGGTCGGCATGACTGCCAGCGCCGGGGAGTCGAGACGCCCTGCGTGTTTTTCCGTAAGCAGATGCGCCAGGGTCTGCAGGGTTTTGCCCAGGCCCATGTCATCGCCAAGAATGCCACCGACCTCAAGCTCGCGCAGGGTTTGCATCCAGTTCAGGCCTTCGAGCTGATACGGACGCAGTTGCGCGTTAAGGCCAACCGGCGCAGCGACTTGGGTGTGACTGGAATTTTGCAGGCGCTTGGCAAAGTTGCGCAGCCGCTCGCCGCCCTGCCAATCCAGCGGCACGCCGTCGAGCAGACTCAGGCGCGCAGCATCCGGCGCAGTCAAGCGCAGCGCATCGCCGTGATGACCGCCCAGATACAACTCGCCTAACGTGGCCATCAGCGGTTTGACCCGACTCAGCGGCAACGCCACCTTGGCGCCCGCATCGCCGCCGAAACCGCTGGGCTTGAGTTCGATCAGCAGTTTTTCATCATCGCTGCGTTCCGCCAGATTGACCGGGTCGAGCAAGCGCGGCTGGGTGCGCAACAGATGCAAAAGGATCGGCAACAGGCTGTAGCGCTCGCCGTTGACGACGATGCCCAATTGCAGATCAAACCATTGATGCCCGGCCTCCTCCTCGACCTCGGCGTACCACTGCTCAACCGGTTGCACGTTGAAATGAAAACCGGGGCTGATCTCGATCTGCCAATTCGCGGCGCGCAGCGTGGCAAGCCCTTCGTGCATAAATCCGAGCCAGGCGGAATCGTCCGGTAACGTAAACATTTCTCCGGGACGATCCAGCGAACTCTTGCGCGTGGCTTTCTTGAAGCCGTGTTTTTGCAGGCTCTGGCGCAGTTTCTTTTCCACCGCGGGCTGGCGTTGAATACGCTGGGTTTCGGTACCGTCGAGGATCATCACCTCCGGGTTGCGATCCAGCGCCGGATGACCGTTGTAGGTGAACACCAGAGCGGCGCGGTGCTCCAGCACATACTCCCAGCGGGAGTGCTCTCGACCGCTGACAAGGATCAGTTGCGGCTGCGGCAGTACGTCATCAATGATGCGTTCGGTGAGTTTGTGTGGCGGCGGGATTTTTGTCGCCGCGCTCATTCGATGGCTGAACTGCATGGCCTGACGCGCCGGAATGTCCGGTGCGAGGGCCAAATGGCAGGCCAGCTTTTCTTCCAGCTCATTGAACAGAGGGCCAACCTGCCGCTGTTCGCGATCGAGGTAATAAAGCGGCTCCAGCGCCAGCACGGTTTCCTGCGCCGCTTCGGCACTGCTCCACTGCGCGCGGAACCCACCATCAGCCTGTTCGGCCCAGGCGAACTGACCCACGCGTTTCGCGCCCGGCGTCAGCGGTCGAAGGTCTTCGAAATCGAGGAACAGCCGCGAGGTGCGCAGGAGCATTTCCAGCAGTTCGGCGCCACTGCTGCCCTCCAGCGGATAACCGCTGTAATAGGCGTGATGAGAGTGCATGGCAACCAGCAGCCTGGCGACGCGCAAATCCAGCTCGGACAGGTAGCCGGGCTGGCGCATGAGCATTTCCGCCAACGAATACATCGGTTTGGCTTCGCGTAACTCGCCGCTCTTGAGCTGGTAGACCTTGAAAATATCGAGCAGCCATTTGCCGCTCGCAGACGTGGGCTTGAGCTTGTAAAACAGGCGTGTACCTGCGGGTTGCGCGCTTTCTTCGGTGGGTTTGGCCGGGACCGGGATTGTCGAAAGCCAGTGCTCCAATGCCCGACCCAACGGGACCTGCGCGGCACTTTCCGGTACATCAGGGTCACTGCCCTGCAAAGAATAGAGCACCGCCGCGCAATGCTTGCAGTCGATCGCGACGGGGCAGGTGCATATGCAACGCAAATTAACCGATCCCAAACGATCTTCGGACAGGTAAATGATTTGTTCATACGCCTGGCTTTCGGAACCGACGCAGAATGCCTCGATCTTTCTGGCATCGATCTCGATGATCTCTACCCGATCATCGTCGGCATAAGCGCGGGCCTTGGCCAGCGTTTTACTGTTGAATGCCTGGGTCCATGCCAGTCCTTTAAGTCGTTCGATGAAAATGCTCATGGGCGATCCTTAGCCGGCCAGCACCCGCGCCAGTGTCGACTTGACCTTGCCCATGCCATCGTGCAGCGCCTGCTCGATTTCGGCCATGGTGATGACGTCGGTGGTCTTGCCCGCTGCAGGGTTCACCACCAGCGCCAGACAGGCGTAATCCAGGTCCAGCTCACGAGCCAGTGCCGCTTCCGGCATGCCGGTCATGCCGACGATGTCGCAGCCGTCACGTTCCAGCCGGACGATCTCGGCGACCGTTTCCAGCCGCGGGCCCTGCGTGCAGGCGTATACGCCCTGATCGCTGTATTCGCAGCCTTCGGCGGCGACGGCGGCAATCAATTGCTGACGCAACGGCTCGCTGTAGGGAAAGCTGAAATCGATGTGAGTGACGTGCTCCAGATCATCGGCGAAATAGGTGTGCTCGCGCCCGCTGGTGTAATCGAGGATCTGATGCGGCACGCAAAAATGCCCGGTGCCCATGGCCGGGTGAATCCCGCCGACCGCATTCACCGCGATGATTGCTTGCGCGCCCGCCTGCTTCAACGCCCACAGGTTGGCGCGGTAGTTGACCTTGTGCGGAGGAAAGCGGTGCGGATGACCGTGACGGGCGAGGAACAACACTTCCTTGCCGGCGTATTCGCCAATCTGCACCTCGGCCGAAGGCGCGCCGTAAGGGGTATCGACTGCCAGCGACTGGCGAATGCTCAAGCCTTCGAGCTGAGTCAGGCCGGTGCCACCGATGATTGCGTAAACGGTCATAACGGAAAATCCTTAATCGATCAGTTGAGCGTCTTTGAGCGCGCCGAGGGCGGTGAGCCAACGCGGGTCCTGACGATAATCGGTGCTGGCGAAGGCCTGGCCGCGCATCTTGGCGATGCGTGCGGACGGCTTGACCTTCATGCGTTGCGCAGCACTCAGCGCCAACTCGGCTGCGGCGCGGTCGTTGCACACCAGGCCCATGTCGCAACCGGCCGTGAGCGCGGCTTCGATGCGGCTGGCGGCGTCGCCAACCACATGGGCGCCAGCCATCGACAGGTCGTCACTGAAGATCACGCCGTCAAATTGTAATTCGCCGCGCAGAATGCCCTGCAGCCAGCGCCGGGAGAAACCGGCAGGCTGTGAGTCGACTTGCGGATAGATAACGTGGGCCGGCATGACCGCGGCCAGTTGCTTGCTCAAACGGGCGAAGGGCACGAGGTCGTTGGCGCGGATCTCGTCGAGGCTGCGCTCGTCGTTCGGGATGGCGACGTGAGAGTCTGCTTCCGCCCAGCCGTGGCCGGGAAAGTGCTTGCCAGTGGCGGCCATGCCCGCGCTGTTCATGCCACGAATGAAAGCCCCGGCGAGCAACGCAGCGCGCTGCGGATCACCTTCAAAAGAACGGGTACCGACAACAGCGCTGCGCTGGTAATCCAGATCCAGCACCGGGGCAAAACTGAGGTCGAGGCCGACGGCCAGGACTTCCGTCGCCATGATCCAGCCACATTGCTCGGCGAGGTATTCGGCATTGTGATTGTCAGCAATCGCGCGCATGGCCGGCAGACGCACAAAGCCCTGACGCAGGCGCTGCACGCGGCCGCCCTCTTGATCCACCGCCAGCAGCAGATCCGGGCGAATCGCGCGAATGGCGGCGCTCAGCTCGCGCACCTGGCGTGGATGTTCGATGTTGCGGGCAAAAATGATCAGACCGCCCACTTCGGGCTGACGCAACAATTGGCGATCTTCGGCCGTCAGCCAGGTACCGGCGACGTCCACCATCAACGAGCCTTGCAGGCCAGCAGTCATAAAAATTCCTTGAAAACGAAAAACCCGATCGGCACACGTCCGCTACCACGGGCGGCGCCCGGTCGGTCAGCAGAATCCATGCGGATCGGGTTCAGAACGAGAGTCGGCATGGGCGGTAGCTTAGCGGATACCAACTGCCGCGCCCACCCGTGCGCGGTTAAACCTTGGCGGCTACCGGGGCTGACTTGGTGCGCGGGCGCAATTGGGCGGTGGCCATGGCCGTGTCGGTGACGCCGGTCTCGGCGCGCATGCCGGCGGCGAGAAACGGCACCATCAGGCGCATGACTTGTTCTATGGACGTGTTGACACCGAAATCGGTCTCGGCAATCGCGCGCAACGCTTTGATCCCGGACATGCTGAACGCGGCGGCACCGAGCATGAAGTGCACACGCCAGAACAGTTCGATGGGCGGAATGCGTGGCGCCGCTTCGTTGACCAGCAGCATGTAGCGGCGGAACACCTTGCCGTACATGTCCTCCAGGTAACGCCGCAGGTGACCCTGGCTCTGGCTGAACGCGAGGCCAAGCAAGCGCATGAAGATCGACAGGTCGTTCCCACTGCGCGGCTGTACGACGAGCGCTTGCTCGACGAGGATTTCCAGCAGCTCTTCAAGGGTCGGCTTGTTGTCCGGCTTGGCCTGGCGCCGCTCCAGCTCTTTATCGAGACTGACGCAAAACGGTCCGAGGAAACGCGAAAACACCGCTTGAATCAGCGCCTTTTTCGACCCGAAGTGATAGTTCACTGCTGCCAGGTTGACGCCAGCCTTGCTGGTAATCAAACGCAATGAGGTTTCAGCGAAACCTTTCTCCGCGAACAACTGCTCGGCAGCATCAAGAATGCGTTCAACGGTTTCCGACTGGGCCATGGCTACTCCGCGCCTGACAAACACTTGTTTGAAACATACGTTTCAGCCTGTGCCTTGTCAAGCCTGGCGGTTCGTTTTGGGAATGGTCGGTCAGCTATTTAACCACACAAGGCTGGCGCATTAATAAACGTGTCTGTCGACCGTCCGGCGGCATGCGCAAAAACGGCCATTGCCAAGACCGCTTCACTGTATATAATCCCAGTCACTGTATAAAAAGACAGAGCGATCAATATGCTAAAGCTGACGCCACGCCAAGCCGAGATTCTGGCCTTTATCAAACGATGCCTTGAAGACAACGGCTATCCGCCTACCCGCGCAGAAATCGCTCAGGAACTGGGCTTCAAGTCACCCAATGCCGCCGAAGAGCATCTCAAGGCCCTGGCTCGCAAGGGCGCCATCGAGATGACGCCTGGTGCCTCCCGCGGCATTCGAATTCCCGGCTTTGAAGCCAAGCCCGATGAGTCCACCCTGCCGATCATTGGCCGGGTAGCAGCCGGTGCGCCGATCCTCGCCCAGCAGCACATCGAAGAGTCCTGCAACATTAATCCAGCGTTCTTCCATCCTCGCGCCGACTATCTGTTGCGCGTCCATGGCATGAGCATGAAGGACATCGGCATTTTCGACGGCGACCTGCTGGCGGTTCACACCACTCGCGAAGCGCGCAACGGCCAGGTCGTGGTTGCCCGCATCGGTGACGAAGTGACGGTAAAACGTTTCAAGCGTGAAGGCAGCAAAGTCTGGCTGATTGCCGAAAACCCTGAGTTCGCCCCTATCGAAGTTGATCTGAAAGATCAGGAACTGGTGATCGAAGGCTTGAGTGTCGGCGTCATCCGCCGCTAAAGGAGGCTTTATGCAGTTCCCACACATACCTCAGCAAACACAACTGCCTTTATTCGAAGCGTTTCTGGCACAACCCATGGCGCCGATCCTGAAAGACGTGGTCGCGCGCGAATGGCATGCCGAACCCGAAGTATTCAGTGAGCTGTCACTGCGCGGTGCGGCAGGGAATTGCCTGAACCTGCTTGCCCCGATCCTTCGCGAACTGAGCGAAGACCAGGACGCCCGCTGGCTGACACTGATTGCGCCACCGGCCAGCCTGACTCAAACCTGGCTGCGGGATGCCGGCCTGAACCGCGAACGCATTCTGCTGTTGCAGCCCCGGGGCACTCAAAGCGCCCAGCAATTGGCGTGCGAAGCATTGCGCCTGGGTCGCAGCCACACGGTGGTCACTTGGCTCAACCCGCTGAACAGCAGCTCACGGCAACAGTTGATCAGCGCCGCGCGCACGGGCGATGCTCAGAGCCTGAACATTCGATTGGGTTGATTGGCGAATAACGAGCGCTGTGTGAAGCGCAGGGCTTCTCAAGGGACAGAGAAGCCGATCTGTAGCAGTTACGGCTAAAGAAAAAACGAGCGCAGATCAGTGAAGAACCCGCGTTCCCTCTTCCTTGTCGAACTCGCCTTCGACCATACGACCCGCCATCTGCACGCCGACGCTCAACATCGCTTTAGCGATTTCCACATGCTGGCCTTGCAGGAACGCCTTGGCATCCTCGGAGAAATCCAGCGTCACCAGAGAACCTTCGTCCTCAGCCCTGCGCAGTTCGATTCGGCCGTCTGGTAACTCGACAATTTCTAGAAAGGACGTTGGCATATAAGTCTGTTCTCCACGAAAGGCAGCGATTATATAGACATCATTCGGGCTTCGCTTGGGATCTTGACCAGCAGCATGTTTCAGATTGCCACCGCGTCAATCACTGTCAGCACTCGTTCAAGCCTTCACGAAAACGGATGGCCAGACTCTTGAGGTTCTGCCTCCAGCTCTCCAGCTCCTCACGACTCAGCTCCGCTGGCGTCTGCTCTTCATCCAGATTAACAGCTTGAATCAACGGCTGCGTCACGTCGCCCTTGGGCTTGTGCGGTACGCGCGGTGGCTGGAACAGCGCTGAATGCGCCGCCAGCAATTTCGCCAGCCAGGTTTCCGGGTTCCCCGCCAGCTCGACCATTTCTGCCAGTTCGGGAATCGCCATCGACTCCAGTATTTCAGGCGTCAGCAACAGCTCAGCCCGCGCTGCATTCGCCTGAGGCAAACGATAGAAGCCGGCGATTTCATGACATAGCCCCAACAGCGCGCCATAAAGATGAAACAACGCTGACTCACGCCCAGCCTGAATCAACGCCAGAGCATTCATCGCCCGCCCCTCTTCAGCGCGAGCCAGGGCTTCCAGCGACAGACCGGCGAAATAGATCTTCTGATTGGTACGGGTATAGAGTTCGTGGGCCATGAGGGCAGTCTCCACAACGAAATATTTGCTTCACACAGGCCGGACAGTGTCGTGGATCAGCCGATCCCACCGCAAGCACAAAACAAAAAGGCCGCCTGAAAACCGGGAGGTTCTCATGCGGCCTTTTCAGTAGGCAGACTAAGGTTTACTCAGCCTTCGCCTTGGCACTGCGCTTGTCTTCGACCGTCCACTTGCCACCGTCGTAGTACGCCTTCCAGCCCGTAGGCTTGCCATCGACTTCGGTCTGCACGTATTGCTCCTTGGTCTTGCGGCTGTAGCGAATGACCGCCGGCAGACCGTCAGGATCTTTCTGTGGTGCCTCGCACAGGAAGTGATACTTCGGATCGATCTCATCTTTGTGCGGCAGGATCTCGATCACCAGCGGAGCGCGAGTCTCGCGGTTTTTCGGGAACTGGCTGGCCGCCAGGAACAGACCGGACGCACCGTCACGCAGGATGTAGGTGTCGTTGACCTTTTCGCATTTCAGCTCAGGCATCTTCACCGGATCCATCTTGGGCGGTGCCGCGTCGCCGCTCTTGAGCAGCTTGCGGGTGTTCTTGCACGTCGGGTTGGTGCAACCGAAGAACTTGCCAAAACGGCCGGTCTTGAGCTGCATCTCACTGCCACACTTGTCGCATTCCAGGCTCGGGCCTTCATAGCCCTTGATGCGATAGCTGCCTTCTTCAATCTCATAACCGGCGCAATCCGGGTTGTTACCGCAGATGTGCAGCTTGCGCTTCTCATCCAGCAGATAAGCGTCCATTGCCGTGCTGCAGATCGGGCAGCGATGCTTGCCACGCAATACCAGAGATTCCGATTCACCTTCATCGTCCGCAGCGATTTCGTCGCCCGGCACCAGGTTGACGGTGGCCTTGCAACGCTCTTTCGGCGGCAGGCTGTAACCCGAGCAGCCGAGGAACACGCCGGTGGAAGCCGTACGAATCTGCATCGGACGACCACACGTTGTGCACGGGATATCGGTCATCACCGGCTGGTTGGCACGCATGCCATTGTCCGGATTTTCCGCCACTTCGAGTTTCTTTTTGAAGTCGCCGTAGAACTCGTCCAGTACGCTTTTCCAGTCGCGCTCGCCCTGCGCCACGTCATCGAGATTCTCTTCCATGCCGGCGGTGAAGCCGTAGTCCATCAGGTTCGAGAAGCTCTCGGACAAACGCTCGGTGACGATGTCACCCATCTTTTCCGAATAGAAACGACGGTTATGCAAGGTCACGTAACCGCGGTCCTGAATGGTCGAGATGATCGCTGCGTACGTCGAAGGACGGCCAATGCCGCGCTTTTCCATTTCCTTCACCAGGCTGGCTTCCGAGTAACGGGCCGGCGGCTTGGTAAAGTGCTGGGAGGGATCAAGCTTGATCAGCTTCATCACTTCGCCCTGCGCCATGTCCGGCAGAACGTCGTCATCGCCCGGCTTGGCAATCTGCGGCATAACGCGAGTGTAACCGTCGAACTTGAGGATACGGCCCTTGGCGCGCAGCTCGAAGTCGCCAGCGCCGACGCTGACTGTGGTCGACAGGTACTGCGCCGGCAACATCTGGCAAGCGAGGAACTGACGCCAGATCAGCTCGTAGAGGCGCTCAGCGTCACGTTCCATGCCCGCAAGCTTGCTCGGCGTGGTGTTGGCGTCGGACGGGCGAATCGCTTCGTGAGCCTCTTGTGCGCCTTCTTTGCTGCTATAGACGTTCGGCGTCTCTGGCAGGTACTTCTTGCCGAACTCGTCCTCGATGTAGGTACGCGCCATCGCCACGGCGTCAGCCGAGAGGTTGGTCGAGTCGGTACGCATATAGGTGATGTAGCCAGCTTCATACAGACGCTGGGCCATCATCATGGTTTTCTTCACGCCGAAGCCCAAGCGGTTGCTCGCAGCTTGCTGCAGGGTCGAGGTGATGAACGGCGCCGACGGCTTGCTGCTGGTCGGTTTGTCTTCGCGCTTGACGATGCTGTAGCTGGAGGCCTTGAGCTTCTCCAGTGCGGCCATGGCCTGGGCTTCGTTCAGCGGCTTGAAGGCTTCGCCTTTCTCGCGTGCCACCTCGAAACGCACAGTCGAGCCTTTGGCGGTGCCCAGATCGGCATGCACTTCCCAGTATTCTTCCGGATTGAAGGCACGAATCTCGCGCTCGCGTTCGACCACCAGCTTCACGGCAACCGATTGCACGCGACCAGCAGACAGACCGCGGGCGATCTTGGCCCAGAGCAGCGGCGAAACCATGTAGCCGACCACGCGATCGAGGAAGCGCCGCGCCTGCTGAGCGTTGACACGATCGATGTCCAGCTCGCCCGGCTCGGAGAATGCTTCCTGAATCGCCTTCTTGGTGATTTCGTTGAACACCACGCGCTTGTAGCGGCTGTCATCACCACCGATGGCTTCGCGCAGGTGCCAGGCAATGGCTTCCCCCTCGCGATCCAAGTCGGTTGCGAGATAGATGGTGTCAGCATCCTTGGCGAGCCGGCGCAGCTCCTCGATGACCTTTTCCTTGCCAGGAAGGATCTCGTACTGGGCTTTCCAGCCGTGCTCGGGATCGACGCCCATACGCGAGACCAGCTGCTTGCGCGCTTTCTCTTTCGGCGAGAGCACCGGACCTTCGCCTGCAGCAGCCTTGCCGCGCTTGGCAGCAGGCTCTTTGCTGGCGCTAGCCGAACCGCTGGTGGGCAGGTCTCGGATATGGCCGATACTCGACTTCACCACGTATTGGTTACCCAGATACTTGTTGATGGTCTTGGCCTTAGCCGGGGATTCCACAATGACCAGCGATTTGCCCATGGATCAGAAAATTCCTGAATTCTAGAAGTGAAAGGCGGTTGGCGCCTGACGCGGCACCGCTATATATAGTTGATACAAGGTGAGGTCAAGCACAGGGTTCTGTGCGCACTCGCCTCAAACCCTGTCAAAAAGGCTCGGTTCAGCTTGCACCAAAGCAAAGCGTGGTACCTGCTCGCCGTCAACTTCGACGGACTCGACGAACATGCTCAACGGGCGCACCCAAAAGCCGTAATCGCCATACAGGGCTTGGTAGAAGACCACCTCTTCTTCGGTCTCGGAGTGCCGCGCAACACTGAATACGCGGTACTGCGGACCTTTGTAATGTTGGTAGAGCCCAGGTTGTATCGGCATGCTTCGGCCCTCACTGAAATTTTTTCAAAATAAAATAAAAAACCCAAAAAACAAAAACCGGGGCACTGGGCCCCGGCTTCCATCGACGAGACGCTTAAACGCGTTCGAAGACGGTGGAGATGCCTTGGCCGAGACCAATGCACATAGTGGCTACCCCGAAGGTGCCGCTATTCTGCTTCATCACATTGAGCAGGGTGCCGGAAATACGCGCACCGGAGCAACCGAACGGGTGACCCAAGGCGATCGCGCCGCCGTGCAGGTTAACCTTCTCGTTCATCTTGTCGAGAACTTTCAAATCTTTCAGCACTGGCAGGGCCTGTGCGGCGAAAGCTTCGTTGAGCTCGAAGAAGTCGATATCGTTGATGCCCAGGCCCGCGCGCTTCAGGGCTTTTTGGGTTGCCGGCACTGGACCATAGCCCATGATTGCCGGATCCACACCAGCCACTGCCATCGAACGGATCACCGCCATCGGCTGGATGCCAAGGTCCTGCGCACGCTGGGCCGACATCACGATCATGCACGAAGCACCATCAGTGATCTGCGACGAAGTACCGGCCGTCACGGTGCCGCCCTTTGGATTGAATGCCGGCTTGAGCGCCGCCAGACTTTCCAGGGTGGTTTCCGGACGAATGGTTTCATCGTAGTCGAACAGTTTCAGGAAACCGTTCTCGTCGTAGCCCTGCATCGGGATGATTTCGTCTTTGAACTTGCCTTCCACAGTTGCCTTGTGGGCCAACTGGTGGGAACGCACGCCGAATGCGTCCTGCTGCTCACGGGTGATGCCGTGCATCTTGCCGAGCATTTCCGCGGTCAGGCCCATCATGCCCGAGGCTTTCGCCGCGTACAGAGACATGTGCGGGTTCGGATCGACACCGTGCATCATGCTCACGTGGCCCATGTGCTCGACGCCGCCGACCACGAACACGTCGCCGTTACCGGTCATGATCGCTTGCGCAGCGGTGTGCAGCGCGCTCATCGACGAACCACACAGACGGCTGACTGTCTGGCCGGCCGAAGTGTGCGGAATCTGGGTCATCAGCGACGCCATGCGCGCGATGTTCCAGCCCTGCTCCAGGGTCTGGTTGACGCAGCCCCAAATCACGTCCTCGACTTCCGCCGGGTCGACCTTGGCATTGCGCTCCAGCAATTTGCTGATCAGGTGCGCCGACATGTCTTCGGCACGGGTGTTGCGGTGCATGCCGCCCTTGGAGCGGCCCATCGGAGTACGACCGAAGTCGACAATCACGACGTCTCTAGGATTCAAGCTCATAAGTTCACTCTCACTCTAGTTGGGGGCGCTTAACCGAAGAAGCTTTGGCCGTTCTTGGCCATTTCGCGCAGCTTCGCGGTCGGGTGGTACAGCGCGCCCAAATCAGCGTACTGGTCAGCCAAGGCAACGAACTCGGCCACACCGATCGAATCGATGTAGCGCAGCGCACCGCCACGGAATGGAGGGAAACCGATGCCGTAGACCAGACCCATGTCGGCCTCGGCAGCCGTTTCAACGATGCCGTCTTCCAGGCAACGCACGGTTTCCAGGCACAGCGGGATCATCATCCAGTTGATGATGTCTTCGTCCGTGACTTCGCGCTGCTCGTAAACGATCGGCTTGAGCACTTCCAGTACCGATGGATCGGCAACTTTCTTCTGCTTGCCTTTCTTGTCGGCCTCGTAGGCGTAGAAACCCTTGCCGTTCTTCTGACCCAGGCGCTTGGCCTCGTAAAGCACATCGATAGCCGAACGACGGTCATCTTTCATGCGGTCCGGGAAACCCTCAGCCATCACGTCACGACCGTGGTGACCGGTGTCGATGCCGACCACGTCCATCAGGTACGCCGGGCCCATCGGCCAGCCGAATTTTTCCATGACCTTGTCGATACGCACGAAGTCGACACCGGCACTGACCAGCTTGGCGAAACCGCCGAAGTAAGGGAACAGCACGCGGTTGACCAGGAAGCCCGGGCAGTCGTTGACGACGATCGGGTTCTTGCCCATTTTCTTGGCGTAGGCAACGGTGGTGGCAACGGCCAGCTCGCTGGACTTCTCGCCACGAATCACTTCCACCAGCGGCATCATGTGCACCGGGTTGAAGAAGTGCATGCCAACGAAGTTTTCCGGACGCTTGAGGGCCTTGGCCAGCAGGCTGATGGAAATGGTCGAGGTGTTGGACGCGAGGATCGTGTCCTCTTTGACCTTGTCTTCGACTTCGGCCAGTACAGCTTGCTTGACCTTCGGGTTCTCGACCACGGCTTCGACAACCAGATCCACGTGACCGAAATCACCGTAGGACAGGGTCGGACGAATGCCGTTGAGCACTTCAGCCATTTTCGCGGCGGTCATGCGGCCTTTATCAACGCGACCGACCAGCAGCTTGGCGGCTTCTGCCAGGCCCTGCTCGATGCCGTGTTCGTTGATGTCCTTCATCAGGATCGGCGTACCTTTGGAAGCCGACTGATAAGCGATACCGCCCCCCATGATGCCAGCGCCGAGTACGGCGGCCTGCTTCACGTCTTTGGCGATTTCATCGTAGGCCTTGGCCTTTTTCTTCAGCTCCTGATCGTTAAGGAACAGACCGATCAAGCTCTGCGCGGCAGAGGTCTTGGCCAGCTTGACGAAACCGGCGGCTTCGACTTCCAGCGCCTTGTCGCGACCGAAGTTGGCGGCTTTCTGAATGGTCTTGATCGCTTCAACCGGCGCCGGGTAGTTCGGGCCAGCCTGACCGGCGACGAAACCTTTGGCGGTTTCGAAAGCCATCATCTGTTCAATGGCGTTCAACTTGAGTTTTTCAAGTTTCGGCTGACGCTTGGCCTTGAAATCGAACTCACCGGAGATGGCGCGCTTGATCAGTTCAAGGGCAGCTTCCTGCAGTTTCTCAGGCGCAACCACGGCGTCGACGGCGCTGACTTTCAACGCGTCTTCGGGACGGTTTTCCTTGCCGGCGGCAATCCACTCGATGGCGTTGTCGACGCCGATCAGGCGCGGCAGGCGGACCGTACCGCCGAAGCCCGGGTAGATGCCCAACTTGACTTCCGGCAGGCCGATCTTGGCCTTGGTGGACATGACGCGGTAATCAGCCGCCAGGCACATTTCCAGACCGCCGCCCAGCGCGATGCCATTGATGGCGGCTACGGTCGGTACGTTGAGGTCTTCGAAATCGCTGAAGATCTTGTTGGCTTCGAGATTGCCAGCAACCAGCTCGGCATCCGGCAGCTTGAAGTTCTCGACAAATTCGGTGATGTCGGCGCCGACGATGAACACGTCCTTGCCACTGCTGACGATCACGCCCTTGATCGAAGCATCTGCCTTGATGGTGTCAACGGCCTGACGCAGCTCGTTCAGGGTTAGACGGTTGAACTTGTTGACGGACTCACCCTTGAGGTCGAATTTCAATTCGACGATGCCACTTTCAAGAGCTTTAACCGTGATGGCTTTACCTTCGTAAATCATCAACTGATCTCCACGATATGGAAGCTGAACAGTACACGTCGGACGCAGGCGAATGGCTCGGCAGGACGCTTTTTCGTCGATGCTAACGCCAATCCACCCGGCACACCCGCCAACGCGATAGTCGGGATTCTGTAGGAGCGGTCAGTAAGACAAACGCTCAATTCATACGCCCGTTTGATTCGGGTACGTCACCTTCACGGAATTTCTGACAATTGTCAATCGCCCAAAATGCCGGTTGAAACGCGACTTTGCGGTCATTTCTGTAAGACAAGGAGAAGCAACACGCACCTGCATGCAGAGCCATTCATAGAATCAATAATTAGAAAATTCGCCCTAATACCTTCACGGCCTTGTTTAACAGGCTACGCTGGCGGGACTACCTGCAAACGTGCCGAGCTTGATCGGCCCGAAAGAATCACCGGCCTGCCTGGCCAATCCCGCCCGATGAATCATGTCGGGCTTTTTATTGCTCGTCTGCCGGACGCTTCGCACCGTTGCAGTGCGAAAAGTCCGAGCATCACGCCAGCGCTTTCAGTGTTGCGTCGATGGTCTGCAAAATCGAGGCATCGCCCTTTTCGCCCCAGTACAAGGCGATCATCTGCTTGTCGGCCTCGATTTTGAAAACGTTGCCTGGCAACTTTTCGAAATGATTGAGCAGCAACCGGTCTTCGCACACTTCCTGCCACTGATTGACCCAGACACCGGGCGTCTTCTGCCAATAAGTCCAACATGCAGGTTGACTGCCGCGCCGGGGCCGGTGGTACTGCGCGCAAGGGTTGGGCGGCTCCTGGGAAAGCCAGTGCGGCCATTCCTGCGGCGCCAGTTGCATGGCCAGGCCGATGCGGCGAGCCTCCATGCGCAGGGCGATGCGACCGCTTTGCGCGCGCGAGGGACGCAACCAGGCCAGCGGGCTTAAAACCACCAGCAGGATTGACACCACTATCCAGACCGTCATATCTCTACTCCCGATTTTTGATGAGCCCATTGCGTTACTTCGCAACCAATGCGCTTGAAACCAGCCATACTTACCAATATTGAACCTTCGGAGGAGCACCTCATGCCCTACCACCACATCCTGGTCGCTGTAGATCTGACTGAAGAGTGCGACCCTGTAATCCACCGCGCCCGCGAGCTGTCGGTGAGTAATGGCGCCAAGCTGTCACTGGTGCACATCGTTGAACCGATGGCCATGGCGTTCGGCGGCGACGTGCCAATGGACCTGTCACAACTGCAACAACAGCAGTTCGATCAGGCCAAGGAGCGCCTTGAAAAGCTGAAATCCAAATACACCGAGCTCGAAGGCGCCAACTGTCACCTGACCTATGGTCAGCCACGCCAGGAAATCCACCATTTCGCCAAGGAACAAACCTGCGACCTGATCGTGGTCGGCAGCCATGGCCGCCATGGTCTGGCGCTGCTGCTTGGCTCGACCGCGAATGACGTGCTGCACGGTGCGCCTTGCGATGTATTGGCGGTGCACCTGGTCAAACGCTGAAACACCGATCAATGTAGGAGTGAGCCTGCTCGCGAATACGTCGGTACATTCAACATGAATGTCGCCTGACACACCGCATTCGCGAGCAGGCTCGCTCCCACATTAATCCGCACCAGCCTTTAGATCGCACTACATACGAAAAGCCCGGCGCTCATCACTGAGCGCCGGGCTTTTTCACGTGCGCATCAATCAGGCATCCAGCTCGGCCCAACGTTCCACCAGCGCATCCAGCTCAGCCTGCAATTGCTCCAGCGAGGCAATCACCTTGGCCGTCTCCGCCGGCGGACGCTGATAGAAACCGGCTTCAGCCATTTCGGCTTCGACCGCTGCGATCTGCTGTTCCTTGGCGTCGATGTCGCCCGGCAGGGCTTCCAGCTCACGCTGCAGCTTGTAGCTCAATTTCTTCTTCGCCGCCGGCGCAGTTGCGGCAGGCGCAGCCACCGGAGCCGGCTCAGCGGTCACCACAGCCGAGTTCAGGTCAGCCTTGCCCGACTTGCTCTCGGTCACGCCCAACAGACGCGGCGAACCGCCCTGACGGATCCAGTCCTGATAGCCGCCAACGTACTCACGGACCTTGCCTTCACCTTCGAAGACCAACGTACTGGTCACCACGTTATCGAGGAATGCCCGGTCGTGACTGACCATCAGCACGGTGCCGTTGAAGGTCAGCAGCACCTCTTCGAGCAGCTCGAGGGTTTCCACATCGAGGTCGTTGGTCGGTTCGTCGAGCACCAGCAGGTTGGCCGGCTTGCTGAACAGCTTGGCCAGCAACAGCCGCGCACGCTCTCCGCCCGACAGCGCCTTGACCGGCGTGCGGGCACGCTGCGGGCTGAAGAGGAAGTCGCCGAGATAGCTGAGTACGTGACGACTCTGGCCATCGATGTCGATGAAGTCGCGACCTTCGGCGACGTTATCGATCACGGTTTTTTCCAGATCCAGTTGGTGGCGCAACTGGTCGAAGTAGGCGACGTCGATCCGGGTGCCCTCTTCGACCTTGCCGCTGGTGGGTTGCAGACCGCTGAGCATCAGCTTCAACAGTGTGGTTTTGCCGGTACCGTTGGCGCCGAGCAGACCGATACGGTCGCCGCGCGTCAACACCATCGAGAAATCCTTGATAAGGAACGGGCCACCCGGGTGCGCGAAGCTGACGTTCTCGAGCACCATCACTTGCTTGCCGGACTTGTCGGCAGTATCCAACTGAATGTTAGCCTTGCCAGTGCGCTCACGACGTTCGCTACGCTCGACGCGCAAGGCTTTCAGGGCGCGGACGCGGCCTTCGTTACGGGTCCGGCGCGCCTTGATGCCCTGACGGATCCAGACTTCTTCCTGGGCCAGTTTTTTGTCGAACAGCGCGTTGGCGGTTTCTTCCGCGGCCAGCGCCGCCTCCTTGTGGACGAGGAAACTGGCGTAGTCGCCGTTCCAGTCGATCAGACCGCCGCGGTCCAGTTCAAGGATGCGCGTGGCGAGGTTTTGCAGAAAGGAACGGTCGTGCGTGATGAACAGCACGGCGCCCTGGAAATCTTTCAGCGCTTCTTCGAGCCAGGCAATCGCACCGATGTCCAGGTGGTTGGTGGGCTCGTCGAGCAGCAGCAGATCCGGCTCGGAGACCAGCGCCTGCGCCAGCAGGACACGGCGACGCCAGCCGCCGGACAGTTCGGCGAGGGTTTTGTCGGCCGGCAATTGCAGGCGGCTCAGAGTGCTGTCGACCAGCGTTTGCAAGCGCCAGCCGTCACGGGCTTCGAGGTCGTGCTGGACGTGCATCAGCTTGTCCAGATCGGCATCGGTGACGATGTTCTGGCTCAGGTGATGATATTCGGCAAGCAAGGCGCCCACGCCATCGAGGCCCTCGGCGACCACGTCGAATACCGTCCGCTCGTCGGCCACCGGCAACTCTTGCGGCAATTCGCCGATTTTCAGACCGGGGGCACGCCACACCGAGCCGTCATCGGGCTTCTGGTCGCCCTTGACCAGTTTCATCATGCTGGACTTGCCAGTGCCGTTGCGACCGATGATGCACACCCGCTCACCACGGGCGATCTGCCAGGACACCTTGTCCAACAACGGCATAGCGCCGAACGCAAGGGACACATCGCTGAATTTGAGCAGGGTCATGAGCTTCTCCAAAAACCGGGCGCGCATTCTACCTGACTTAGGGCTTCAACAGGCCGGCAATTTGTCTGTCGAAGCACTCTGCACAACATTTGTTGCGAACTTATGCGGCGAGGCTTGCAAAGCTTTCGCCGCTTGCTGGCAAAAGGCTAAGCTACAGACAATTCAGTGCTGATCGAGGTCGGCACTTGTCATGATTTCTCTGCCCGGATGTCTCATGCGCAGTCGCCTTTTCAGTGTTTTGTCGTGTTTGCTACTTACCGCCGCTGCCGCTCAATCCGTCCAGGCGGTGGACCTGTCCACCCAACGCCAGTATTACGATGAAGCCAAGCGCGCCCTGGCCAAGGGCGATACCGGCCCGTATTTTCGCTATAGCCAGGCGCTGGCCGATTATCCGCTGGAGCCGTATCTGGCCTACGACGAACTGACGGCACGCCTGAAAACCGCGAGCAATGCGGAAATCGAGAAGTTCCTCGCCGAACATGGCGACCTGCCCCAGGCCAACTGGATGAAACTTCGCTGGTTGCGCTGGCTGGCCGACCGTGGCGACTGGGCAACCTTCGTCAAGTATTACGACCCGAAGCTCAATTTCACCGAACTCGACTGCCTCAACGCGCAGTATCAGATCAGCCATAACCAGAAGGCCGAGGGTTACGCCAATGCTGAAAAACTCTGGCTGACCGGTAAATCGCAACCGGCCGCCTGTGACGCCTTGTTCGGTATCTGGGCTGCCGACGGTCAGCTCACCGAACAGAAACGCTGGGAACGCACCAAACTCGCAGCCCAGGCGCGCAACTATCCGCTGGCCAACAGCCTGATCAACGGCCTGACCACCCTCGCTCCGCGCGGTCGTTTATTGGTTGACGTCGCGCAGAAACCCGAGCTGCTCAACCAACCCTCGCGTTTCACGCCGGCTGATGAGCCGATGTCCGACGTGGTCAGCCTCGGCCTGCGCCGCCTCGCCCGTCAGGACCCGGACAAGGCCATGGCCTTGCTCGACGGCTACGCCAGCAGCATGCATTTTTCCCGCGATGAAAAAGTCGCGATCGCCCGTGAAATCGGTCTGACCCTGGCCCGGCGTTTCGACAGCCGTGCGCTGGACGTGATGACCAAATACGATCCGGAACTGCGTGACAACACCGTGTCGGAATGGCGCCTGCGCCTGTTGCTGCGCCTGGCTCGCTGGGACGACGCGTATGAACTGACCAAACGCCTTCCACAGGATCTGGCCGCCACCAACCGCTGGCGCTACTGGCAGGCGCGCAGCCTGGAGCTGGCACAGCCGCAGAACCCGCAAGTCCAGAGTCTGTACAAAAACCTTGCGCGGGAACGTGACTTCTACGGTTTCCTCGCGGCAGACCGCTCGCAATCGCCGTACTCGCTGAACAATAAGCCGCTGGTCCTCAGCCAGGCGCTGATCAACAAAGTCCGCAACACACCGGGCGTACGCCGCGCCCTGGAATTCCACGCCCGCGGGCAGATCGTCGACGGCCGTCGCGAGTGGTATCACGTCAGCCGCCATTTCAATCGCGACGAAATGGTCGCCCAGGCCAAACTGGCCTATGACTTGAAGTGGTATTTCCCGGCGATCCGCACCATCAGCCAGGCGCAATATTGGGACGATCTGGATATCCGTTTCCCGATGGCCCACCGCGACACCCTGGTGCGTGAAGCCAAGGTCCGCGGCCTGCATTCGAGCTGGGTATTCGCCATCACCCGGCAGGAAAGCGCGTTCATGGACGACGCGCGCTCCGGCGTTGGCGCCAGCGGCCTGATGCAATTGATGCCCGCCACCGCCAAGGAAACCGCACGCAAGTTCAGCATCTCGCTGGCCTCACCGCAGCAAGTGTTCGATCCGGACAAGAATATTCAACTGGGCGCCGCCTACCTGAGCCAGGTGCACAGCCAGTTCAACGGCAACCGCGTGCTCGCCTCCGCCGCCTACAACGCCGGCCCGGGCCGCGTACGTCAGTGGCTGCGCGGCGCCGATCACTTGAGCTTCGACGTGTGGGTGGAAAGCATCCCGTTCGACGAAACCCGCCAGTACGTGCAGAACGTGCTGTCGTACTCGGTGATCTACGGCCAGAAGCTCAACTCGCCACAGCCACTGGTGGATTGGCATGAGCGGTATTTTGATGATCAGTAATCGGTAATACCGGTTACGTAGGAGCTGCCGAAGGCTCAGGACGCGATCGAACGATCTTGCTACACAGAAAATGCCCGCATCTGAATGTGGGCATTTTTTTGAGCGCTGTAAATCTATCGTAGCGCCTGCATCATCTTGAGCTTGCCGGCTTCGGTGAGGAGGTATTTCTGAACGGGACTGTTCGGACTCTGGGGGTCCGTCATTTGTACAAATCCCGCCGCCAGCGCGGGTTTAAGGTAGTTGGATCTGAATGTCGCTTTATGTGTAAGGCCCAACTCACCCATTAGCTCGCTGGTTCTCAGCGCCCGGTTTTCCAATGCTTGCAACAGCTTCTTTACTGGGTCGGTTACTGGGTCGGTCGCGGACTCGCTTTCGACCGCCTCGCGCAGTGCAAGGCTCAACGCGTGGAGCATGTATTCAACAAACGGCGTTGATTCTGCCAGCCGATCTGCCGTCGAAAGCGCAGCGTAATAAGCGTCCTGTTGATCCCGGATAACCGGCTCAACTGGCAAATAGGCAAGCACCGGTCGCCACTGACTGAGAATCAGAGTTTGCCAGAGACGCCCCATCCTCCCATTTCCATCAGCAAAGGGATGAATAAACTCGAATTCGTAATGGAAGACACAACTGATGATCAGCGGATGCCAATCAGATGAGGCAAGCCATGCCAAGAGGTCATCGATCAGATGCGCAATCCGGCTCGGGGGCGGCGCCATATGCACCCGTTGATCGCCTCGGTAGATGCCAACGCCTGTACGGCGCAGTTGCCCACAATCCTCGATCAAACCATGCATCAATAACTCATGGGCGCGCAAAGATCGGGTTTGCTTCCCGGATTCCAACTCGGCATCGACTCGTACGCCGCAAAAGCGTTGTGAACTTCCTGTATCTCTTTGGGCAACCCCAGGACTCGACGCCCGGCAATGACCGCAGTGACCTGCTCAACGCTCAACGTATTGTTTTCGATAGCCAGCGAAGCCTGAATCGTACGGATTCGGTTGCTTCGACGCAGCTGAGGCGTCTGCCGGCTATCGTCCACAGCCAGGAGTTGACCTATCTGTTCGCTGATTTCAGCGATCAGCGTAACCATGCGTGCAGTCAGGGTCAGCGGCGGCTGGTAACGACTCATATCCTCATCCCGGCAATTCATGCGGTTCGCCATGATGCCCGATGTGGGCGCAAGGCATCAGTCCTGTTTAGTCGTCTCATTGCCATCATTGAATTGCAACGCCGCCAGCCGCGCATACAACGGATTGCTCGCGATCAATTCCTGATGTGTCCCGACGGCCACCAGCCTGCCCTGCTCCATCACCGCGATCCGATCGGCGTTTTTCACCGTGGCCAAGCGGTGGGCAATCACCAGCGTGGTGCGATTTTGCATCAGCGTTGGCAGCGCCTGCTGGATCAAATGCTCGCTTTGCGCGTCGAGAGCACTGGTGGCTTCGTCGAGCAGCAGAATCGGCGCGTCCACCAGCAGCGCGCGGGCGATGGCCAGGCGCTGGCGCTGGCCGCCGGACAGGCCGAGGCCACCGTCGCCCAGATGGGTCTGGTAACCGTCGGGCATTTGTTCAATGAAGTCGTGGGCGTGGGCGATTCGTGCGGCTTCCTTGACCTGCGCGAGCGTGGCCGTCGGGCAACCGTAGCGAATGTTTTCCTCCACACTGCCGAAAAACAGCGCAGGCGTTTGCGAGACCAGGGCAAAACAGCGGCGCAGATCCAGTGGATCGAGACGGGTCAGCGGCACGCCATCGAGCAGAATCTGGCCCTCGCGCGGATCGTAAAAGCGCAACAACAAATCGTAAACCGTGGACTTGCCCGCGCCGGACGGCCCGACCAAAGCGAGGGTTTCGCCCGCCTTCACCGTCAGATCCAAGCCATCGACCGCATAGCTTTCTGGGCGCGACGGGTAGGAAAAACGCACGTCGCGAAGCTCAAGTTCGCCTCTGACCCGTGGCGGCAACGTCACCAGACCGGTCGTTGGCGGCTGGATGAAGTTTTCCGAACGCAGCAGTTCGGCGATACGCTCAGCCGCGCCCGCGGCGCGTTGCAGTTCGCCGATGACTTCGCTCAAGGTGCCGAACGCGCTGCCAACGATCAGGCTGTAGAAAACGAACGCCGCCAGCTCACCGGCCGAGATCCGCCCGGCCATCACATCCATGCCGCCGACCCACAACATCACGGCCACAGCGCCGAGCACCAGCACAATCACCAGCGTGATCAGCCATGCACGCTGAAAAATCCGTTTGCGCGCGGTCTCGAACGCCTGCTCGACGGTCGAGGCGAAACGCTGCTCGTCCTGCACTTGATGATTGTAGGCCTGCACGGTTTTGATCTGGCCGAGGGTTTCGGACACGTAGCTGCCTATGTCGGCGATGCGGTCCTGGCTTTGCCGCGACAGATTACGCACGCGTCGGCCAAAGATCAGGATGGGCGCAATCACCAGCGGCAACGCAATCACGACGATGCTGGTGAGCTTCGGATTGGTGATGAACAGCAGCACCACGCCGCCGATGACCATCAACAGGTTGCGCAGAAACAATGACAGCGACGAGCCGATCACCGATTGCAACAGCGTCGTGTCCGCGGTCAGTCGCGACTGGATCTCCGAGCTGCGGTTGTCCTCATAGAACCCCGGATGCAAATACACCAGATGATTGAACACTTGGCGGCGGATGTCGGCGACTACGCGCTCGCCTATCCAGGACACCAGATAGAAACGGGCGAAAGTGCCCACCGCCAGTGCAAACACCAGCAACATGAAAATCCCGATGGACTGATTGAGCAGGTCCGGCGATTGGGTCATGAAGCCCTGATCGACCAATAGCTTGATGCCCTGCCCCATCGACAAGGTAATGCCGGCAGTGGCGATCAGTGCCAGCAGCGCGCCAAAGGCCTGCCAGCGATACGGCAGGAGAAAATGACTGGTCAGGCGCAGGGCGCGCCGGTGCCGGGAAGAAAGCATTGAGATCATGGAATTCACGTCTGCGCTGATGAATAGGGCCAGCCTGATGACTCAGATGGGGTGGAACTCTGTAAATCACAATGAGTCAGGTTAAATATGCCCGTGATGTCCGGATGCTAGAAACGATTGGTCTAAGGCTCCGGTTGAGGCCGGCCGACATTTCTGTTTGAGTAGAGATGCCGCCGGCCGACAGACCGCAGGGAGTTGTCATCGCCTGGTCACGCGGCGGTTTTACCCTAGGCACGCAACCTGATGAGGAGACAGGCCATGTCCTTGCAACACAGCAGCGAAGACAAGATTGAAGTGATCCGCACCCAGCCCGACCAGTCTCTGGGGTGCTCGATTATCGATGAGCAGGGCCGCGAAGTACCGATCACCGAAAACATGATTCAGGACGCTTGTCGCGAACTGGAGAAGCGATTGGTCAAGCCTGCCGAACAAGAGTGATATAGCCACCGTCTTCCTGACCCGGCCCTGGTTGGCCGGGTTTTTTCTACCTGTAATTCAGGATCGGTGGTATGGCTTTCGCGAGCAGGCTCGCTCCCACAGGGGGGCTTCAGCGAACAGAAGGTCTTTGTGGGAGCGAGCCTGCTCGCGAATCGGTCACCTCGGTTTCTAGACGGCCACCGCCCCCAGCGCCGCCACGATCTGCCGCAACGCCGGCGAAGCCCCTTCAATCCGCACCTTCAGCCCTTCGATTTCGCGTCGCACCGGATACTGTTTACGCAACACATCAAATGCCGCACGTTGCTCAGCGACATTGCCTGCCAGACTGCGGCGAAAATCCGCATCATCACGGCGCGGGTCATACACGCCACGGCACAACATCGCCAGCGCCCATGCAGGGTCGCTGTCGCCGTGCAGGGAAACTTCCGACAACCACGGTGCCGGCAGCAGATCACTGAGCTGGATACTGGCGGGCTGGCCAGTGAACGTGCAGTAGGCCTGATAGATCTGTGCGGTGCCGCGCTGCTTGCCGTCGAGGCTGTATCCGGCAATGTGCGGCGTCGCCAATACACAGAGCTCGGCCAGCGCAGCATCGACTTCGGGCTCTTTTTCCCAGACGTCGAGCACCGCTTGCAGGTCTTCACGCTCCAGCAGCACCTCACGCAGCGCGGCATTATCGACAACAGGGCCGCGCGCGGCATTGATCAGCCAGGCGCCTTGCTTGAGTTGCTGTAAACGCGGCTGATCGAACAGATGCCAGGTCGCATCGAAGCCGGTGCGCGTCAGTGGCGTATGCAGGCTGATCACGTCGCACTGTTCGATGATCTGCTCGATACTGACGTAATCGCCGCCCTCGACGGCCTGACGCGGTGGATCGCAGACCTTGACGTTCCAACCGAGACTCTTCAAGACCTTGATCAAGCGACCGCCGACTTCACCGGCACCGACGACACCGTACGTACGCTGGGACAGATCGGCGCCTTCGATCTCGGCCAGCGTCATAAGACTGCCCAGTACGTAATCGACGACGCCACGGGCATTGCAGCCCGGCGCGCTCGACCAGGTAATACCGGCCTCATTGAAGTAATCAAGATCCAGATGGTCGGTGCCGATGGTGCAGGTGCCGACAAAGCGCACCTTGCTGCCCTCGAGCAGCGTACGGCTGACATTGGTCACCGAACGCACCAGCAATACATCGGCCTGCTCCACCGTCGCGCGATCAATGGAACGGCCCGGCACGCGGCGGATTTCGCCGAAACCGGCAAAAAAATCATCGAGCAGCGGAATATTTTCGTCGGCAACAATCAGCATGGCGGGCTCCTTGGGCGGATCGGCAGTTTAGGTGCAGACGCGTCGATCAGCCAGCAGGGTTTACGCTTACAAATCCGCAACAGAGGATTTTTCCTGACCAAGGCGTCAGCGGCGTAGAATGCGGCGCCTTGCGCATCAACCTCTGTGGACGCTTTGCCTGTGAATTCCGTACCTGACCAACCCGCCGCCGTTTCCCTGACCCGCCCTGCGCGGGTTCGCCTGGAGTTCAAGAACCTGCTCGCCCTGGCGGTGCCGATCATCATCGCGCAACTGGCGACCACGGCCATGGGCTTTGTCGATGCGGTGATGGCCGGACGCGTCGGGCCCAAGGACCTGGCAGCCGTGGCGCTGGGCAATTCGATCTGGGTGCCGGTCTTTCTGTTGATGACCGGGACGTTGCTGGCGACGACGCCAAAAGTCGCCCAGCGTTTCGGCGCTGGCAAGCACAGCGAGATTGGTCCGATCGTGCGGCAGGCGTTGTGGCTGGCGCTGGTGGTGGGCTTGATTGCAACCGCTATGCTGGTTGCCGCCGAACCGATTTTGCATGTGATGAAAGTAGACCCCGAGTTGATCGGCCCGTGCATGCAGTACCTGCACGGGATCGCTAGCGGGCTACCGGCGGTGGCGTTCTACCATGTGCTGCGCTGCACCAGCGACGGCATCGGCCGGACCCGCCCGGCCATGGTACTGGGCCTTTGCGGTCTGGCGCTGAACATCCCGTTGAATTACATCTTCATTTACGGCCATTTCGGCGTGCCGGCGATGGGCGGTGTCGGCTGCGGCTGGGCCACGGCTATCGTAATGTGGGTGATGGCGCTGGGCCTGGCCGGTTACGAGCGTTGGGCGCCGGCTTATCGTTCAAGCGAGCTGTTCAGCCGCTTCGACTGGCCGCAGTGGGCGGTGATCAAGCGTCTGCTGTCGATTGGCTTGCCGATCGGCATTGCGGTGTTTGCCGAGTCGAGTATCTTCGCCGTGATCGCGCTGTTGATCGGCAGCCTCGGTGCCACGGTAGTGGCCGGGCATCAGATTGCGCTGAACGTCAGTTCGCTGGTGTTCATGATCCCTTACTCGCTGGGCATGGCCGTTACCGTGCGCGTCGGCCAGGCGTTGGGCCGTGAAGAACCGCGCGAGGCGCGTTTTGCCGCCGGCGTCGGCATGGGCACGGCACTGGCCTACGCCTGCCTGTCGGCCAGCCTGATGTTGTTGCTGCGCGAGCCGATTGCGGCGATCTATACGGCTGACCCGACGGTGATTCACATCGCGGCGATGCTGATTGTGTATTCGGCGCTGTTTCAGTTTTCCGACGCCATCCAGGTCACCGCAGCCGGCGCCCTGCGCGGGTATCAGGACACGCGTGTCACCATGATCCTGACCTTGTTCGCTTATTGGGGCATTGGCTTGCCGGTGGGTTACGCACTGGGCCTGACCGACTGGCTCGGCGAGCCACGCGGCCCGAGCGGTTTGTGGCAGGGCCTGATCGTCGGCTTGAGTTGCGCGGCCCTGATGCTGTCGATCCGCCTGACGCGCAGTGCGCGCAAGCGGATCCGGATCAGTCGTTCGGCGGGTTGAAGACTTTACTCAGAACGAAAAAATGTGGCAGCGGGCTTGCTCGCGAATGCAATGGATCAGTCGCCATCACAGTGACTGATAGACCGCATTCGCGAGCAAGCCCGCTCCCACATTTGGTTTTATGCCAGCCTTGATTCAGGCGAGCTTCTTGCGGATCCAGTACAGATAAGTACCGGACTCTTCGTGCTGGCTGACCAATTCATGGTCGAGGAACACGCAAAACTTGGGAATATCGCGCTTGGTCGAAGGGTCGGTGGCGATCACTTTGAGCAGGCCACCGGGCACCAGATCGCGGATGTGCTGATGCAGCATCATCACCGGTTCCGGGCAATTGAGGCCGGTGGCGTCGAGGGTGCCGTCGACCGGGGTATCGATCATTTCACTCATGATTTACTCCAGAAACTGGCCGGCATTGTCGCGCATTGCCGGGGGAGTCGTCTAACCCCTGTGGGAGCGAGCCTGCTCGCGAATGCGGTGTTTCATCCAGCATTGATGTCGGCTGATAAGACGCCTTCGCGAGCAGGCTCGCTCCTACAAGGGTTTGCGCTGTTTCAGCGGGATTTCGGTTTTTTCGTGTCATGCCGACGCAAATGGCAGGTCACTTCCTCGCGGTCGTGATACAGCTGCTTGCAGCCGATATCGACTTTGATCCCACGCGCCTTGAAACCATCGGCGATGCGTTCAAGCAGACGCTTCACTTCAGCGTACCGCTGCTTCATCGGCAATTTCAGGTTTACCACTGCCTCGCGGCAATGCCCCTCGCCGATCCACTCTTCGAGCATCGCGGCGTTACGCGCCGGTTTCTCGACGATGTCGCAGACCATCCAGTCCACCGGTTGTTTGGGCTTGAAGGTAAAACCGTCGGCCATCAAATGCTGCACCAGCCCGGTGTCCATCAGGCTTTCGGCCATCGGACCGTTGTCGATGGCGGTGACCAGCATGCCGCGGTTGACCAGTTGCCAGGTCCAGCCGCCCGGTGCGGCGCCGAGGTCGACACCGGTCATGTCGCTGTGCAGGCGATCGTCCCATTGATCGCGCGGAATGAAGTGATGCCAGGCCTCTTCCAGCTTCAACGTCGAACGGCTCGGAGCCTCACGGGGAAACTTCAGGCGCGGAATGCCCATCGGCCACATCGCCGAGTTGCCCGCATCGGCCATGCCGAGAAACACTTCGCGACCGCTTTTGAAAGTCAGCAACAGACGCGGCTTGCTGGCGTCCTCGATCAGCTTGCCGGCGGCGGTCAACGCCTTGCGTAGCGGACCTTCGAATTTCTTGCAGAAGTTCGACAGTTCCTTGCCGTCGTTGGTGTCGACAACTTCCAGCCACAGGCTGCCAAACACCGGGAAGTCGGCCATGTGCGCGAGGATCACGCTGATGCGATCGTTTTCCGGCAAATCAATGAAGAAGCCGCGCGCCCACTGGCGCGGGAAGATCAGCTCGGCAAAACGCTGGCCGCGCATCAGACGTTCGGCGCCGTCTGCTTCGGTGCAGACAAACTCGGCGCACGCGGCGGCCGCTTTGGCCTTGGCGTAGCCGGCCACGTTGAGCCGGGCGGCGAGGTCGGAAATCTCCGAGCAGACTTCGCCCTCGAAGCCGGGCCGGCAATGCATGAATAGGGTGCTCATTCTTACTCCTGGGCAGCGGACGATGATTCGGCCCCTGCGCGATGCTCAAGCCTTGCGTTGCCGCAACGCCTGTCACGAAAACCGGCGCATGATAGCTGAAGTCGGAACCATGGTTGCGCCCATAGAGTCCAGTTATTAGCCAGCTACTCAAAACAGGGCTAGGTTTAAGGCTCTGTCCGTCCCCTCAATCCGTAGCCGTGCGGATTCAAAGGAGTGATCGTAATGCCGTCCCTCGATAGCCTGAATGCTCTCAAAACCTTGAAAATCGATGACAAGACCTACCACTATTTCAGCCTGCCGGACGCCGCCAAGACCTTGGGCGACCTCGACAAGCTGCCGATGTCGCTGAAAGTCCTGCTGGAAAACCTGCTGCGCTGGGAAGATGAAAAAACCGTCACCGGCGCCGACCTCAGGGCATTGGCCGCCTGGCTCAAGGAGCGCCGCTCCGACCGGGAAATCCAGTACCGCCCGGCCCGCGTATTGATGCAGGATTTTACCGGTGTCCCCGCCGTGGTCGACCTCGCCGCGATGCGCGCGGCGATGGCCAAGGCCGGCGGCGACCCGCAGCGGATCAATCCGTTGTCGCCGGTGGATCTGGTGATCGACCACTCGGTAATGGTCGATAAATTTGCCAGTGCCAGCGCCTTCGAACAGAACGTCGACATCGAAATGCAGCGCAACGGCGAGCGTTACGCCTTTTTGCGCTGGGGCCAGAGCGCGTTCGATAACTTCAGCGTGGTACCGCCGGGCACCGGCATCTGCCACCAGGTCAACCTCGAATACCTCGGCCGCACGGTATGGACCAAAGATGAAGACGACCGCACCTACGCCTTCCCCGACACACTGGTCGGCACCGACTCGCACACCACCATGATCAACGGCCTCGGCGTACTCGGCTGGGGCGTCGGCGGGATCGAGGCGGAAGCGGCAATGCTCGGGCAACCCGTGTCGATGCTGATTCCGGAAGTGATCGGCTTCAAACTGACCGGCAAACTCAAGGAAGGCATCACCGCCACCGACCTGGTGTTGACGGTGACGCAGATGCTGCGCAAGAAAGGCGTGGTCGGCAAATTCGTCGAGTTTTATGGCGACGGCCTCGCCGACTTGCCGCTGGCCGATCGCGCAACCATCGCCAACATGGCCCCGGAATATGGTGCGACCTGCGGTTTCTTCCCGGTCGATGATGTGACACTGGACTACCTGCGCCTGTCCGGCCGGCCGGCCGAAGTGGTGAAACTGGTCGAGGCATACACCAAGGCTCAGGGCCTGTGGCGCCTGCCGGGCCAGGAACCGGTATTCACTGACAGCCTGGCGCTGGACATGGGCAGCGTCGAAGCCAGCCTGGCCGGACCGAAACGCCCGCAGGACCGCGTCTCGCTGCCGAATGTCGCCCAGGCGTTCAGCGATTTTCTCGACCTGCAATTCAAGCCCACCAGCAAGGAAGAAGGACGCCTGGAAAGCGAAGGCGGTGGTGGCGTCGCAGTGGGCAATGCCGATCTGGTCGGCGAAGCCGAATATGAATACGAAGGCCGCACCTATCGCTTGAAAAACGGCGCGGTGGTGATCGCAGCAATCACCTCCTGCACTAACACGTCCAACCCCAGCGTGATGATGGCTGCCGGGCTGCTGGCGAAAAAAGCCGTGGAAAAAGGCCTGACCCGCAAACCCTGGGTAAAGAGTTCGCTGGCACCGGGGTCGAAAGTCGTTACGGATTACTACAAGGCTGCCGGGCTGACGCAGTATCTTGACCAGTTGGGCTTCTCGCTGGTCGGTTATGGCTGCACCACTTGCATCGGCAACTCCGGGCCGCTGCCGGAACCGATCGAGAAAGCCATCCAGAAAGCCGATCTTACCGTGGCGTCGGTGTTGTCCGGCAACCGCAACTTTGAAGGACGGGTGCATCCGCTGGTAAAAACCAACTGGCTGGCCTCGCCGCCACTGGTGGTTGCCTATGCCTTGGCCGGCAGCGTACGCAGCGACATCAGCAGCGAGCCGTTGGGCCATGACCCGCAAGGCAATCCAGTGTATCTGCGCGATATCTGGCCGAGCAGCCAAGAGATCGCCGACGCGGTAAATCAGGTCAACACGGCGATGTTCCATAAGGAATACGCCGAAGTCTTCGCCGGGGACGAACAGTGGCAAGCCATCGCGGTGCCGCAAGCCGCGACTTATGTCTGGCAGGACGACTCGACTTATATCCAGCATCCGCCGTTTTTTGACGACATTTCCGGTCCGCTGCCACAGATCGAAGACGTCAAAGGTGCTCGCGTGCTGGCCCTGCTCGGTGACTCGGTGACCACCGACCACATCTCCCCCGCCGGCAATATCAAGGCCGACAGCCCCGCCGGCCGGTACTTGCGGGAAAAAGGCGTCGAGCCGCGGGACTTCAATTCCTACGGTTCACGTCGTGGCAACCACGAAGTGATGATGCGCGGCACCTTCGCCAACATCCGTATCCGCAATGAAATGCTCGGTGGCGAGGAAGGTGGCAACACGATCTACATGCCCACCGGGGAAAAAATGGCGATCTATGACGCGGCCATGAAATATCAGGCTTCGGGCACGCCACTGGTGGTGATTGCCGGGCAGGAATATGGCACCGGTTCGAGCCGGGACTGGGCGGCCAAGGGCACCAATCTGCTCGGTGTCAAAGCGGTCATCGCCGAGAGCTTCGAACGGATTCACCGTTCCAATCTCGTGGGCATGGGCGTACTGCCGCTGCAGTTCAAGCTCGATCAGAACCGCAAAAGCCTCAATCTGACCGGCAAGGAGACCTTCGAAATTCAGGGCCTGAGTGGTGTCGAGTTGACGCCGCGGATGAACCTGCCGCTGATCATCACTCGCGAGGATGGACGTCAGGAGAGGATCGAGGTGCTGTGCCGGATCGATACGTTAAATGAGGTGGAGTACTTCAAGGCGGGCGGGATCTTGCACTATGTCTTGCGCCAGCTGATTGCCTCCTGATTGATCCTGTATCGTGTGGTGGGGGAATAAATCCCCCACCACAATCTCACACGCCACCGTTGCAGATGTTTTTCTGCAGGCGAAAAAAAACCCGCCGAAGCGGGTTTTTCCCAAGACCATTATCGACTCCCTGTCGGCAGCGATCCTTGCAATGGTCGATCGTCCTTGATCCTGAAACACTCCCTGTGTCTCAGTTGATGTGTGTAGATTACGCAGTGGATCCAATCAGCAATAGTCGTAAAAGCTACCAGCGCGTGTAAGACATTCGCCATAAGACGACTTCCGAAAAACCTTAGACCTGTCAGGCACTGCCGCTTTGGCGCGTCTTCGCCGCCTCGGCAAGAAACTGCTCAAGTCGGCTCAGTTGCTCCTCCCAGCCCCGACTGTCCATGTAATACGCTTCTTTCTGGCGAATATCGGGAATATGGGCAAAACCGGACTCGGAGACCTTGAGCAGGGTGCCGTTTTCGTAATCTTGCAATTCGAATCTGACCAGCGTGGTCGGCTCCTGGGAATAATCGATCTTGGGATTCACCGCATACGGATGCCAACGAAACGAGAATAGCTGCTGCGGCTCGACCCGCTCGATCAGCACATTCCACAGGACGTGTTCATAACCTGGGTAGGTGACCTGCCCCTGCGTCCATTCCCCGGCAATAAACCGCCTGCCCTCCAGCGCCACGCCAAACCACTGGCCGAACGCCTCGGCATCGACCAAAGCCCGCCAGACGTACGAGCGCGGCGCCTTGAGCGTGATTTTGCGTTCGAAACTGTTAGGTACTGGTTTCATACGTCACCTCCTGTTCTGAACACTAGGCTTGTATGACCACATGTCCAATCTGAAGTTGTATCAAACCCGTGCAGCCACCGTATCAGTCAGGAAAAATAAGGCGCATTTGCCACCCCGACAACTGGCTACGATTGGCTGATACGGCTGTCGCCGGTGGTGTGGTTTTACTACTCGGACACCCGACAGATACCAGCGTCTCGACTGCGTCGACTGAGTAAGCGCGACGCAATCGCTACACTGTTCGGCACTTACCTCCGAAACAGCGAGAATTGCCCATGTCCCCCCGTTTACTCTTGGCCCTGTCGCCCTTCCTGTTCGTACCGTTCGCCCAGTCTGCCGTCGACTGCGCCAACGCCGGCGATCAGGCAACGATGAATCAGTGTGCCGGTCAGGCGTACAAAGCAGCGGATAAAGAGCTGAACACGCTGTATCAACAGATCACCGGGCGCTTGAAGAACAATCCGGACAGCAAAAAAATGCTGGTTACCGCGCAAAGGGCCTGGATCGGCTTCCGTGATGCCGAATGCCAGTTTTCGGCGTCCGGCGTGGCGGGCGGTAGCGTTTATCCATTGGTTTACAGCCAATGCCTCACCGCCGTGACCAAGGCACGGGTAGAGGCGCTGAAGCCGTATTTGCAGTGCGAGGAAGGCGACCTGAGCTGCCCGGTGCCAGGAGCCTGATCGCGATCACCTATTTATCGAGCGCTTCACGGCACCCGCTCAGCTTGCGTGAGCCAGTGCTGTGAAGCCGTCGCGATCAAACGTGCGGGTCACCCGGCGCTTTGCTTGGCGCGGCGTACTGCGGCTTGAGATGGCCGTCCTGGTCGAGTAACCAGGCGTCCATGATCTGCCGCACCACCGGGCCCGCCACCCGACCACCGGCCTCGCCGTTTTCGATCATCACCGAAATCGCGATCTTCGGATGCTCCGCCGGTGCGAAGCCGACGAACAAGGCGTTGTCACGGTGGCGCTCGAGGGTTTTCTCGCGGTTGTAGCGCTCGCCCTGCTTGATTGCCACCACTTGCGCCGTACCACTCTTGCCGGCGATGCGGTATTGCGCACCGACCGCGGCCGCACGGGCGATGCCCCGGGCGTCGTGCATGACCATCTGCATGCCATGATTGACCTGCTCCCAGTCGCGCGGATCCTTGAGCAGGATATTCGGCATAGGGTGTTCGTCGACCGGTGCGACGCCATCGACAGTTTTGGCCAGATGCGGTCGGTTCCACACGCCTTTGTTGGCGATCAATGCCGTGGCTTGCGCCAATTGCAGCGGCGTGACCTGCATATAGCCCTGGCCAATGCCGAGGATCACGGTTTCGCCGGGATACCACGCCTGACGGCGCGTGGCGCGCTTCCAGGCTTGAGATGGCATCAGGCCCGGGGATTCCTCAAACATGTCCAGCGAGACTTTCTCGCCCAGGCCGAACATCGCCATGTAGTCGTGCAGACGATCAATGCCCAGCTTGTGCGCCAAATCGTAAAAGTAGGTGTCATTGGAGCGCATGATCGCCGCGTCCATGTCTACCCAGCCGTCGCCGCTGTGGTTCCAGTTGCGGTACTTGTGATCGAAGTCCGGCAGTTGGTAATAACCTGGGTCGAAAACACGGGTCTGCGGCGTGACGACGCCGGCATCGAGACCGGCGATTGCGACTTCCGGCTTGATAGTCGAACCCGGGGCGTAAAGTCCGCGCAGCACACGGTTGAACAGCGGCCGGTCGATGGAATCTCGCAGCGCCGAATATTGCTTGGAACTGATGCCGGTGACAAACAGGTTCGGGTCGAAACTCGGGTTGCTGACCATCGCCAGCACTTCGCCGGTCGCTGGATCAAGCGCAACCACCGAGCCTCGACGATCCCCCAGCGCGGCTTCTGCGGCCTGCTGCAACTTGACGTCGAGGCTCAACACGATGTTTTTGCCCGGTATCGGATCGGTGTGTTTAAGCACACGCAGCACCCGGCCCTGAGCATTGGTTTCGACTTCTTCGTAACCGACGTGACCGTGCAGTTGCGCCTCGTAGAAGCGCTCGATCCCGGTCTTGCCGATGGATTGAGTACCGCGATATTCAACCGGGTCGAGCACCTTGGATTCTTTTTCATTGATACGGCCGACGTAGCCGATCGAATGGGCGAAATGCGCACCGAGTGGATAATGACGGACGAACTGCGGCTCGACATCCAGGCCCGGCAAGCGGAACTCATTGACCGCGAGTACGGCGATCTGCTCTTCCGTCAGCTCATAGAACAATGTCACTGGCGTAAACGGGTGGCGGGACTGCTTCATGGCTTTATCGAATACCGTACGGTCTTCGGCAGGCAAATGAAGAAGGCTGATGACCTCGTCCAGCTCCCGATTGACATCAGTGGCGCGCTCGCGGGTGATGGTCAGGTTGAAGCTGGGACGGTTATCGGCGAGCAGGACACCGTTGCGGTCGTAGATCAGGCCCCGTGTCGGCGGGATCGGCAAGACATGCACGCGGTTGTTTTCAGAGATTGTCGAGTGGTAGTCGAATTCCACCACTTGCAGGATGTATAGCCGTATCACCAAGGCGCAACTGACGGCGAAGACAAACAGGGCGCAGGCGATCAACCGTTTGTTGACCAGGCGCGTTTCTTTTTCATGATCCTTGATCGGGATAGGTTCAGGCATTTCTACAGCAACTCTTTGACATAATTGAGTGCCGATCCATGGGCATGGCATCAGTCCGTTAAAAAACGAGCTGCACCATACCAAAAACTGCGCGGTGACTTCAGAAGGATTTTCCCGACGGCAGCGCTTGCGAAGGTAGCGTTCGCCGGGATAGCAAAACTTTCTCGCAGGCAAAACAAAACCCCAACTGCTTTCGCAATTGGGGTTTCGGAATTTAATCTTGACGATGACCTA
>NZ_JABWQS010000027.1:0-78437 GCF_014268545.1 Pseudomonas sp. SWRI81
GGCGCAGGTTCAGTCGACATCAATGTTGCCTGAAGCACCGCTTTCGCGAGCAAGCCCGCTCCCACAGTGGATGGATGCGAATCAATATCCGCGGGTAAAATCCACTTCCCCGCGCAACGCCTCGCCCGCCTCATACGCCTTCAGGTTTTCGACAAACAATTGCACCATCAACGCCGGTGACGTCGGCGCCGAGCTGTGCCCGGTCAGCAGCAAGCCCCAGGCGGTCCAGAACGGATGGCGTTGTGGCAACGGCTCCTGACGGCAGACGTCGATCACCGCGCCCGCCAGGTGCCCTTCTTTCAACGCCTCGACCAGATCGGCATCGACCACGGCGACGCCGCGCCCGGCATTAATGAACAACCCGGTCGGCTTGAATTGCCTGAACAGCGCCGCGTCGTAGATATCGTGGGTGTGTTCGGTGTTGGGCAGCAGATTGACCACATAATCCACCTCGCCCACCAGTCGCGGCAGATCAGCCATCGAACCGACTTCGACAAACGGTGCCTGTTGCCGGGCACTGCTGGCGACGCCGTACAACTCGATGCCGAACGGCAACAGAAATTGCGCCACACTCTGGCCGATGTCGCCCGTGCCGACGATCAGCACTTTGCGCCCGGCCAGGCTCTGGCCGCTGCGGTTGTCCCACTTGCGCTCGACCTGGCTGACCAGTCGCGCGAGTACTTCGCGCTCGTGGCCGAGAATGTAAGTGAGGACGTACTCGGCCATGACCTGGCCGAAAATCCCCACCGCGCGGGTCAAGCGGTAATCGCGGCGCAAACCGTCGGCGAGCAGCGGCGTGATGCCGGCCCAGGTCGATTGCAGCCATTGCGGTTGATGGCCCTGACGCAACAGGGTGGCCAGCAGATCCGGCTGGCCCAGCCACACCGGGCTATCGGCGGCCTGACGGGCCAGTTCGGCGGAGTCGCCGCTGGTCAGGACTTCAACTTCAGGCAGTGCCTGACGCAGCAGCCGGGCGTATATCGCGTGGTCGTGTTCGGCAATCAGAACGCGCATCTTCAAACCTTTCGCAAACCGAGCAGACGGCCGCCAGACTCAGGGCGGCCATCGCGGTAAAAACAGTTCCAGGGTTAACCGAGGCCCAGAACAGGGCCTCGCTGATCAGACCGGGTCGTTGCGTCGCAGCAACTCTTCGGGCAAGTGCTCGATGTACTCGTCCTCTGCCGGTGGCATTTGCAGGTGGTAGCCCTGCTTGTCGAGGTTTTCCAGGACCACGACGATGTCCTCGCTGGCGAGTTTGCGCTCGGGCGACAGCACCAGGTCAAAAGCGTGTCTGGCTTTGCCGAAGGCCAGCATCAGCGCTTCGGGCACGCGCTCAAGCGCATCGCTTTTAAGCACATAAAGGTACATGCCGCTGCGCTTGGAGCTTTGGTAGATGGAGCAAATACGTTTCAAGGCTGTTCTCCGGCGGTGGCCAGGCTGTCGAGCAGCTTCTGACCCAGCAATTCGCGGCGCCAGCCACGCAGCGAATCGGGCAATTGGTAAGGACCCTCGGGATAGCCGCTTTTGACCAGGGCTTCGAGGGTTTTCTTGCGCAGCATCAGTTCCGGGGCGATGCCCAGGCGCTCGGCCTCGGCCTGACCCAATGCGCGCAGTTGTTTGATCAGTGCCGCCGCTTCGATCGGCAGAGGCTCCGGCACAGCAGGCGGCCATTGATCAGGCCCCACACTGCCAGAGCGCTTGATCAGATCAAGCAGAAACTGACCGTCCTGACGCACGGTACGCGGGTGCATGTCTTCGATCTTGCCCAGCGCCGCGAGATTATCCGGCTGCGTGCGGGCCAGGGGCCACAACGAATGTTCGCGGACGATACGGTTACGCGGCAAATCGCGAGCGCGGGCTTCGCGTTCACGCCAGGCGCACAGCTCACGCAGCACGGCCAGTTGCGCACGGGACAGTTTCCACGCCAGCTTGGCTTCGCGATAGACCTCGTACGGATCGGTTTCGCGACGCAGGTTGGCGACCAGTTCGGCGCCGTCCTCCAGTACCCAGGCGAACTTGTCGTCGGACAGTCTGGGACGCAGCTCGACGAACACTTCGGCCAGGTGCACGGCGTCTTCGGCGGCGTAGCTGATCTGCGTGTCAGACAGCGGACGCTGCAGCCAATCGGAGCGGGTCTCGCCCTTGGGCAGGTCGATGCCGAGCACTTCCTGCACCAGCCGCGAATAGCCCATCGAGAATCCGAGGTTCAGGTAAGCCGCGGCCAATTGCGTGTCGAACAACGGCGCCGGCAGGCTGCCGGTCAGGCGCAGCAGCACTTCGAGGTCTTCGCTGCAGGCGTGCAGCACTTTGAGCACTGCCGGGTTTTCCAGCAACGCGGCCAGCGGCTGCCAGGCATTGATGGTCAACGGATCGATCAGGTAGGCGCGTTTGCCGTCGCCGATCTGCAACAGGCCGGCAATCGGGTAGAAGGTGTCGACCCGCATGAATTCGGTGTCGAGGGCAACGAACGGCAGTTGCTGCCACTCGGCGCAAAACTGCGCGAGGCTTTCGTTGTCGCGAATCCAGTGAATATCGATAGCCACACGGCTCTCCCTTGAAGAATGGCGCGCAGTATATATCGCCACCGGCGATTTACGCGCCTGTGAAGGGCAAGAGCTGTAAGGAAATGTCTTGCCTGTCAGCAAGAATAGTCTGACAGCAAGAATGGAAAAGCCCGCTGCATCGACGTCACGGGCAGGAAATTCCTCACTCCGTGGCCAGCACGCCGTCGATCACCGCGCCCCGGCAACCGGCGAACAGGTCCAGATCCGGCTCGTATACCTTGCTGCGTACCTCCAGCAGGCCAAGCATGGAATGGAACAGGTTGTCCTGGCTCAGCGGTTTGTCGCGGCTCATCTGCAAACAGTGAGCGTCGACCGAATAGGCCTTTTGATAGCTGTCGGAGAACCACGCCAGCATCGCCACATGCTTTTGTTGCTCCGGCGCCAACATGTAAGGCGTACCGTGCAGGAACAGGTTGTATTCGCCCAGAGATTCGCCGTGATCCGACAGATACAACATGGCGGTATCGACCTTGTCCTGATTGCTGCGCAACACATCGATCAGGCTCGACAGCACATGATCGGTATACACCAGCGTGTTGTCGTAACCGTTGACGATACTGTCACGGCTGCAATTGTTCAGCGCGTTGCTTTCACACACCGGCGTGAAGTGTTCGTACTCCTTCGGATAACGCTTGAAGTATTCCGGGCCATGGCTGCCCATCTGATGCAGGACCAGGACGGTGTCCTTGTCCAGGTGATCGATAAAACTCTGTAGCCCTTGCAACAGGATTTCATCGCGGCATTCACTGTTGGCGCACAGCGCCGGATCTTTCAGATTGCTGACATCCTGGACCGTCACCCGATCGCAGGTGCCTTTGCAGCCGGACTGGTTATCGCGCCAGATCACGTCGATCCCGGCCCGCTGGAGAACATCAAGCAGGCCTTCTTCGTTCTTCGCCTTGCTCGCGTCGTAGTTCTTGCGCCCCATGTTGGAAAACATGCAGGGCACCGAAACGGCGGTTTCCGTGCCACACGAATGCACGTCGGTAAAAGCAATGAGCCCGGCTTCCTTTTCCAGTTGCGGCGTGGTGTCGCGGTGATAACCGAGAATGCCGAAGTTTTCCGCGCGGGCACTTTCACCCACCACCAGTACGGTCAGGGAGCGACGCGGTTGCAGCTTCACCTCGGGATTACGCTGGGCATCTTCACCGATTTTAACGAAGGGTTGCTGTGCCGAGACGACCTGCTCACGCAGGTAGCCAACGGACGCGCCAATGTAGTTGCTCGGCACCAACATCAAACGTATTTCGTGGTGATTGCGAAACAGTGAGGACAGGCCCTGATAGTTGGCGAGCGCGACACCCCCAATCACCGCTGCCGAGGCGACACTGACAATCACCTTACTTAACAGCTCTCGGTGCCAGCGGCGATAGTCGACCGGTACTTTCCATAATAACCAGGACGGTAAAACTCCGAGCAAGACAATATAAGCAAACAACTTTAACGAGAGCAGATCGCGCACTTCCGTCACATTGGTTTCGGCAAAGTTGCGAAACATGCCAGCATCGATCATGACGCCATATTGGCTCATGAAATATGCGACACCCGCGCTGACCAGAAAGATCGCGGTCAGCAGTGGTTTGAGCAGCGGTCGAACAGCCAGCACCGTCAGGACAAGGTTGAACGCGGCAAAGATCATCACCGAAAACGCCACGCGCAGGGCAATCCCTTTACCATCGGTGCCGGTGATGTCGGTCAGGTGCTGCCAGAGCACGAAATTGAAACCGAGCAACAGAAAGGCACTGGCGATCAACGTCACCCATTCCGGGCGCACGGCTTTTAACTTCAACATGATGAGTGACAGTTCCTGAAAGAAGAGTCTCGTTAATTGTGAAAATTTCATTCACCGAGGCATGACAAACTTTAGGCAGGCGCGGATCAATTTTTCGTGAAAAAGATGCCAATGATTAGTTGGAGCGAGGTAATAAAATGAAACTTTGCAACTATTTGAGAATGGTTCAGGTTTTATTCAGTTCAGGACCGTTCACAGTTCCTTGTAGGAGTGAGCCTGCTCGCGATAGCGGTGGTTCAGATAAGGTAGTGGTGACTGACCGACTGCTATCGCGAGCAAGCCCGCTCCTACATGGGGACGGTGTGTTATCGGATTCTTAGATACGGCTCGGCATTTTCTGATTTGCTTGCGCAAGCGCTCGCCGCGCCTAATCGTCGGCCTCCTGTTCAAAGGCCCGAAGATGGAAACCGTACGCACCACCGCCCGCCCCGCTGTCTGGCTGATGCTCGCGATCATGCTGGTCGCGCTCAATCTGCGTCCTTCGATGGCAGCGGTCGGGCCGTTACTCTCGGCGATTCGCGGCGACATTGCGTTGAGCTTTGGTCTCGCGTCGCTGCTGACCATGCTTCCGGTAATGGCTATGGGGCTGGCGATGTTTGTCGGCCTCGGCATCGCTCGGCGATTGGGCGAACAGCGAACGCTGTTGCTGTCATTGCTGATCATCGGCTTGGCAACCCTGTCGCGCCTGTTGGTCGACTCGGCCGCCGAGTTGATCGCCAGCGCGGTGCTGGCGGGTCTGGGCATCGCGCTGATTCAGGCGCTGATGCCGGCCTTGATCAAGTCGCGCTTCCCCGACAGCGTTGCGCTGTGCATGGGGTTGTATGTCACCTCGATCATGGGCGGCGCGGCGATTGCCGCCTCGTTCGCCCCGCTGGTGCTGGCGCACACCGGGCAATGGCGCAGCGGCCTGGCGATCTGGGCGGCGCTGGCCTTGCTCGCGCTGCTGTTCGTCTGGTCGCAACGCCACAACCTGACGTCGCCCACGGCGAAGGCGCCCCGCCAGGATGCCCTGTTCAGCAATGCCCGCGCCTGGCTGCTGGCAATCTTTTTCGGTCTCGGAACGGCGTCCTACACCTGTGTGCTGGCCTGGCTCGCGCCGTACTACGTGGAGAACGGCTGGAGCGAACAAAACGCCGGCCTGCTGTTGGGTTTTCTGACCGCCATGGAGGTAATTTCCGGCCTGGTAGTGCCCGCCATCGCCAATCGCAGCCGCGATCGACGCTGGGTGCTGGCAGCGCTGCTCGGCCTGATCATCGGCGGTTTCTGTGGCTTGATCCTCAGTCCGCAGTCCCTCAGCCTGCTGTGGCCGTGCCTGCTGGGCCTGGGCATCGGCGGCTTGTTTCCGATGAGCCTGATCGTCTCGCTCGACCACCTCGACGATCCGCAACGCGCCGGTGGCCTGACCGCGTTTGTGCAAGGCATCGGTTACCTGATTGCCGGCCTGTCGCCGCTACTGGCCGGACTGATCCGTGATCGATTGGGCAGTTTCGAATGGGCCTGGTGGTCGTTGACCCTGGTGATGGTGGTGATGCTGCTGATGACGCTGCGCTTCGATCCACGGCATTACCGGCGACACTTTCGCTGATCCGGCTGCAGGCCTCTGGCCATGTTTTAGCGCTTTGTTCGATGACGTCGTGTTACTAAAAGTTTCTGTCTCACAACTGTCCGTGAAATGTCCTACAGGGGTTTCTCCTGGCACCATCGTTCCGCTAGGATCGTTCGCACACGTTTGCGCGGTATCGGCGCAAGGAGCACAGCGAGACGGAACGGATGCTGAACAGTAACTTGCTTCGAAAGCTCGACATGCAGGACCTTATGGTGTTTATCGCCGTGTATGAGCAGAGCAGCGTCACCGATGTGTCGGAAACGCTGTTTGTCAGTCAGTCCACCGTCAGTTATTGCCTGAAAAAACTGCGCACCAGTTTCGAAGATGAACTGTTCATCAACACCCGCACCGGCATGCGCCCGACCTACAAGGCCAGCAGCATGTACGCCCATGTGCAGAAAATCCTCGAAAGTATCAACCTGTGCCACGCCGGGGCGCCGACATTTGACCCCACGCAACAGGCAGTCACCTTCAATATCTGCGCCCCGGAATACTTCGAGCAGTTGATCCTGCCGCGGTTGTTGAAGCGTTTCGACTTCGATGACTTGCCGGTGATGGTCAACGTGCACAAGTTTGAAACCGATGTGCCGGCGGATGAGTTGCGCGATGGCAGCCTCGATCTGGTGATCAGTTTCGGCCCTAACTTCCATCGTCACCACGCCGATCTGAAATCGCGCAGGCTGCTAGAAGATGATCTGGTCTGTGTCTTCGACAAACGCGCGACGCCGCTGGAACCACGCCTGAGCCTGCAAGCGTTCACCGAGCGTCGCCATGTGTTCCCGACGCCGTGGCTGTCGACCACCAACATGGTCGACGGCTGGCTGGCGCGGCAGGCGCAGAAACGCCAGATTGTTGCCCGCTCCAACAGTTACAGCGCCGCGTTGAAGATGATCACCGGCACTGACTTTATTCTCACCCTGCCGCGACGGATCCAGCGCTTGCTGACCAACGAGGCGGTGTTCAATCACTGCGAAGCGCCGAACGGCTTGCCGGGCTTTACCCTAGACATGCAGTGGAGCCAGAACGCCGATCAGGACAGCGCCAACGTCTGGCTGCGCGAGCAGGTGATCAAGGTGTGCAGCGAGCTGGAAGCGGCCTGAACCTCAAACGCCGATTGCGGTTTTGCTGTAGGACTCGCGATCGATGTCGACCAGTTCGACACACAGTTGCACTTCAAGTCCGGCCGGCCATTCGCAGAGGTCTTGCAACACGGCGAGCAGGCTTTGCGACAACTGTTTTTTGATCTGCGGCGAACGACCACTGAGCAGCGCCAGCTTCACGTGAATGAACGCGCGCTCGCCCATGGCCGTGCCCACCTTGAAGGTCTCGACCTTGACCGCGCGGCTCTTGATATCGAATTCCGCCCCGAACTGACCGGACCCCACCAACGTGTTATTGAGCCGGATCAACGCAACGTCGGCGTTCAACTGCGGCAGGTTGGCGGTGTATTCCATGTGCAGGTGTGGCATTGCAGATCTCCATTCAATGGGCAGAAAGGGTGTACATATAGCACAACGTTGTCCTGCTGTTTGCGACGGATTATTGCCGCGAGCCTGGCACCGTTCCTGTCGGAGTGCGCCCTGTGGCGAGGGGATTTATCCCCGTTGGGTCGCGCAGCGCCCCCAAAAAAATCGGGTCTGCTGCGCAGCCCAGCGGGGATAAATCCCCTCGCCACAGGACTCAGTCGTGTTGAATTCAGGACGCAATCAGCGGCCGTTCGCTCATAAAGGCTTCGAGGCGCGAACGCAGCCAGCGCTCGGCCGGGTCGCTGTCGACGTGACTGAGCCAGACCATCGACAGATCCAGCATGGGCGTCTTGAACGGAAACGACTCCTTGAACAGCAGCCCCGAAGCCGCCATCGCCGCGGCGGTGTAATCCGGCAGGCTGGCAATCAGGTCCGTGCCGGCCAGCAGCGCTGGCAATGCGCTGTATTGCGGCACCGACAACACCACCTGACGAGTTCGGCCCAGCTCTGCCAGCCACTCATCGGCGTAACCGCTGACGTTGGCCGTGTGGGAAACCAGCACATGCGGACGCGCACAATATTCATCGAGGGTCAGCGGGTGCTCGCTGGCGTCGGCACGCAGGATGCTCGGCTGGATGTGCCGCAGTAATTTGCGCTTGGCATTGGCCGGCAGGCCGCGGGTCTGGCTGATGCCGACGGTGATGTCACCGGCGGCGAGCAGGTCGGGAATTCGCCAGTAGTCGGCGTGCTGCACGACAAACACCACGTTCGGCGCCTCCTGACGCAACGCACGCAACAGCGGCGGCAGCAGGCCGAACTCGACGTCGTCGGAAAGGCCGATGCGAAAGGTCATGGTGCTGACGGCGGGGTCGAAATCACGGGTCAGGCTCAGCGCGACCGAGAGCGAATCCAGCGCGGGCTTGAGGTGGCGGTAGATATCTTCGGCACGAGCCGTCGGCTCCATGCGATGGCCCACGCGGATGAACAGCGGATCATTAAGCATGGTGCGCAAGCGGTTGAGCGCTGAGCTGATGGTCGGCTGACCGAGGAACAGTTTCTCGGCCGCCCGGGTCACGTTGCGCTCCAGCATCAAGGTCTCGAAAACCACCATCAGGTTGATGTCGGCCTTGCGTAGTTCATTGCGGTTCATCCAATGCCCCCTGCTCCCCGGAATAGCCGCAGTGTAGAAAGGCTGCCGGGCTGGCGTCCATTAACCTTTACGCGCCCCGCTCGCGCTCATTGCACGGTCAGGGTCTTGATACCGATGCCCATGACGCGCGCGTCATCGTTGGCCCCCAGACTGCGCGGGCTGGCGGCGTCCGGAAGCTGTATCTGGAGCCTCAGCGTAGCGTCCTGCGCCAGGGTTTGGCGGATCGCCGCGCTCAGGGGGATTTGCAGTCGATTGCCCTGAGCCTGGGTCAGGCGCGTCGACAGCACCTCAACGCCATCGATGCTGACGATGACCCGTTGACTGAGGCCAGGAGGCAAGGCGAATGCCAGCGCTTCGATGACGATCGCTTGCGTTTGCGGGGCTACGCGTAACGCAATGTGCGCCTCTGTCCCCTCGCTCCAGGTCCCCCAGGTCTCCGGAGCGCCCCAACCGCTGACCAATTGCCGACTCTTGCGATCGTACGTATGCACGAGTCCCGGACGGCTCAGCACAAGGGAGGAAATCGCGCGACCTTCATCAGCCATCGGCAGGCACCGCTCGCAGCGTTTCCAGCCCGGCGCGAGCACGACAAAATCGTCGACCCGGGTCAGCAAGTCGGTATCGCTGCGAAGGGTTTTGCTGGCGAGGTCGAGGGAGTCGTCGTCAAGGATGTACAGCGAGTCGGCCTCATACTGCCCGGACTCGAGACGACGCCGGGCCTCACGCTGGGCTTCGGCGAGTGCCGAAGGGCTCACCCGCCCCATGTACACCGCATCGGTTTTCAATCGATGCCGTCCGGCGAAATCAGCGATGACCTGCCAGCGCTCTGCCTGGTTCTGCGGCGCCAGCACGCGAATATTCCGGTAGTGAGCGGCAGCGCTGGCCCAAAACGGATCGCGCATCGGACTGGCCCAGGCGGCGCTCGGCGGCAGCATTTTTGCCGCGCGCAAACCGGCCCAGGCCAAGCGGGTGTCGAGCACTTGCGCGGTCAGCGCCATGGCCAGCAGGGCCATGGCAATGGCCGGCCGGTAGCCGCGGACCACCAGATAGATCAGCAACAGAACAATGCCGTAGAACACCGGCCAGAACATGCGCCCCGAAGCACGAAAAATACTCGCCAGGCCCTCGATGGTTTTGGGCAGCGGATAACTGAACGTGTGCAGGCCTACGCCGATCTGATTGGACAACGCAAACAGACTCAGCCCAAGCATCGCCAACAACAGCCATGGATAACTGCGCAGCAGCGCCTTGCCGTCGATGCGCGCGGAGAACAACGCCAACACCGCCAAGGGCAACAGCAGCAGCGCGCCGAGCCCCAGATAGTTGAAGCCCTCGTAGTCGCCGCCGGCCGTCTTGATGTCCGGTAAAAGGAGCGACCACCCATCGGCGTCGAACAATGCCAGCAGGTTCATCCGATACCAGCCGAAACCACCACCACCGGCGCCATCGACAATGCTGAAGTAACCCGCCTGCCAACAACACACGCTGACCAGCGCGAACAGACCGCCGAACTCGATCAGCCCCTGCCGTCGAGTCAATTTGGCGGCCGTGACTTTGCCCAACACATCGGCAACCCAGATCAGTGCGACCATCACCAACAAGTAAGCGTGCACCAGCGCTGTAGCCGACAGCAAGACGCCCCAGGCCAGACGCCGTCGCTGCAGGGACGGATGTAGCGCGAAGTACAGCGCGGCCAGAATCAGAAAATGCCCGGCCAGGGACAAATGCCCGCCGGTACGGACAAACATCGGAGGGGAAAATACCAACAGCCCTGCGCCCAATAGGCGAAGCAGCGGGTTTGCCGTCATCAGACCGAGCAGTTTCCAGGCGAACCAGGCTTGCAGGACAAAACAGGCCAGCAGCCAGATGCCGAAATACTGGAACGTCTCAGGCAACCAGTGGTTGAACGGTTTGAACAGCAGCGCCAATAACGGATTGGAGTCAGAAAAAATAATTGCGCTGCCCAATTCCATCCCATAGGAAGGATTGAGTCCAAGCGGGAACGTCCACGGTGAATGACGGAAAAATACCCACCCGAGATAATGCGTCGCCGGATCCCCTTCGGCGAGCCAGGCGATATTCTGCGGATCCAGTGCGCGCGGGCCGATCACCAGCAAAAATGCCAGCGCCCCCAATAACAACGGCAAAATCGCCAAGGCTGGAGACTTGTTCCATTCCTTCATCGGTACGTCCAGAAGTTGTGCAGGACAAACGTGAATGCCGGGATGGTCAGCGCCACGGCGCCAATGCCCAACCCGTAGTGGAGGCCGGCCACCTGCGCGGCCCAGGCGACAAACATCGCCAACACAAAACCACATGCCGACACGGCGAGGAAACGCCAGAGGGTGCGGCCCTGCAATCGGGCGGAAAAGCTCCAGGTGGTGTTGATCACATACGACACCACCGTTGCCACAACAAAGGCCACGCCGTTGGCGAGGGGCGGCAGCGCGACAATAAAATTGATGAACAGCACGGCCACCAGTGCATGCAGGGCGGTGACGAACAAGCCGGTCACCGCGAAACGCAGACCACGCTGGATCAGAGCTGACTTTTCACTCGATGTCACGGTTTCTGCGCCAGCACAAAAACGCTCAGACCGGCCAGACGATTCAGACTCAGCAACGGCAGCTCCACCCGGCAAAGCGTCTTCAGCGCCGCGTTCACCAACGGGTGATGGCGCTTGAGCTGCGAACGTGGCTCCGCTGCCTGCCGACCTTGCGGCAATAAGCGCAACGCCGCCGCCAAAGGAAACACCGCACCGAAATAATAGGCACCGCGCCGCACCGTCAGCCCGGCGTCACGGGCCAGTGTTTCGAATTGCGCCAGGGTGTAGCGACGCTTGTGCTCAAGGAAGTCATCGTGACCGCTCCACAGAAACTGGAACGCCGGCACGGTCATGAGAAAACGACTGCCCGACGGCACTTTGTCGACGTAAGCCTTGAGCAGACCGAGGTCATCATCGACATGCTCCAGCACGTCCATCAGCAGCACCAGGTCGGCGTCGATGGCATCGATCCCGCGACGGTAATGCACGGGTTTACCCGCGGTGGTAGCGCTGGAGTCGGCGGGATAACTGATGTCCACACACCACGCTTCCTGCGCATCGGTATGGGTCAGCAGATGGTGGGAGAAAAACCCCGACCCGGCACCGACATCAAGAATGCGCCTGATTGGCTGATCGCCCAGCAACCGTCGGGTGGCGGCGGCCTTGGAGCAGTAATACCAGTGCTCGTCGATGCTGTCGCCGAGGATGTCGGTTTCCTTGAGATCCATGTTTCAGTCCTTCGGGTCATAGACGCGACGCACCAGAAAAACCGGTCGGCGTTTGGATTCGATATACGTTCGGCCCAGGTATTCGCCGAGGATGCCAATACCGATCAATTGCAGGCCGCCGAGAAAGGTCACGGCAACCATCAGCGAGGCGTACCCCGGCATGTCGATTCCATGAATCAGCGTGCGCAGCACAATGAACATGGCAAAGGCAAAGGACACCAGCGACACCGCAGCGCCCACATAGGTCCAGATCCGCAGCGGTTCGGTGCTGAAACTGGTGATGCCTTCCAGCGCGAAGTTCCACAAGCGCCAGCCGTTGAACTTGCTGTGCCCCGCCACGCGCTCGGGGCGCTCGTAATCGACGTGAGTGGTGCGGAAGCCGACCCAGGCAAACAGGCCTTTCATGAAGCGTCGCGACTCGGGCAAGGTCAGCAGAGCATCGACCACGCAGCGGTCCATCAGACGAAAATCGCCGACGTTTTCGGGCAATGGCTGTTCGGCAATGCGGTTGTGCAGGCGATAGAACCAGTGCGCCGACGTCTGCTTGGCCCAGGTATCGCTGTGGCGGCTGATGCGATGGCCGAGTACGACTTCATAGCCCTCACGCCAGCGCTCGATCATCTGCAGGATGACTTCGGGCGGATCCTGCAGGTCGGCGTCGATCGGCACCACGACCTGCCCGGTCGCCATCTGCAAACCGGCGGACAACGCTGCTTCCTTGCCGAAGTTGCGACTCAAATCGACGATGCGCAGGCGCGAATCGCGGCGCTGATGCTCAAGCAAACGCTCAAGGGTGGCATCGGTGCTGCCGTCGTTGATAAACACCAATTCAAGATCAATCAGCGCTTGCGCCGCAAAGACCTGATCGATGCGCGCGAGAAACCGGTCGAGGCTGTCCTCCTCGTTAAAAACCGGGACAACCAGTGACAACGCCACCCGAGCGGCCTGCTGCGTTCCATGCTCAGTCAAAGGAGTGCTCTTTTTATAGTGTTTATCGGTCGCCGATCACTTGCCGACGCCATGAGCCGTCCCGTATTAAGCAGTAGCGTCCTCTCGGTTGCAAGCGTGGGACGGCGTCATATTGGCCAATCCAGAGGCCAATCCACGCGCTCTGGAATGCGCCCTTCAGAAACATTCGCGAACGATTGGAAACAAATCCCCGATAGCCAAAAAACCTCGCTCGGCTAGTCTTGCGTCGGTGCACCACACAGGCTGTTGCACCGACAAATCGCAGGGAGCGAACCGAATGTATTTCGAGATTTACCGACAATCCAGAGGCACCACAAGCACCGGCAAAGGCCAATGGCGCTGGCGCTGGCGGCTACGAGCAGGCAATCACGAGACTATCGCCAGCGGCGAATCTTATGTGAACAAGGCTGACTGTTTGCACGTGATCGGGTTGATCAAGGCTGTGCAGGGGGAGACGCCGATAAAGGAGATCTAAGCGCAACGTGCTGCCTATCCATGTAGGCAGCACTCAGATATCGCGTTCCGCACCCCGCCAGGTTTCCAATCGACCAAGATACGACTTTACCCAGACCGTTGCAGATGGATAATGGCTACCTGCCACAAATCACCGATCCCTGACGCCAGGGATTTCGTCTCATCGGCCCGACAGTCACCCTATGGATACATGATCAGGCTACGAAAGGAGCTCGTAACGTTGACCCTCCCCCAAGATCTTTCAGCGCCTGTTTCCCGGACACAGAAGCTCACTTCCCTTATAACGCGAGGCATGGCCGGGCTGGCTGTTTTACTCAGCGGCATGTGGGCACTGATCACCTACGCCGTGCCAGACCCGAGCGTCTTTGGCTTCAGCTTCATCAGTTGGAAAAATGTCGTCTTGCTCGTCAGCACCTTCATGTTTCTGGGCGCTGTGTCGATCGGATGGCAAATTCGCAATTTCACGCCCCTGATTAGAGGAAGCCTGCAGTTTCTGATCATTGCCGGTATTTCATTCGGTTTTTTTATTCTCGGCACGGAATACGCCAAGCCCTCATTCGAATTCGCGAAACTGCAGTCAAAAATCGTGGAGAACGAGGGTAGCAACCTGCTCGGCAAGCGAATGGAAGTCTTGGACAACGTCCGCATTGAGCTGGATGGCTGTGAAAATATCGGCCGGTTGCCAACGTGTACGTTCGAGCTGACGAACCTGAACGTCGATCGCAGTTTCCGCTTCGACGAAAGCACCCGCCTCTTCGACGAATCGGGTGGCCCGCTAAAGTTCGAATCAATTCGAGTCGGCCAGGTTGAAGACCGCGCGTGGCTGCGGTTCCAGCTGATCCGCAACGTTCCAACGCGGGTCACGCTGATCTTTCAACAAAGCAACAGCAAGCTGACCAAGGCTCCCGCCGTCAAGCTTGTATTCAACGACCTGAATGATGAGACCCTCACCCTCAAATTCAGCGAGATCGATCTGCGTTGATCGCTGTGGGCGCTGGCCTCGCCAGTGCCCGGTTGGCTGACGAGACAACGAATACGAAAAAGCCCCGTAGATTTTCATCTACGGGGCTTTTTCTATGTAATGGCGGAGAGATAGGGATTCGAACCCTAGGTACCGGTGAAGGTACAACGGATTTCGAATCCGTCCCATTCGGCCACTCTGGCATCTCTCCAACGGCGCGCATCATAACAACACTTCTACCGAAAGCAAACCCTCTTTCGAAAATTTCTTCGTGCTATCAGATGCTTGCGTCGATTAAAGCGGTACACCCAGACGATTGGCGACTTCTTCGTAGGCTTCGATGACGTCACCGAGGCCCTGGCGGAAGCGGTCCTTGTCCATTTTCTTCTTGGTGTCCTTGTCCCACAGACGGCAGCCGTCCGGGCTGAACTCGTCACCCAGGACGATGGAGCCGTCGCTGAATACGCCGAATTCAAGCTTGAAGTCGACCAGCAGCAGGCCGGCGTCGTCGAACAGTTTGCTCAGGACTTCGTTGACCTTGAGCGACAGTTCTTTCATGCGTGCCAATTGCTCGGCGGTGCCCCAGCCGAATGCCACGACGTGGGATTCGTTGATGAACGGGTCACCCTTGGCGTCGTCCTTGAGGAACAGTTCGAAGGTGTACGGATTGAGCTTCATGCCCTCCTCGACGCCCAGACGCTTGACCAGGCTGCCGGCGGCGTAGTTACGCACGACGCATTCAACCGGGATCATATCGAGCTTCTTCACCAGGCACTCGTTGTCGCCCAGCAGTTTGTCGAACTGGGTCGGAATGCCGGCCGCTTCGAGTTTCTGCATGATGAAGGCGTTGAACTTGTTGTTCACCATACCTTTGCGATCGAGCTGTTCGATGCGCTTGCCGTCGAACGCCGAGGTGTCGTTGCGAAACAGCAGGATCAAGCGGTCAGCGTCGTCGGTCTTGTAAACCGATTTGGCTTTGCCGCGGTAGAGTTCTTCACGTTTTTCCATGATGGGCTCCGCTTGCTAAGTAGGTGGGCTAGGCGATGTGGCGCCAGTCGAGCCCTGAATCTTGATCGGCCAGTTGCAGCCAGTCCGGGTCGCACCCGAGGGTGTCGACAAAACATTGCCGGGCCAGCTGCGGCAGGTTGTTCTTGCTGCTCAGATGGGCCAGGACCAGGTGTTGCAACCCCTGCCAGCCCAACTCGGCCACCAGGAATGCCGCCTGATGGTTGTTCAAATGTCCCAGCTCGCCGCCCACCCGCTGCTTGAGAAAGTACGGATAGTGCCCGCGCGCCAGCATGTCGCGACAATGGTTGGACTCGATCATCAACGCATCGAGATCCCGATAACCGTCCAGCACCCGCTCGCAGTAGGACCCCAGATCGGTCAGCAGGCCGAAGCGCCGCTGTTCATGATCGCTGAAGACATACTGGGTCGGTTCCTGCGCATCATGGGCCACGGCAATGACCCCGATGTTCAGTGCACCGATCTGCAGTTGCTCGCCGCCGGCCAGCAAGCCTGCGGGTTCAATCGGTTTGCGCATCCCGCGCAGTGTGCCGCGACTGAGGTAGACCGGCAGATTGTAGCGCCGAGACAGCAAACCCACGCCATGCACGTGGTCGGCATGTTCGTGGGTTACGAGTATCGCGCTCAGTTGCGCCGGGTTCACACCCAGGCGCAGCAGGCGTTTTTCGGTTTCCCGCAGGGAAAAACCACAATCCACCAGCACATACGTATCAGCACTGGCGATCAGCGTGCCGTTCCCTTGGCTACCGCTGCCGAGAACGGCAAAACGCATGGTCGATCAGCCCAGGTTGTCCTGAATCACGCTCAACACTTTACGGGCAACGTCAGCCGGCGCCACGGTGTTGATGTTTTTCTCGACGGTCACCTGAATGTTCTCGCCGACCTTGCTCAGGCGCACCTGATAGCGCTCGGCGCGGGCTTCGACTTCTTCCTTGCTCGGCGCGCTGCCGAACAGGCTGCTGAAGAACCCAGGCTTGTCGTCTTTCTTCTCGGCTTTTTCGGCCAGGTTGATGTAGTACAGGCCCAGGCTGCGGTTGATGTCTTCAACGCGCCATTCGCCTTGTTCCAGCGCGCGACCGACGCTTGACCAGGCACGGTCCAGATCGGTGCCGACGTTCAACACCGGGTTGCCACTGCCGTCTTCGCTGAGGCTGACACGGCTCGGCGCGTCGAAATCACGCGATGCCAGCATCGACACCGAACCGCCCTTCTCGGAAGTACGGCTCATGCTCGCAAGCATGTCGTCGACCAGGGCAGCGTCCAGGCCGGTATTGACCGAACGGTTGGTGAACGCGACGTCGGCTGTGCTGCCGGCAGGACGCTCGGCACTGACCACGTAGATTTCACTGGTGTTGCGCTGCACGCCCGGTTCGATGCGCACGCGCACACGGGTTTCGCTGTCGCTGGCGATGCCGGCGGCGCTCAAGCGCTTGGCCATGGACGCCGACAGTTCATCGGAGTGCTGCCAGGTGGTGGTGAATTCGCCGGTCTGTGGGCGCTGTTCATCCAGGCGGAAACCGTTGTCCTGGAAGAACTGCACCGCCACAGGCCAGACTTCGGCCGGTGGATGCTGGGCGACGACCCAACGCGAGTCACCGCTCTTTTGCAGCGAGTAATCGCTGGCATCGGCAACAGCGGACAACGGCTGCGGACGCGGCACGATGTATTCGCCCTTGGCGGTGTCGTCGGCGACGTTACGCGGGATCGGCAACAGCGGATCCAGACGCTTGGAGGTGCTGACATCCGGTGGCAGTTGCATCGGTGCAGTCTGTTGCGCTTGCAGGTAATCGCTACCACGGTCGCGGAAATAACCTTCCGGACCCCAGATCCATCCGCAGCCACTGGTGCTGGAGATAATCAAGGCAAGTGCGGAAAGTCCGGCCATTCGCTTCATGCGTTGTACTTCCTCAATTAAACCAGGACGCTGCACTGGCGCAGGGCCGTGCGAAGCGTTTCATGACAAGGTGTGCTCAGCCAGGTCAGTGGCAGGCGGATGCCTTCGTGCATCAGGCCCATCTCGACCAGCGCCCACTTCACCGGAATCGGGTTGGCTTCGATGAACAGATCTTTGTGCAACGGCATCAGTTTTTCATTGATGGCCCGTGCGGTGTCGGCGTCGCCCTTGAGCGCGGCTTCACACAGGTCGGCCATTTCACGCGGTGCGACGTTGGCGGTCACCGAGATGTTGCCTTTGCCGCCCAGCAGGATCAGCTCGACAGCGGTCGGATCATCGCCGGACAGCACGATGAAATCCTCGCTCACACCCTCGATGATCGCTTTGGCTCGCTTCAGGTCGCCGGTCGCTTCCTTGATGCCGATGATGTTCGGCACGGTGGACAGGCGAATCACGGTCTCGGCCTGCATGTCGCAAGACGTGCGGCCCGGAACGTTGTAGAGAATCTGCGGAATGTCGACCGCTTCGGCGATGTGCTTGAAGTGCTGGTACAAGCCTTCCTGAGTCGGCTTGTTGTAATAAGGAACCACCAGCAGGCAGGCATCGGCACCGGCTTCCTTGGCATTGCGGGTCAGCTCGACGGCTTCGCGGGTCGAGTTGGCGCCCGTGCCGGCGATGACCGGAATACGCCCGGCGACCTGTTTGACCACGGCTTTGATGACGGCAATGTGTTCATCTACATCAAGGGTTGCCGACTCGCCGGTGGTGCCGACGGCGACAATGGCATGGGTGCCGCTCTTGAGGTGGAAGTCCACGAGTTTGCTGAGGCTGTCCCAGTCCAGACGCCCTTGTGCATCCATGGGAGTGACCAGTGCCACCATACTGCCCGCAATCATGAAACCGCTCCTGCCGGAAAAAGAGAGCGGTAATGGTACTGGCGCCAAGATGCTTGCACAAGCGAAGTACTGCGCTGCCGCCATTCCCCTTGGCGCCGCTTTTCGCTACCCTTCAGACTTTGATCGGTACTGATCAGCTTGTACGCCGGGTTCCAGCCTCCCTTTTCGGCCTCCCAGACCCCGTTCCTGCGTCGCCTCGACGCGCTCCCGCCACCGTGGAGCGAACCGCGAGCGCTTGCCGGGACTGACGGAACGGCACGCTCAGGCACTTCCCCGACGGACAACGCGCGTAAACCTACCGACCGCTCATCGCTTTAGGAATGCTGCATGTCCACCCCCACAGTTCGCGAACAATTCCTTGTCATCAGTGCCCTCGGCGCCAACCCCATGGAGCTGACCAACGTCCTGTGCCGCGCCAGCCATGAAAACCGCTGCGCCGTAGTCACGTCACGCCTGACCCGCCACGGCGAGTGCAGCGCTCTGGTACTGGAAGTCTCCGGTAGCTGGGACGCCCTGGCTCGCCTGGAAGGCAGCCTGCCGGTACTCGCCAAGCGTCACGCCTTCACCGTCAACGTGGTGCGCAGCGCGGCGCTGGAGAATCGTCCGCAGGCCCTGCCCTACGTGGCTTACGTCAGCTCGGCCTATCGCCCGGACATCATCAATGAGCTGTGCCAGTTCTTCATGGATCACAACGTCGAACTGGAAAACCTGACCTGCGATACGTATCAGGCGCCACAGACCGGCGGCACCATGCTCAACGCCACATTCACCGTGACCCTGCCGGCCGGCACCCAGATCAGCTGGCTGCGCGATCAGTTCCTCGATTTCGCCGATGCGATGAATCTGGATGCGCTGATCGAGCCTTGGCGCCCACAAAACCCAATGTAAGGAAGCTTTAATGGCCGTTGTCATCGACCAGCCGGTTGCGGATTTCGAAGCGCCTGCCACCAGCGGGCAAACCGTCAGCCTGTCTGCCTTGAAGGGCAAGCAAGTGGTGATCTATTTCTACCCCAAGGACAGCACGCCGGGCTGCACTACCGAAGGCCAGGGCTTTCGGGATCAATATGCGGCGTTCAAGGCTGCCAATACTGAAGTCTTCGGCATCTCTCGCGATAGTTTGAAGTCGCACGAAAACTTCAAAGGCAAACAGGAATTCCCGTTCGAGCTGATCAGCGACAAGGACGAGGCGGTATGCCAGCTGTTCGACGTGATCAAGCTGAAGAAGCTCTATGGCAAGGAATACCTGGGTGTGGATCGCAGCACTTTCCTGATCGACAAGAACGGTGTGCTGCGTCAGGAATGGCGCGGCGTGAAGGTGCCGGGGCATGTTGATGCCGTGCTGGCTGCCGCTCAGGCTCTGAATAAAGCCTGAGTTTTTGCGTCGTTTGCACGGACGCCTTCGCGAGCAGGCTCGCTCCCACAGTTAATTGCATTTCAATGGTGGGAGCGAGCCTGCTCGCGAATAGCTTCTCTACAAATTCCAGATCACCGCTACAACAACGGCGCCACCACCGGCTCCTTGCGCGGCCACGCATCGAGCACAGCCTTGAACAGCGTCGCCAACGGAATCGCAAAGAACACGCCCCAAAATCCCCACAGCCCGCCGAACAACAGCACTGCGCAGATGATCGCCACCGGGTGCAAATTGACCGCTTCGGAAAACAGCAATGGCACCAGCACGTTGCCATCCAGCGTCTGAATGATTCCGTAGACCGCCATCAGGTAGATGAACTGATCGCTCCAGCCCCACTGGAACAAGGCAATCAGCATGACCGGCACGGTCACGACCACGGCACCGACATACGGCACCACCACGGACAATCCGACCAGCAACGCCAGCAGCGCCGCATAGTTCAGGCCCAAGGCGATGAAGGCGATATAAGTCACGCCGCCGCAGATCACGATTTCGATGCCTTTGCCCCGAATGTAATTGGCGATCTGCCGGTTCATTTCCTGGGCGACCCGAGTGATCAGCGCGCGCTCGCGAGGCAGATAACCGCGCACCCACTCACCGATCATTGCGCGATCCTTGAGGAAGAAGAACACCAGAATCGGCACCAGCACCAGATAGATCATGATGTTCACCAGCAACGGCAGGCTCGACAGCGAGAACGTCAGCGCCCACTGCCCGAACTTGCCGATCTCCCCCCGCGCCGCTTCGATGGCTTGCAACACCTGCTCGTCAGACACCAGATGCGGATAGCGCTCTGGCAGCAAGAGCAGCAGCGACTGCCACTTGGCGAGCATCCCCGGCAGTTCGTTGAACAGCGTGATCAACTGATGCCACAGCAACGGCAGCACCACGACGATAAACAGCATCAGCACGCCCATGAACAGCGCAAACACCAACCCCACCGCCACGCCGCCGGGCACACGCATGCGCTCCAGCGTGACCACCAGACCTTGCATCAGATAGGCCAGCACCATCCCCGCCAGCACGGGCGCGAGCATGCCGCCAAGGGTGAGCACGGCGGTGAAGGCAAGAACCAGCAGCACCGCCAGCACCACCGCTTCTTCATCGGAGAAATAACGCTGAATCCAGTCGCGTAACACTTTGAACATCAATAATCCCTTCGGTTTTTAACGCGGTCGCTTCAGGCTTTTTTCAACCAGTAACGGTAGACGCCAGCGTCGTCTTCTTCACGCAGCAGCGCATGACCGGCCAGTTTGGCAAAGGTACGGAAGTCACGCTGCGAGCCAGCATCCGTGGCGATCACCTTGAGCACAGCGCCGCTCTGCAGTTTATTGAGTTCCATTTTTGCCTTGAGCAGCGGCAACGGACAATTCAGGCCACTGGCGTCCAGTTCTACGTCATGGGCTACAGCGTCAGTCATTGCGGCACTCCGTTCAGGTCATTCGGGCCACCTAGAATATCTGGTCGCAGCTTCGGTGTCCGGCTACAGTAAGGTCTTTGTCTTCTAAGGCTTTGTGCATGACTTTTCTGCGCCCTACCCTGCTGACGCTCGCTTGCCTGCTCGCCTCACCGGGCTTTGCCGACGATCTGCCGTCACTTGGCGACGCCAGTTCTGCCATTGTCTCGCCACAACAGGAATATCAGCTCGGGCGCGCCTGGCTGGCCATGTTGCGCAGCCAGGTTTCCCAGCTCAATGATCCACAGCTCAAGGACTATGTCGAATCCAGCGTTTACAAGCTGGTGGAGACCAGCCAGGTCACTGACCGACGCCTTGAATTCATCCTCATCAACAGTCCGCAACTCAACGCCTTCGCTGCCCCCGGCGGGGTTGTCGGGGTCAACGGCGGTCTGTTCCTCAACGCGCAGACCGAGGGCGAATACGCCTCGGTACTGGCCCACGAACTGGCTCACTTGTCGCAGCGCCACTTCGCCCGTGGCGTTGAAGCCTCGCAGCGCATGCAGGTGCCGATGATGGCCGCGCTGCTGGCCGGGATCGTCATTGCCGCAGCCGGCGGCGGCGACGCAGGAATTGCCACCATCGCCGGTACCCAGGCAGCGGCGATCCAGTCGCAACGGACCTTCTCGCGCCAGAATGAACAGGAAGCCGATCGCATTGGCATTCTTAACCTGGAAAAGGCCGGTTACGACCCGCGCTCGATGCCGACCATGTTCGAACGCCTGATGCGCCAGTATCGTTTCGACGCCAAGCCGCCGGAGTTCCTGTTGACTCACCCGGTCACCGAGTCGCGGATTGCCGACACCCGCAACCGTGCCGAGCAGGCCAAACCGGGCGGTATCGAGGACTCCAAGCGCTATCAGTTGATCCGCGCACGCGTACAGTTGATCTACGAAGAAACCCCGGGCCTGGGCGCCAAGCGCTTCCGCGCGCAACTGGATGAGCACCCGCAAAACGACGTCGCTCGCTACGGCCTGGCGATCGCACAGATCAAGGGCGGCCAATTGAATGAAGCACGGGAGAATCTCAAACAGCTGCTGGCCAAATCACCGAATGAAATCATCTACAACCTTGCGCAGATCGATCTGGACATCACCAATAATCGCCTGCCCGATGCCCAGTCACGGGTTGAACGCATGCTCACGCAGTTTCCGGGCAACTATCCGCTGAATCAGGTGCGCGTCGATTTGTTGCTGAAACAGAATCGTGCCGCCGAGGCCGAGAAGGCTCTGGACAGTTTGCTCAAGTCACGTCCGGATGATCCGGACGTCTGGTATCAGGTGGCCGAAACCCGTGGTTTGTCGGGCAACATCATCGGCCTGCATCAGGCGCGTGCCGAATACTTCGCGCTGGTCGGCGATTACCGTCAGGCCATTCAGCAACTGGACTTCGCCAAGCGCAAGGCGGGTAACAACTTCCCGCTGTCTTCGCGAATCGACGCGCGCCAGCGGGAGTTGATGGAGCAGGAACGCATGATCAAGGACATGATGGGCTGAAGATTTTCTGCGTCAGACAAAAGCTGCAAGCACAAAAAAACCGCCTCTTTCGAGGCGGTTTCTTTTTACCTTGCCGCCGGCTTATTCCGCCAGTTTGAAGGTAATGAAGCTGGCGCGACCCTGACGCAGAACGCGCATCGACACCGAACGGTTCTTCGGCAACGCCTTGGCGATGTCGGTGAACTCCTTGGCCGAACCGATCGCCTGATTGTTCAGGTGAGTGATCACATCACCCGGCTGCAGACCGATCAAGGCCGCAGGTCCGTCCTGCACTTCTTTGATCACCACCCCGCCTTTGAGGTCGTAGGCTTTCTTTTGCTCGGCGGTCAGCTCACCTACCGCCACACCGAGACGGTTGCTGCTGCTTTCAGCGCCAGACTTCGCCAACGCGTCCAGCTCCTTGTCCTCGTCAGGGATAGCGCCCACCGTCAGTTCGACGTTTTTGCGCTTGCCCTCACGAATCACTTCCAGGTTGGCTTTGGCGCCAGCCTTCAAGGCACCGACCAGATGCGGCAAGTCAGCGGACATGACGATCGGCTGGCCGTTCATGCTCAGAATCACGTCGCCCACTTGCAGGCCACCCTTGGCTGCCGGGCCGTCATCCTGAATCTGCGCAACCAGTGCGCCGGCCGGTTTATCCAGGCCAAACGATTCCGCCAGATCCTTGTTCACTTCCTGAATCACCACGCCCAACCAACCACGACTGACTTTTCCGCCGCTCTTCAGTTGGTTGGAAACGTCCATCGCCACATCGATCGGGATGGCGAACGACACGCCCATGAAACCGCCGGAGCGGGTGTAAATCTGCGAGTTGATCCCGACCACTTCACCGTTGAGGTTGAACAGCGGGCCACCGGAGTTACCCGGGTTGATCGGCACGTCAGTCTGGATGAACGGCACATAGTTTTCGTTCGGCAGGCTACGGCCCACGGCGCTGACAATGCCCTGGGTCACGGTGTGGTCGAAACCGAATGGCGAACCGATCGCTACTACCCACTGGCCGGCCTTGAGGTCCTGGGATTTGCCGAGCTTGAGCACCGGCAAGTCCTTGCCTTCGATTTTCAGCAGCGCCACGTCGGAGCGTGGATCGGTGCCGATCAGCTTGGCTTTCATTTCGCTGCGATCAGCCAGACGTACGAGGATTTCGTCGGCATCGGCAATCACATGGTTATTGGTGAGGATGTAGCCATCCGGAGAAATGATGAAGCCCGAGCCCAGCGATTGCGCTTCACGCTGTCGACCATCACGCGGCGAACGTTGCTGAGGCGGCATACCGCGCTCGAAGAACTCGCGCAGCATCGGTGGCAGACCTTCCAGGTCCGGCATTTGCTGATTCACTCGGCGGTCCGGCAGTTTCTGCGTGGTACTGATGTTTACCACCGCTGGCGAGGCTTGTTCGACCAGCTGGGTGAAATCAGGCAGATCGGCCGCTTGCGCAGCAGGGACCGCCTGACCGAGCAGCAGCACGGTGGCGAAGATGGAAAGATAAGACTTCAAACTAGGTATCGACATACAGCTCCCGTTACGACGAGCAGGGTTAAGCGATATGGAGCAAGGGAACACCGGAAACCACTGACCGGCATTTTTGTTCCGGGAACAACAAACAAGGCCAGAGCCGTGAGGCTCTGACCTATAAAAAATTTTCAGGTGATTTGCAAATGAAAATGCTCAGCAAACATTTCTACGTCTCGACGACGAAGTGGGAATGACTGAAATCAGCTCACTGCTTGCTGGTCGCAGCGCCATCATTGTTGCGCATCGACAAGGCGATTCGCTCAGCGGTGCCAATCGGGATTTCCCCCACCACCGTGACCATCATTTCGCCTTGCGGTGTGGTCAGGCGACGGGAGACGGCAACGGTCGGCCCCAACTGCGTGCGGGTATCGGTGACCGTCGCGCCGTTCAAAGGCTCCAGGAACACCGAGAAACGCGCCAGACCATCGTCATACATCAGGCTGTTGACCTGAGTCTTGGTTTGCGGATCTTTGTGCGAGGTGCTGCTGCTGAGTTCGAAACCCGGTGGCAGCCAGTCCGAGCGCCAGACCTGCGCCGTTTTCACCGCAGACGCCTTGTTGTTGTCGAGGGTAATCGGCTTGCAATCGGCGTCAGCGAGCAAGTCTTTATCCGACGGAACTTCATCAGTGTCCAGGCTGGTGAACTGGAAGCGTTCGAGCAACTGGCCCTTGTCGTTCAGCAACAACGACTTGAGGGGCAGGCCGGTTCGCTTGTCCAGATGCAATTCGAAACCGTAACGGTGTTGGTCGCGAGGCGTCAGCGATACGATTACCGCATCCCGCCCGGCCACGCGCGACTTGCCAATGACAGCAAGGTCATACCAGTTTTTCAGCTTTTGGGGATCGAGGGAACGAGCGGTCGAATTGGGTGAATCTCCAAGACCCGCAATCAGGGTTCCGCTGACGCATTGAGTATGTCCGTCAATGCGTACAACTTCCTGAGCCGAACCGTCGAGCTGTAGCAAACGCTCGCGGACCTGACCATTCTGGACGCGATGCCAGATGTTATGGGTGGAAAAACTACCGTTGCGCTCGTAAACGAAAGTGCCGTGGAAGCTTTGCTTCTGCTCGGCCTGGCCCAGACGGGTCAACCAATCCTGGGCGTCATCGGCATGGGCTGGAACGATGAACCAGCCACTCAGCAGAAGCGAAAGTACAGGTATGGCGCGCATGATCCTCCTTAACGGTTTTCCAGGCTTGCCGCACGTGCGTAAGGCAGCGCGCTTTCAGTCCCTTTCAGCGCAGCCTGTTGCGCATGCTGGCGCAGATAGCCTGGCAGACGCTGATCGTGCCAGCCTGGCTGACCTTGCAGTACGCCGTTGGCCATAGGACCGGTGGCTTCAGAACTCTCACTATAGCCTGCCAATACAGCCGGACCCTTGACTTGTGGAGTAGCCAGGGTGGTCTGACTGCTTTGCTGAGCCAGTTCGACGCCGGCGATTTCGTCCTGGTTGTACAGGCGAACACCGGCCAGAACGGCAACGGTCACCGAGGCGGCTACAGCCAGACGACCCAGGTTGCGCCATGGGCTGCGGGAAACTTTGGCCGGTGCCGTTTCGTCTTCCAGCGCAGCAGACACTGCCGCAGCGATATCCAGACGCGGAAGCAGCAGATCCTTGTGCATGGCTGCCCGAGCAATCTGGTAACGAGCCCAGGTCTCACGGGTTTCAACATCATCCAGTGCGTTGAGCACTCGACGCAATTCCAGTTCGTCCGCTTCGTTATCCATCACTGCGGACAGCGATTCCTGCAGGGCTTCACGACTCATGGCGTTCCTCTCTTGGCTGTCGCCGCTGTCTCAGTTTTCCTGCAACAAAGGTTGCAGGGCTTTATCGATGGCCTCCCGAGCGCGGAAAATCCGGGAGCGCACGGTACCCACCGGACACTGCATGACGCTCGCAATGTCCTCGTAACTCAGACCATCGAATTCACGTAAAGTTAAAGCCGTACGCAAATCCTCTGGCAGTTGCTGGATGGTTCGATGGACGGTGCCTTCGATCTCATCCCGCAGCAGTGCTCGTTCCGGTGATTCGAGATCCTTGAGGCCATGATCGCCGTCGTAGAACTCTGCATCCTCTGAACTTACATCGCTATCCGGCGGCCGGCGGCCGCGTGAAACCAGGTAATTCTTCGCCGTGTTAATGGCAATACGGTACAGCCACGTATAAAACGCACTGTCGCCGCGAAAGTTTCCAAGTGCTCGATACGCCTTGATAAAGGCTTCCTGAGCAACGTCCTGGGCTTCATGGGTGTCGTGCACAAAACGCACGATCAACCCGAGAATTTTGTGCTGATATTTCAGCACCAGCAGATCGAAAGCTCGCTTGTCGCCACGCTGAACGCGTTCGACCAGCTGCTGATCCTCTTCCTGGGTTAGCATGAACACTCCTCGATAAGCCCGGAGGAGACTTGCATTACTAAACGACCAGACTTGCAAACATAGACTCGGGCTTTTCGCAAAAGTTCTCCCCCTCCAAGCAAGTTTCCTGCGGGCTCTGATTTGGCACGCACGAAAAACGCAGCGCGGGATAAACCGGCTGCGCGAATAATCTTGTCATCGGTTTCGCCGGCAGGAATCCAACCGCAGATTCCGCATTGAAGCCGACACTGTCCCTGGTTTCTGGCACCGTCTATTGATCTTGGGCCTTTGGCAAAAGTTCCAATTATTTATAGACGTCCCACCGGACATTGAACGACCTTGAACCGAAAAACCGTGTTTCAGCGCCGATACAGCGGTCTTTACGCAAAGCTGCGGAAAAAACCTTCCGACGAAGCAAGCGGTTTTTTTCGTCACAGTAGTTTCACAATGCCATATGGGCCCGGCTATTGTGCCGCCCAACCCCTCTATATACTAGTGGGCTGTGTGGCTGTCTTGACTCGCCGATCCAGCTGTCTTGCGCCAACCCCGACCCGGGTCGCTTTGAGCGGAATCCTGAAATGAGCCAACAGTTCCAACACGATGTTCTGGTCATTGGCAGCGGTGCTGCCGGTTTAAGTCTCGCGCTGACCCTGCCCGGCCACCTGCGCATTGCCGTGCTGAGTAAAGGTGATCTCGCCAACGGTTCGACGTTCTGGGCGCAGGGCGGTGTCGCCGCCGTGCTTGACGATACAGATACTGTCGAATCCCACGTCGACGACACGCTGAATGCCGGCGGTGGACTGTGCCATGAAGATGCCGTGCGCTTCACCGTTGAGCACAGCCGCGAAGCGATTCAGTGGCTGATCGACCAAGGCGTACCGTTCACGCGAGACGAACAGTCCGGCACCGAAGACGGCGGTTTCGAGTTTCACCTGACCCGCGAAGGCGGCCACAGCCATCGGCGCATCATCCACGCCGCCGACGCCACGGGCGCCGCTATCTTCAAGACTCTGCTGGCCCAGGCAAAAGAGCGTTCGAACATCGAACTGCTGGAACAGCGTGTCGCCGTCGACCTGATCACCGCGCGCCGCTTGGGACTGGAAGGCGATCGCTGCCTCGGCGCCTATGTGTTGAACCGCGCCACCGGCGAAGTCGACACCTACGGCGCACGTTTCGTGATTCTCGCCTCGGGCGGTGCCGCCAAGGTCTACCTCTATACCAGCAATCCCGACGGTGCCTGCGGCGACGGCATTGCCATGGCCTGGCGCTCGGGCTGCCGGGTGGCGAATCTGGAATTCAACCAGTTTCACCCGACCTGCCTGTATCACCCACAGGCCAAGAGTTTTCTGATCACCGAAGCCCTGCGCGGCGAAGGCGCACATCTGAAACTGCCCAATGGCGAGCGCTTCATGTCGCGCTTTGATCCGCGCGCCGAACTGGCACCCCGGGACATCGTCGCCCGCGCCATTGACCATGAAATGAAGCGTCTGGGGGTCGACTGCGTCTACCTCGACATCAGTCACAAGCCCGAATCGTTCGTCAAAAGCCACTTCCCCACTGTTTATGAGCGCTGCCTGGGCTTCGGCATCGATATCACCCAACAACCGATCCCGGTGGTGCCCGCCGCGCATTACACCTGCGGCGGCGTGATGGTCGATCAACACGGCCGCACCGACGTGCCGGGGCTGTATGCGATTGGCGAAACCAGCTTCACCGGCCTGCACGGCGCCAACCGCATGGCCAGCAATTCGCTGCTGGAATGTTTCGTCTATGCGCGGTCGGCGGCGGCGGACATTCTTGCGCAACTGGACGAGGTCGCAGCGCCAAGCGCGCTTCCTGCCTGGGACGCCAGCCAAGTGACGGATTCCGACGAAGACGTGATCATTGCGCACAACTGGGATGAATTACGGCGTTTCATGTGGGACTACGTCGGTATCGTGCGCACCAATAAGCGCCTGCAACGAGCCCAGCACCGTGTGCGCCTGCTGCTCGACGAGATCGACGAGTTCTACAGCAATTACAAGGTCAGTCGTGACCTGATCGAGTTGCGCAACCTGGCGCAAGTTGCCGAACTGATGATCCGCTCCGCCATGGAGCGCAAGGAAAGTCGCGGCCTGCATTACACTCTCGACTACCCGAACCTGCTGCCCGAGGCCCTCGACACTATTCTGGTGCCGCCCACCTACGTCGGCTGAACTTGAGCCGCACTCGCAGGCGGCGGTGAATATCCGCCGCCTGCGAGTCCCGCGGCACGCAGATCGATCTGACCCGCCACTCCCCACGCAGACGAAAGCGCAACACCACGATCAGCGGCAGCGCCAGACTGTCCGGGCGCAGTTGCACCGCTTGCCAGCCATTGGCTTGATTCCACAATTGCCAGCCGTCGGCGTCACGACGCAACCCGCAGAAAGCTTTCGGATGACTCAGCAAAATCTGCCTGGGCAGCACCCAAACGCCATGCAGCACACAGCCGAACGCCGCGAGCAGACTGGCCCAGAGCGGAAGCGCCAGCAGAAACACAGAACCCAGGGCGAACGCCTGGGCCAGCAGATACGCCGCCAGCAACTGCCGTGAGGCATGCCAGCGACATTCGAACGTATTACTTGGGCTGGACACGGTCCAGAATCATCCGGACCATGCGTTGCAGTTCGGGATCGTCCGATTCGCTGCGCTCCATGAACCAGCCGAACATGTCCTGGTCCTCGCACTCGAGCAGGCGAACATACAGATCACGGTCCACCTGATTCAGCGTGGCGTAGACCTCCTGCACAAACGGCACCAGCAACACGTCAAGCTCAAGCATGCCGCGACGGCTGTGCCAAAAGAGGCGATTCAGTTCAACTTGTTCGACCATGAGGCCCTCCTCGAAATTGGCGGCAAGTATACAGCCCCGAGACAGGCCGCACAGTCGGCTTTGGTCGGGCACCCTTGATCCTTTATCAACTACCCATTTCAACAACGCGCCCTTATGATGTGCCCCAGTCTATTTACCCTGCGATGACCCATGGCCGATTCTGCTTTTTTCTGCACCCTGTCTCATGAAGGCGTACTCGCGGTTCGCGGCGCGGACGCCGGAAAATTCCTGCAAGGCCAGTTGACCTGCAATATCAATTACCTGAGTGACACCCGCGCCAGCCTCGGCGCCCGCTGCACGCAGAAAGGCCGGATGCAGTCCAGCTTCCGCATTCTGCTCGAGGGTGACGGGTTGGTTCTGGCGATGGCCAGCGAATTGCTCGAACCGCAACTGGCTGACCTGAAAAAGTACGCGGTGTTCTCCAAATCGAAACTGACCGATGAAAGCGCCGCCTGGGTGCGCTTCGGCGTGGAGCATGGCGACGCAGTCCTGACCGGTATCGGTCTGGAACTGCCCGCCGAAACCGACAGCGTCGTGCGCAACGACGGCCTGATCGCGATTCGCGTCTCGCCCGAGCGCGCTGAACTCTGGGTGCCCGCCGCTCAGGCGCAAAGCGTCAAAGGCCAACTGTCCGCAGCACTGCCTGAAGGCGAGCTGAATCAATGGCTGCTGGGCCAGATCCGCGCCGGTATCGGCCAGGTCATGCCGAGCACGCGCGAACTGTTCATCCCGCAAATGCTCAACCTGCAAGCGGTTGGCGGTGTGAGTTTCAAGAAAGGCTGCTACACCGGCCAGGAAATCGTCGCGCGCATGCAGTACCTGGGCAAACTCAAGCGCCGTCTGTATCGCTTGAGCCTGGACAGCGCCGAGCTGCCCGAGCCGGGCACGCCTCTGTTCGCGCCGAGCCATAACAGCTCGATCGGTGAAGTGGTCCTTGCGGCCAGTGCCGCAGGAAACATTGAACTCCTGGCAGTGTTGCAGGCCGAAGCTGCCGAAGCCGGCGATTTGCATCTGGGCGCCCTCGAAGGCCCCGCGTTGCGCGTGCTCGACCTGCCTTACGAACTGGATCGCGACCGCGAAATCCAGCGTTGATCGCAGCATTGTTGCAACACCCTAGAGAGTCTAAATGAGCGAACTGGCGGAAAAGGTCCAACAGGATTTGGTTGAGGCCATCGATAACGATGACCTGGTTCTGCCCACGCTGCCGGAAGTGGCACTGCAAATTCGAAAGGCGGCCGAGGATCCGGAAATCAGCGTCAGCGACCTGAGCAAAGTGATCGGTCGTGACACGGCGCTGTCTGCGCGCCTGATCAAAGTGGTCAACAGTCCGTTGCTGCGCGCCGCGCAGGAAGTCACCGACCTGCACACCGCCATCACTCGACTGGGCATCAATTACAGCAGCAACCTGGCGATCGGCCTCGTGATGGAGCAGATTTTCAACGCTCGCTCCGAAGTGGTAGAACAGAAGATGCGCGACGTCTGGCGCAGCAGCCTGGAGATCGCCGGCGTCAGCTATGCGCTGTGTCGTCGTCACACCCAGCTCAAGCCCGATCAAGCGGCGCTCGGCGGGCTGGTGCATCAGATTGGTGTGCTGCCGATTCTGACGTACGCCGAAGACCACAACGAACTGCTTTCGGATGCGGTCAGCCTCACCCATGTGATCGAGCAGATTCATCCATTGCTGGGTGAAAAGCTGTTGCGGGTCTGGGAGTTTCCCGAACGTCTGGTGCAACTGCCGTTGCTCTATCAGAACTTCGAGCGCGACTCGGCGAGCATTGATTACGTGGATGTCGTGCAGGTCGCGAGTCTGTATTGCCACAAGGACAGCGACCATCCGTTTGCGCGGATTGACCCGTTGAGTGTTCCGGCATTCAGGAAGTTGCGGATCGATCCGGAGAACAAGCAATTGTGCGCGGACCTGGAAGAATCGCGGACGATGTTTTACTGACCTGTGGCGAGGGGATTTATCCCCGTTGGGTTGCGAAGCGACCCTAAACTCTGCGATCCGGGTTTTACCAGACAGATTGCGATTGCTGAACCGCGACTGCTGCGCAGCCGAGCGGGGATAAATCCCCTCGCCACAAAATTACTACCCGGGAATAAATCCCCTCGCCACAAATGTATTACCCGGCAATAAAACTCACCCGCACCTTCAACCCCGCCCGCTCGCCATCATGCAACGTGATTTGTGCCAGATGCGCCCGGCAGATCTCGCCGACAATCGCCAGCCCCAGGCCTGATCCCGCCACTTGCTGATTACGCCGGTAAAACCGTTCGAACACCCGGTCGCGCTCTTCCAGCGGGATCCCCGGTCCGTCATCTTCGACCTCAAGCACCGCCGGCGCCGTCACGCGCAATATCACATTGCCGCCCGATGGTGTGTGCGCCAGCGCATTATCCACAAGATTGCTCAGCAGCTCATTGAGCAGGGTCGGCTCGCCGCGCAGCCACACGGGTTCGTCGGCCTCCAGTGCCAGCGCCACGCCACGCTTGTGCGCAAGCGGTGCCATGGCCATGCCCAGTTCCCGGGCCAACTGACTCAGATCAAGCAACTGCGCGCCGCCCTCGGCAATTGCCCGGGCGCCGTTTTCGACACGGGCCAGCGATAGCAACTGATTGGCCAGATGCGTCAGGCGATCGGTGCTTTGCGCCGAAGATTCCAGGGTTGTGCGCCAGATCTCCGGCTCACTGGAGCGCAGGCCCAGCTCCAGCCGCGCTTTCAATGCCGCCAACGGCGTGCGTAATTCGTGGGCGGCATCAGCAATGAACTGCGCCTGCCGCTCGAACTGACCGCGCAGGCGTTCGGTGAAATGGTTGAGCGCCCGTACCAAAGGTCCCAATTCATGCTGCACTTCTACCAGTGGCAGCGGCCGCAGATCATCCGGCTGACGCTCTTCCACCGCGGTACGCAAGCGCTCCAGCGGGCGCAACGCCGCACTCACCGCGAACCACACCAGCAACAACGCGCCCACGGCCAGCATGCCCAGACGCAGCAAAGTATCCGCCGCCAGACTGCGCGCCATGCTCACCCGCGCTTCGTCGGTTTCGGCGACGCGGATCTCCGCCATGCCGTTCATGTTCGGTTCGGTCACGGCTTTGAGCAGGCTGACCACGCGCACGTTCTGGCCGTTGTACTTGGCGTTGTAAAAGCGTGCCAGTGCTGGATAGCTGTCGGTGCGGGGCGTGCCGGGTGGCGGGCCGGGGAGGTTTTCGTAGCCGGAAATCAGCTTTTGATGGATGTCGTTGACCTGGTAATAAATGCGCCCGGCGCTGTCATAGGCGAAGGTGTCCAGCGCCACGTAAGGCACGTCGGCGCTGAGGCTGCCGTCGCGTTGCGACAATCCGGCAGCAATGGTGCGCGCCGAGGCCAGCAGCGTGCGGTCATAGGCGGTATCGGCAGCTTCGCGACCGTTCCAGTAAGCACTCAAGCCACTGGCGAGCATCAGCAATACCAGCAACCATCCGAGGTTCCACAGCAAACGCCAGCGCAGACTGCTGGGCTTATGCATCGCGGCTTTCCAGCAGATAACCGAGGCCACGGAAGGTCACGATGGCCACGGGATGGCCGTCGAGTTTCTTACGTAAGCGGTGCACGTAGATTTCGATGGCGTCGGGGCTGGCCTCTTCGTCAAGACCGAAAACCTGCGCGGCCAGTTGCTCCTTGCTCATCACCCGCCCCGGCCGAGCGATCAACGCTTCGAGCACGGCCTGTTCGCGCGAAGTCAGCGTGAGCAGTTCTTCGCCCAGGGTGAAGCGCCGGGTGTCGAGGTCATAGGCCAGCACGCCACAGCGCTGCTGACGCTCACCGCCCAGGACACTGCGGCGCAACAGGGCTTTGACCCGCGCTTCCAGCTCCGTCAGTTCGAACGGCTTGGCCAGGTAATCATCAGCGCCGAGATTAAGGCCGTGCACCCGATCCTTCACATCGCTGCGCGCGGTCAGCATCAGCACCGGCAGGTTCTTGCCGCGCGCACGCAGGCGCGCCAGCACCTCGAAACCATCCATGCGCGGCAGGCCGACATCGAGGATCGCCACGGCGTATTCCTCACTGCCCAACGCCAGGTCGGCGGCCACGCCGTCGTGCAACACATCCACGGTCAGACCGGTGCTCTTGAGCGCCTGCGCGACACTTTCGGCCAGTTGCAGATGGTCTTCGACGAGCAGGACACGCATGGATTTTTACCTCGTTCTGGGATGGCCAACGCCACGCTTTGCCGCGGAGTTTACAGCCGCAACCGCCGCTGTGAAGCCCGAAAACCGTGAAAGTCGGCTGAAAGGTTAGCGAAAGGTTAGCCCGTTAGAGTCGGTTTACGGACAGTTTCGACTGCCGTCGCTGCTGCCACACAGCGCACGAAGAACGCCACGAAGCGTTTTCGACCAATAAGAACAATAAACGGAGCACACCCGCATGCCGTCCATGCAACCCAGGGCTATCACACAGGCCCACCCTCCCCGCTACAACCCCGCCCTGGCCGATATTTGCGTGCCGGGCCACGCCGATTTCCCTTCCGATATACCCGTCAATGCGCCCGCGCTGCGAAAACCTGCGCCTGTTGCTGAGCCAAGCGTTGCCCTTTGGTAATTCTGCACGTCCATAACAACAACTCCCAAGGAGACTCAGATGAACTTATCACTGCGTAAAGTTGCTCTCGCCGCTGGCGCGATGTTATTCGCCGGCCAACTCATGGCCGAACCGAAACGCCCGGAATGTATCGCGCCGGCCTCCCCGGGCGGCGGTTTCGACCTGACCTGCAAACTGGTGCAGAGCGCACTGGTCAATCAGAAATTGCTGACCAAACCGATGCGCGTGACCTACATGCCCGGCGGCGTCGGCGCAGTGGCCTACAACGCCGTGGTCGCGCAGCGTCCGGCCGATGCCGGCACGCTGGTCGCCTGGTCGAGCGGTTCGCTGTTGAACCTGGCTCAGGGCAAGTTCGGCCGTTTCGATGAAACCAACGTGCGCTGGCTCGCGGCCGTCGGCACCAGCTATGGCGCCATCGCCGTTAAAAGCGATTCACCTTACAAGACCCTCGACGATCTCGTTCAGGCCCTGAAGAAAGATCCAGGCTCGGTAGTCATCGGTTCCGGCGGCACCGTCGGCAGCCAGGACTGGATGCAGACTGCACTCATCGCCAAGGCCGCCGGGATCAATCCGCGCGAGCTGCGTTACGTGGCGCTCGAAGGTGGCGGTGAAATCGCCACCGCCCTGCTCGGCGGCCATATCCAGGTCGGCAGTACCGACATCTCCGACTCCATGCCGCACATCCAGAGCGGTGATATGCGTCTGCTGGCGGTGTTCGCCGACAAGCGTCTCGACGAGCCGGAAATGAAGGACATCCCGACCGCTCGCGAACAGGGCTACGACATCGTCTGGCCGGTGGTGCGCGGCTTCTACCTCGGGCCAAAAGTCAGCGACGAAGACTACGCCTGGTGGAAAGACGCGTTCGACAAACTGTTGGCCTCCGACGAATTCGCCACCCTGCGCGATCAGCGTGAACTGTTTCCGTTCGCCATGACCGGGCCGGAACTGGACACCTACGTGAAGAAGCAAGTCGCGGACTACAAAGTGCTGGCCAAAGAGTTCGGCCTGATCCAGTGATCGTCTCTGTCTAGCGGCTGCGTCCCCGGTTCCGGGGACGCGGCACAGGAGCTCCCATGCTTATTCAACGTATTTTCGCCTCAGTGCTGCTACTGGTGTGTGCCGGCCTGGCGCTGATGGCGTGGCCGTACCAGGCGGCTTTTTCCTACGAACCGGTCGGCCCTCGCGCCTTCCCGCTGTTGATGCTCGGCCTGATGGGCGCGGCCCTGTTGTACATGGTGTTCCGCCCGGCGCCGATCAAACACAGCGACGACGAGCCGCCGCTGGATCGTGAAACCCTGACCAAGATCGCGATCTGTGTCGCGTTGTTGCTGGTGTTTGCCGGCACCTTCGAACCCCTTGGCTTCATCGTCGCCAGCATCATTACCGGTGTGCCGATGGCCCGTCTGTACGGCGGCCGCTGGCTACCGAGTGTAGTGATCATCAGCCTGATGGCGATTGGTCTCTATCTGCTGTTCGATCGCTTGATGGATGTTCCGCTGCCCCTCGGCCTGCTCAGCGTCCTGGAGAACTGATATGGATACCCTTGGCTATTTGGGTCAGGGCTTCGGCGTTGCGCTGAGCCCGTACAACCTGGTCACCGCACTGTGCGGCACCCTGATCGGCACCGTCGTCGGCCTGCTGCCGGGCCTCGGCCCGATCAACGGCGTGGCATTGCTGATTCCCATCGCGTTTGCCCTCGGTCTGCCACCCGAGTCGGCGCTGATCCTGCTCGCGGCGGTCTACCTGGGCTGCGAATACGGCGGACGCATCAGCTCGATCCTGCTGAACATTCCGGGTGAAGCATCCACCGTAATGACCACCCTCGACGGCTACCCGATGGCCCGCAAAGGCCTGGCCGGTGTCGCGCTGTCCCTGTCGGCGTGGAGTTCGTTCATCGGTGCGTTTATCGCCACTTGCGGCATGGTGCTGTTTGCGCCGCTGCTGGCGAAATGGGCGATCGCCTTCGGACCTGCGGAATACTTCGTGTTGATGGTGTTCGCGATTGTCTGTCTCGGCGGCATGGCCGGCGATCGTCCGCTGAAAACCTTTATCGCAGCGCTGATCGGTCTGTTCCTTTCTACCGTCGGCATCGATGCCAACAGCGGTGTGTACCGTTTCACTGGCGACAACATCCATCTGACCGACGGCATCCAGTTCGTCGTGCTGGTGCTGGGCCTGTTCTCGATCAGCGAAATTCTGCTGCTGCTGGAAAAAACCCACCACGGCCAGGAAGCGGTGAAAGCCACCGGCCGTATGATGTTCAACTTCAAGGAGGCGGCGTCGGTCTTCGTGGTCAACGTCCGTTGCGGCGTGCTCGGTTTCATCATGGGCGTACTGCCGGGTGCCGGCGCAACGCTCGCCAGTGCCGTGGCCTATATGACCGAGAAGCGCATCGCCGGCGCCAGCGGTAAATTCGGTGAAGGCGACCCCCGCGGGCTCGCCGCGCCGGAAACCGCTATCGGCGGCGCGGCGTGCGGCGCACTGGTGCCGATGCTGACCCTCGGCGTTCCGGGTTCAGGCACCACCGCGGTGATGATTGGCGCGCTGTCGCTGTACAACATCACCCCGGGTCCACTGCTGTTTCAACAGCAACCGGACATTGTCTGGGGCCTGATCGCTTCGTTGTTCATCGCCAACGTCATGCTGGTGATCCTCAACATTCCAATGATCCGCGTGTTCACCCGCATCCTCGCCGTGCCGAACTGGGCACTGGTGCCGGTCATCGCGATCATCACCGGGATCGGCGTTTATGCGGTTCACGCCACCACCTTCGACCTGTTCCTGATGATTGGTATCGGCATCTTCGGTTACATCCTGCGCAAGCTGGACTTCCCGCTGTCGCCGCTGCTGCTGGGCTTCATCCTCGGCGGCCTGATGGAACAAAATCTGCGTCGCGCCCTGTCGATTTCCAATGGCGCTCTGGAGATTCTCTGGTCGAGTCCGATCACCTTCGGTTGCTGGATACTGACGGCGATCATGCTGTTGATGCCGATAATTCGTATCTGGCGCAAACGTTCGGCTGCGCGTCGCGTCATCGCGGATGTCTGATCGCCTCTCCCTGAAAGCCTGGTGGGGCACCCCGCTGGTCGGTCTGCTGGGCGGCTACATCGCCAGCCAGATCGGCTGGCCGCTACCGTGGATGGTCGGCTCGTTGCTGGCGATCATCCTGGTGCGCTGCCTGACGCCCTGGCAACTTGCCGAAATCCCAGGCGGCCGCAAGTGCGGCCAGTGGATCGTCGGTATCGGCATTGGCCTGCATTTCACCCCGCAAGTGATGGAGCAGGTGCTTAGTCATTTCGGTTTGATTTTCTTCGGTGCGTTGGTCACCAGCCTGTCGGCAGTGGTCGGCGTGTGGCTGATGCGCCGCACCGGCGAGGACCGCGCCACGGCGTTCTTTTCGAGCATGCCCGGTGGTTCCGGGGAGATGGTCAACCTCGGCGCGCGCAACGGCGCTCTGCTTAGCCATGTGGCGGCGGGGCAAAGTTTGCGCGTGCTGGTGGTGGTTTTGTGCGTGCCGGCGGCCTTCAAGTATCTGCTCGGTGACGGCACGCCGATGTCCCATGCCGGCAGCGTCGATTGGCGCTGGCTGGCGCTTCTGTTTCCTGCGGGCGCCCTGCTCGCCTGGCTCTGGCAACGTCTGCGCCAACCCAACCCGTGGCTGTTCGGACCGCTGCTGGTAAGTGCGGCGGTGAGCATCGGCTGGGATCTGCACATTGGCTTGCCCGACGGCGGTAGCCAGATCGGCCAATGGCTGATCGGCAGTGGCCTGGGTTGTCACTTCAACCGGCAGTTCTTCCGGCGCGCGCCGTCCTTTATGGGACGGACGCTGATCGGTACGGCGCTGACCATGCTGATCGCCACACTGGCGGCATTGGGCTTGAGTGCCCTGACCCATCTGGATTTGCGTTCGCTGACGCTGGGCATGATGCCCGGCGGAATTGCCGAAATGAGCCTGACGGCGGAAACCCTGCAATTGTCGGTGCCACTGGTGACGGCGATGCAGGTGATGCGGCTGTTGTTTGTGCTGTTTCTGGCGGAGCCGTTGTTCAAGTATTGGAACCGCAATCCAGAGTAGGTCTGAAGACCGAGTTGCCCCCTATCGCGAGCAGGCTCACTCCTACATTGGAATGCATTTCCCTGTAGGAGTGAGCCTGCTCGCGATGCCTTTAAATCGGTGGAAGGCGCCACTCGATCGGCGTTTCGCCATTCTGTTCGAGAAACTTGTTGGTGCGGCTGAAATGTCCGCAGCCCAAAAACCCGCGATACGCCGACAACGGCGACGGATGCACCGAGGTCAGCACCAGGTGTTTGGTCGCGTCGATCAGCTTCTGCTTGCTCTGTGCATGGGCGCCCCAGAGCATGAACACCAGGTGCGGCTGCTTTTCGCTGACCACTTCGATGATCCGGTCGGTGAAGTGCTGCCAGCCCTTGTCCTTGTGCGCATTGGCATTGGCGCGCTCGACGGTCATGGTGGTGTTGAGCATCAACACGCCCTGATCAGCCCAGCTCTGCAAATAGCCATGATTGGCAATGTCGATGTTCAGGTCGCGCTTCAACTCTTTATAGATGTTGACCAGCGACGGCGGCGCCGGCACGCCCGGTTGCACCGAAAAGCACAGACCATGGGCCTGTCCCGGGCCGTGATACGGATCCTGGCCGAGGATCACCACTTTCACTTTATCCAGTGGCGTCGAATTCAGCGCATTGAAAATCATCGGTCCCGGCGGATAGATTTCCTTGCCGGCCGCCCGCTCCTGCTGCAGGAAGTTGCGCAACTCTGCCATATAGGGCTGGTCGAACTCAGCACGCAGTGCCTCCTTCCAGCTTGGTTCGAGTTTGATACGGTCGTCAGCAGTCATGGTCATACCCGGCAAAAACAATGGGGCGAACCCTAGGAAAGCCGACCACGCTTGTCAATTGATCTGACGCAGATCAGGCACTTTCCCACGCAGCGATCATACTGATCGTTCAAATTTCCGAGCGAGGTCACGATGAATCTGCACTTCGAAGAACTCACCGGCACCGATGGCGCCCGCCTCGGCATCGCCACCCTCGATGCTGAAAAATCGCTGAATGCGCTGTCATTGCCGATGATCAATGCCTTGAGCGACAGGCTGCACGCCTGGGCCAACGACCCGCAAATCGTCTGCGTACTACTGCGCGGCAACGGCGCCAAGGCGTTCTGCGCCGGTGGTGAAGTGCGCAGCCTGGTTGAAGCCTGCCGTGCGCACCCCGGTGAAGTTCCGCCGCTGGCTGCGCAGTTTTTCAGCGCCGAATATCGTCTGGATTACCGCCTGCACACCTACCCCAAACCGCTGATCTGCTGGGGTCACGGCTATGTACTGGGCGGCGGCATGGGCTTGCTGCAGGGCGCGAGCACACGGATCGTCACGCCGAGCAGTCGTCTGGCGATGCCGGAAATCAGCATTGGCCTGTACCCGGATGTCGGCGCCAGTTGGTTTCTCGCCCGGCTGCCGGGCAAGCTTGGCCTGTTTCTCGGTCTGACCGGCGCGCACATCAATGGCCGAGACGCGCTGGACCTGGATCTGGCCGACCGTTTCCTGCTCGACGAGCAGCAACCGCAACTGATCGAAGGCCTGCTGCAACTCAATTGGCAGGAACAGACCGCCATGCAGCTCAACAGTCTGCTCAAGGCCCTGCAGCAGGAAGCGCTCACACAAATGCCCGAAGCGCAGTGGTTGCCGCGCCGTCAGCAGATCGACGAACTGCTCGACGTCAGCGATGTAGCCTGCGCCTGGAAAGCCATCAGTCTGCACCGCGACAGCAACGATCCGCTGATCGCCCGCGCGGCGAAAACCATGGCCGAGGGCTCACCGCTGACCGCGCATCTGGTCTGGGAACAAATCATCCGCGCGCGGCACATGTCGCTGGCTGAAGTGTTTCAGATGGAATACACCCTGAGCCTCAATTGCTGCCGGCACCCGGAATTCAGCGAAGGCGTGCGCGCGCGTTTGATCGACAAGGATCAGAAGCCGCACTGGCACTGGCCGGATATCAATAACGTGCCGGAGGCGGTGGTCGAGGCGCATTTTCACAAGGTCTGGGAGGGGCGGCATCCGCTGGCGGATCTGACCCAGTATTGAGGTGACGCGAGGCCCGCGATGGCGACTGGATTTCCATCGCGGGCCGGCTCAATCGGTCGTCTTGTCAGACATTCAGTTCGTAGAACTCAATGATTTCTTTCATTGCCCGCTGCGCTTCATCGTCGCCCTTTATCAACATGTCTTCGACATCTCTCAGTGGCGGAAGCGGGTGCAGACGTTCAGCAATTTGCGTTGCGCTGTAGTCCTGAGTCCCTGTTCCTTCGCTGACTCTTATGAAGCCAATAGCGCTTTCACCTGCGGCAAAGTACCTGGAAACCCGGATTTTCGGCGCCATGCCGTAATCCACCACAATCACCAGATCTTCGCGCTCACGATGAAACTTCAGGTTGTCGATCGTCAGCCTGCGTTCGGAAAAATCGATTCCATCCAGGCCGCCTCCATTGTTGATGATCACGTCTCTGCCGAGGCCATCGTATCGGTAGATATCATTTCCAGCGCCGCCGGCCAGCGTGTCATTGCCCGGCCCACCCAGCAGCAGATCATCACCGGGGCTGCCTGTGAGCACGTCATCCCCGTGCATGCCTCGGATCTCCCCCGCGCCGCTTATCGTGTCATTGCCTCGACCACCGACTAACGGCAGCGCCCGTCCGTTTCGCAGAGACGAGAAACGCGTTGAATTGTTAACGGTTACCCCCGTATGAAAAGTCTCGGGCGCGGGTCCCAGCTGAGTTGATTGCAACAGTTGCTTCAAACTTACGACCGCCCCATCGGCGAACTTCAAGAGCTCAATCCCGGCCCCCTCAAGTTCACCGTTGAGGGGCAAGACGATGCGGACTTTCTGTGTCCCGCCCCATTGGATATCGAGTGTCGGATGAAGCATTTTCGCTCTCGGCGGGTTGCGGTAAGCCCCGCGACCCGGGTTGGGTTCCAGCTCGACATGGGTGGTCTCTATCAGCGCAGCACCCCAGTTCAATTGCAGTGCATCGCGCTGCGCATCTGCAGGAAGAACGACCGTGTCCTGATCGATCATTCCGTACTCGTCTTTCCACTCCGCTGCGCCAACTTCTGCGCGGTGGAAAACAGGGTTCGGCACATCCGCAATCGTGGTGGTCGCTGCGGCGTGCGCTTGCACGATGTAGGTGTCAGCGCCGTCTTCGCCGTAAAGCCAGTCATCCCCTGCCCCGCTGACCAGATAGTCGGCGCCCTCGGAGCCCAGCAAGGTATCGTCACCTGCACCTGCGGATAAAAACGCGCCCGGTGTCCTGTCGCCGACAGTGCCGTAGTCAAGTGGGGAGCCTGCATAAGCGACGATCAGATCGTCTCCCGCGCCGCCGTGGAAAACGTTTTCCACTTCGACGTTGACTCGCCCGCCGGCATCGTTGCCATGGACGATTTTGCCTTTGATCGTCGTGCTTTCGACCTCCCAGCGGAATTCCTTGCGCACCGTTCCGGCCGAACCGAAGCTTGCCGCCGGATAGACGTACCAGCCTTCAAGCGCGCCGGATTCCTTTCGGTCTTCCACCAATACATCGCCCGTATTGAATGAAAACCCGCTGGCCGAGCCGGATCGATAATAGCGAGGCGCCTGAGCTGAGGAAGGCATTGCTCCCTCGGCTTTCACCGGTTTATGTTCGACGCGGGTTATGGTTTTCGACTGCCTTTCACTGACTACGGCTTGCCCGCCATCAGCTTTCATCCATGGCGGCGTTTCAGACAGTGTTCCTGCTTCGACGCTGCCATCGATCAGCTCGGTGTGAGTGGTGTAACCGGTGTCGGTGGTAGTGACATGGCTGCGAACCCAGACGCCTTGCTCATTCAAGGTAAAACCTGTGGCGTGTCTGCGGGCGGAGCGCTTTGACTTGATTTGCGCGAGGAACTCATCGGTCCAGTCAACGGCTTGAGCAGATGCCACTGGGCCTTGCGTCGCAGCGGTTACATCGTCTGGCTTAACCGGATCCGCAACTTTGCTTTCAGTGGTTGCTGGGGCGGTAACACGTTCTGGTACGGGTGACTCGGCCATCTCTGTCGGTGGCAGTGTTTTGCGCAGGACATCTGCGTAATCAAGTACCACGCCGTCGCTGAAACTGAAGGTGGAATCCTTCCACCGCTCGTGATTCTTGATGAGTATCGCGTCGCCCGTGCCATTGGCCAGTCGCAACACCGTGCCGACGGTAACTTCGATAACGTCGGCCTTCAGGCTTTGCGCGGAAAACTCTGCACCGAATCTAATGATGTTGCGGCCGCCGGCATCGGTGACGATATCCAGGCCGTCGCCAGCGCCGAAATAGTAGATGTCAGCGCCATCCATGCCATCCAGTACGTCAGCACCGGGACCGCCATCAAACACGTTGTCGCCAGAATCGCCGCGCAGGTAATCCGTCCCTTCCCCGCCCAGCAAGGTGTCGTTGCCGACGCCACCGAGCAACGTGTCGTTACCTGAGCCACCGTCCAGATAATCGGCATTCTGCTCGGCCTCAGCGCTGTTTTCGTAATCGCCGGCAAGAATGTCGTCACCCGCGCCGCCGTACAGCGTGTCGGCACCGAAACCACCCTGTAACGTATCGTTTCCTTCACCGCCCTGAAGCACGTCATTATTGATTCCGCCCGGCTCCAGGTCAGACACATCGCCATCGAGAAAATCAGCCCCTGCGCCCCCCGCCAGCGTATCCGCGCCGCCCATGCCGCGCAGGGTGTCATCCCCCGCGCCGCCATCGAGAAAGTCGTTGCCGTGATAACCAACAGAATGGTCAGGGCTATCGCCAGTCAGATCGTCATTGCCTTCGCCGCCGAAGAGCAAATCATCGCCACCGCCGCCCCAGAGCCGGTCGTCGCCGGCACCACCGTCCAACAGATCATCGCCGAAAAAGTGCGCGGCATTACCGTCGATGCCGTCCTCTACGTCGTCATCGCCCTGCAAAGTGTCGTTGCCAAGGCCGCCATACAGCGCGTCGCTGCCACCGTTGCCGGCGAGCCAGTCATCACCGCTACCGCCGTCAAGCACATCGTTGCCATGGTGTCTGCTGGGCAGGCCACCGCCCCAATCGAGGTTGTCACCGAGCATCGTGTCGTTGCCGCTGCCACCGACCAGTGTGTCGTGACCTTGCTGGCCTTCGAGCAAATCGCCGTCAGCTCCGCCGTCAAGCAGGTCCTCACCCCAGCCGCCGTCGATAAAGTCCTTGCCACCCTGCCCGTACAGCACGTCGTCACCGCCCTCGGGCGCACTGTTTATCGAGGCCTTTGAATAGACCGTTCGGTGACTGATCACACCGCCAGCTATGGTGACGTCCGCGCGCTTGACCGCCCAACCTTGTTCCAGCGCACCGGTGGTTTCGTCTCCGGATAACACATCGTCGCCAGCACCACCGATCAAGGTATCCCGATCATTGCCACCGAGCAGAACATCTCGGGATGCCGTACCGATAAGCAAATCGTCACCTTGCCCGCCGTCGAGCCAGTCTCCGCGATTCGCCTTGCCCTTGGCGTCACCGTCGGCCATAGCTTTTTCGAGCGTCGTCTGCTGGTCGCCGAATAACCGATCGTCTCCAGCCTTGCCGAACAATCGATCAGAACCGCCCAGGCCGAGAATGATGTCGTCTGCGGCGGAACCGTAAAGTACGTCGGCCTTGTTGCGCTGTTTGACCTTGGGCAGCAGCACCACGTTGCCCAGCTCATCAAAGGAGGGCTGATCGCCAGGGACGGTGGGATCAGCGTCTTTTGCTTTCCAGTCGCCCTGAAGCGTCAAATCCGCAGCAGTGAGCGGCTGCCCCTGGTATTCAGGAAGGCGGATGCCAAGCATACCGGGCTGAAAGTTCTTGATGACCACCAGATCGCTTTGGCCGTATTTGATGTTGAGGGTGTGTTCAACAAGCGTCAGGGTGATGGACTGATCCACGGTAGACCAGATATTGCTCAGCGGCGCGCGGCGTTTGAGTGCGGGAATCGGTGCGCCGTTGATCCACAGCTGCCCATTGGCATTGGCATCAAGAATCTCGTCGATGCCATCGCCACTGGCGAACTCGTAGCGATCGCTGCCTTCGCCACCGATCAGAGAATCGTTACCTTTCCCTCCGATCAGGACATCATCACCGGCCATTCCGTACAGCGCATCATTGCCGTCGCCTCCGGCTAGCGAGTCATTGCCGCGACCACCTTCAATGACATCGTTACCCGCCATCCCATCGATCAAGTCATTGCCCACGCCGCCATACAGATGATCGGCATTTGTGCCACCGGCGAAAGATCGTCCGCCGTCATCACCGAACAGGGCCAGCGGGTTCAACACACCGGTGGTCATCGGCGCCTGTTTGCCTGAGGCGAGATCGGAGTAGGAAAATTTCTGCAGCGAGTGTTCTCCAAACGAGCCCTGGGTTCGGGCAATCAACCGCGCCAGCATTTGCGCTCGATCCGCCAGCCACTGCGCGGTGATAAAACCTTCGCCTGTGTGCGGATCGTAAAGCTCGAGGTTGCGCTCGGGATAACCGTCGGTTCGTTCTATGACGACTTCACTGAGTTGCTGCAAAGAGTTGCGCAACGCCAGACCGAGCGGCGTCGCCTCGCCTGCCAGTTTTGCCCATGCATTGGCATTGCCGAACTCGCCTATTGTCCGGGTGACGATGTTTTGCGACTGTTCCGGGGAAAATGCCGAGAAGAATGCGTAGGCGTTGCTGGCGAAGGTTTCGTTGGTGGTGGGTGCAGCGGCTGAATCGCCGTCGTAGGTGCGCTTGAACATGTCGAGAAATTCGTTCTGGCCATAGCGCAATATCATGTCGACCACGGCGGCAACGGACGTGCCTTTCACTACATGCTGAATAAGCGGATTCACACTGCCACTGGCGAGCGCGATATTGATTTGCTCCGGTACCACTGAAAGCAGACTTTGCAATGGATTGACGCCGAAATTGCTGATCGCCGCTCGCAGGCCGACGCGGTAGGAATCGATGGCGAAGAGAATGTTTTTATAGTCGTCGAGCCTGTTGGCTTTTGCGTGAATCGGCGGGCCGTCATCGTTCACCTCCGGTTCACCAGCAGAGACCAGTCTCCACGTTTCATAGGGAGGTTTACCACCCAACAGGCTGAATCCGACCGTTCCAGACCAGCCGGCATTACGGCTCACGGCGGTATCGTCCTTTCCGCAATCACCACTGAACAGTGCCTTGCCAATTGCGCTGGCATCGATCTCTGCGATCTGGCTGATAGTGGGAACGGTCCAGGGCGCTAGTTGACCGGCGAGGGATCCGTCGACCAAGGTGTTGATAAAATTGGCGGCGACCTGATTGGATGAAAGCTGCATCAAGTCTTCACCGAAGATTTTATTGAGTCTCAGCTCGCCTTGACGCGAGGTGTAGCCGCGAATCAGCGCGGAGTAGGCGCCTTTCCCACCATTAGCGTCGATAGCCACAGCCAGCCAAAGCCTGGCGCTTTTCAAAACTTCCCCAGCCTCGTCGTCTACAGCAAAAACTTCGGAAACCTTTCCATCGATAATATCGAATAGCTTTTGATACAGGGGTGCGCAGCTAGCCCCCGCTAACTCCAGCGCAAGATACTCGAGATCTTTTGAATTAAATGCCATACCTCTACACATACTTGCTGCATTTAAAATTTGTGTTTTTTCCATATCGCTAAAAATATGACTCATCGCTACTTCCTTGTAATAACAGAGTGTGAGAGGTAATTACCGAGAAACTTGAGCATCTCAGGTACTTCGCGCAATGACGATGTATCGAGTCCTACACGACCGTGCCCCCCGGCAAAGTCAAAACTGTGTAACTCCACAGTGCAAAAAAAATTCAAGCCATCGAAATCCAGGTTTTCCAGTTCGGTTCTGCTGAACCTTGCCAGCTTCTCGCCATTCAATCCTTCCTCTGAAGCTGGGCGAATCAAGCCGTCGCATTTTATCAATCGAGGAGTTCCATCACGCCGTGGCCAGCCCGTGAGGACAAACGTTCGAACCGAATCTCTATTCTTGAAATGCGGTGGCGGAGCATCCAGCCAGATTTCCAGCCCCGGATAATTCTTCAGTTTTACAATCAACTCATCCGGCCAGTTGACGTGCCGGTAACCCCGCTCATGGGGCTCGCTGGTTTCCTTTCTTGTATAGAGTCCGGCATTCAATTCATACAGACGCCAACTTTGCGGAATCGACTTCAGGCTTTGATCCTGATACCGGCGAAAACCCGTTCCGGTCCACCAGACAAGCCCCTTGAGCGTGTTTGCCAGACACGCTTTCTTATTCACCATCTCAGGCATGCCAACGTAAAACTCGGGGACCAGCGTCTTATCCACATAGGCGCCGCCCAGTATGGGCACCTGCTTCATGCTCGCCAGCTTGTTCTGACAGGCTTTCTCGTCTGCCTGGTGGATAGCCGCCGACTCGGCAGATTGTTCTTTGCGAATATAAAAATCCGCAACGCAATAACAGGCATACACAAACAGGCCATACTTCAATAACCTTTTAAACCACTTGATCGCTTGCTTACGCGACGCCCTGGACATTTCAAACCTCCCTATCAAACTCGGGCACGGCTTGTTTATCGCCATGCCTGGACATCGCGCCTTCAAAAACCTCAAAGTATTGGCTCACGCCAGATTTCACACTAAACCGACCTGCCGCCAACTTCGCAGCGCGGGCAAGAAAGTCGTACTCACCAGAAGACTTCAAAACCATGCACACATTATTGGCAATTCCTTGATGGTCAAAGAAATCCACCAACACTCCATTAACCCCATCAACGATCACTTCCTTTACCGGTGCCGTATCCGAAGCTACCACCACGCAACCCGACGCCATCGCCTCCAATAACGACCACGACAAAACAAACGGATACGTCAGATAAACATGGACTTTCGAACACTGCAGAACCGCTCGGTAAATTTGGTACGGAAGCTTCCCTGTGAAATGCACTCTCGAATGATCAAAACTTACCTCCGTCTCCATCCTGCTGCGCCAATTTGCAAATCCAAGAGGCCTCCCCCCATAACTGACGCCATCACCGCCAACCACGATGATCTGCGCATCGGGGCACTCGGCCTGAATAAGCGGGATCGCCCGCATGAAACTGTGAAAGCCGCGATAAGGCTCAAGGTTTCTGGCGACATAAGTCACGATCGGTTGTCCGGCTCGCAGCTCGACGCCATTGGGCAATGTGACTGTTAAAACTTTGTCCAGATCAGCGCTTTGAATGACGCCCTCGTGAATGACCCGAATCGCCGACCGGTAAGCAGCCGGGAAAAGGCTGCGCTGCCATTGCGTAGGCGCGATGGCGATATCACATTGATCAAGATTCAAAAGATGCAGCGAATTGAGCACTCGCAGCCTTGACGACTCTCTTGTGGCGCGCGGAAATTCAGGATCAAAGCCGGAATCGGCACCCTGCGCTCGATAGTAATACTCGCAATAGTGAACAAGCGGCGTATCGGGGTAGACGTCCTTGGCGAACAACGTTTCGCCCCATCCGGGATGAGCAAGAATTACGTCGGGCTGATAACCCGAACGTTTCAGCCTGCTCAGAATTTCAAGGACCTTCTGCCCGTCAATCACCGCTTGTTCGTAGCGGATCAGATACGGGTGAATATTGCCGGGCGCTCGGCTGGTCGCTCGATATCGATGGGCTTTCACCCCGACGAGGCCCGGCGCTGTGTCCCGGCCTATCGCCACAACCTCTTCACGTCGGGCCAGCGCCGCCAGCACCACATGGCGGAACTGACCCGGAAAGTTTTGATGGATAACCAGAAGCTTCATAGCGCTAACGTCCATTTATCGCCGCTATCGAGCTGAGGATTTCTCGCCTCGTCCGGCATCGACAAACGCTAACAAATGCCACCAAATGAAACTGTAGGACGCTTCCGGGAATCCCTTGGGAGAAGGCAAATGGGACGACTTTTCGACAGACAAAAAAAAGCGGCGCTTTAAGCGCCGCTTGTCCATTGCGGTGATTTACCAGCGGTTGCCACGGCCGTTGTGGTCACGACGATTGCTGTGGCGGTCGTAGTTGCCGCGACCCCGGTGGTCGTTGTCCCAGCCACCGCGACGGTGGCCTTCCCAGCGTCCGCGATCATTGCCGTGCCAGCGACGGCTTTCGTAATAACGCGGGGCCGGTTGATAGTGACGTGGCGCCTGGTAATAACGCGGTTGCTGGTAGTACCGCGGCGCCGGCTGGTAGTAGCGCGGCTGGGTGTAATAGGTGCCGCCGCTCCGGTAATAAGAGCCGCCACCGCTGTAGTACCCCGGTGCGGGTGATGTGTAGACCTCTGACCTGTAATAGCTGTCTCCATAGGAATAAGGGACGCATCCGCCAAGGGAAAAAAGCATCACGGCAAGCAGTAGGATTCGGCGATACATGGCGGCCTCCTGGACCGCGGGTTGGCCACACCAGCGACGCTGGCAGGCGACAATCATCAATTGGGTGACTGTCGAAGAATCAGACAGCGATTTCGGAATCTGGTGCGTTCCTGCAACAAGTTGAAACAAGTGATTATGAAATCTTGTTAATCCCCAAATGGCCGATCAATTGAACCCCAGACACGCTGCATGACGGTGCAACCGCGCACCACCACGATGCGCCATCGGTCGCCCCGCCCACCTCGGTAATCCAGCAGATCCCCGCCCCAGAGGCCTCGGCCGGACTTGGCACGTCTCTCGCTTTAGCAAACCCGTGCAGGAGTCATCACAGGTTCGCGGCACCACAATTTGCAATGGCTGACTAGGGTTCCGGCTCGCAATCGCGAGTGGCTGGTCCGAGAGTTGGCGACCTCCAGTTGAGGTTACACGGCGGGACAAAAGCCCGGGAGACAAGCCACCGTTCGCGGTGCCGCGTTGCCTTCCTGTCCGCCCTCGATCAACTGGAGAATCCGCCATGACCCGACTACGTTTGCCCGCCCTGCTCGCCGCCGCCTTCGCCGCGCTCATCAGCAGCCAGTCTTTTGCCGCACAGAAAGACCACTTCAGCGTCTGCTGGACCATCTACGCCGGTTGGATGCCGTGGGAATACGCCGGCAGCCAAGGCATCGTCGACAAATGGGCGAGGAAGTACGGGATCAAGATCGACGTCGTGCAGCTCAACGATTACGTCGAATCGATCAACCAGTACACCGCCGGCCAGTTCGACGGCTGCACCATGACCAACATGGACGCGCTGACCATTCCTGCGGCCGGTGGCGTCGACAGCACTGCGCTGATCGTCAGCGACTTCTCCAACGGCAACGACGGCATCGTGGTCAAGGGCGAAGGCAAGAAAGTCGCCGATCTCAAGGGCATGGACGTCAATCTGGTCGAGCTGTCCGTCTCGCATTATCTGTTGGCCCGTGCGCTGGATTCGGTAGACCTGACCGAGAAAGACCTGAAAGTGGTCAACACCTCCGACGCCGACATTGCCGCCGCTTTCAACACCGACGAAGTCAACGCCGTGACCACCTGGAACCCGATGCTCTCGGATATCAAGGCCAAACCCGGCGTCACCGAAGTGTTCAATTCCAGCCAGATCCCCGGCGAGATCATGGACATGATGGTGGTCAACAGCGCCACCCTCAAAGACAACCCGGCACTGGGCAAAGCCCTGACCGGTGCGTGGTTCGAAGTGGTCGCTCTGATGAACGCGAAGAACGCCGCGAGCAAAGCCGCGCTGGAACACATGGCCAAGGCCTCGGGCACCGATCTGGCCGGATTCCAGGCGCAACTGGACACCACCAGGTTGTTCGCCACACCGAGCGAAGCGCTGAGTTTCGCCACCAGCAAGCAACTGCCGGACACCCTGCGCAAGGTCGCCGCGTTCTCCTTCGAACACGGCTTGCTTGGCGAAGGCGCGAAAGATTCCAGCGCGGTCGGCATGAGCTTCGCCAACGGCGTGACCAGCGGCGACACCGCCAACATCAAGCTGCGTTTCGATCCGACCTACGTGCAGATGGCCGCCGACGCCAAGCTGTAAGCCACGGAGGATTTGGCCATGCGCCTGATCAATCGCCACCCCGATCGCCCGAGTCGCCTGTTGCTGGTGATCCTGCCGTTCGCGCTTGTGCTGTTCGCCTACTTCACAGGCTCGGCCGAACGCCTGGCAGACAACCCCAACGACAAACTGCTGCCCAGCGCCGTGCAGATGAGCGACGCGGTGAAACGCCTGGCGTTCAACGCCGACAGCCGCACCGGTGAATACCTGCTGTGGCAAGACACCGCGTCGAGTCTGCGGCGCTTGGCCATCGGCCTCGGCATCGCCGCACTGGCCGGGCTGTGCCTGGGCATCGCCGCCGGTACTCTGCCGCTGCTCGGAGCGCCGTTGTCGCCGCTGCTGACGGTGCTGTCGATGGTGCCGCCGCTGGCGATCCTGCCGATTCTGTTCATCGTCTTCGGGCTGGGCGAGTTGTCGAAAGTCATGCTGATTGTCATCGGCATCACTCCGGCGCTGGCTCGCGATCTGGAACAGCGTGCCCGCGACATACCGGCCGAACTGCTGATCAAGGCGCAGACGCTCGGCGCCTCGACCTGGACGCTGATGCTGCGCGTGGTCCTGCCGCAATTGTTGCCGCGCTTGCTGATCTCGCTGCGCTTGATGCTCGGCTCGGCGTGGCTGTTCCTGATTGCCGCCGAAGCCATTGCCTCCACCGATGGCCTCGGCTACCGGATTTTTCTGGTGCGCCGTTACCTGGCGATGGACGTGATTTTGCCGTACGTGGTGTGGATCACCCTGCTCGCCTGGCTGATGGACTGGGGCTTGAAACAGCTGACCCGCCAGGCCTTTCCTTGGTACGAGGGGGCGGCAAAATGAGCTTCATCACGGTGAAAAACGTCTGGCAACAATACGCCGATCAAGTGGTGCTCGAAGGCTTGAACCTGAGCGTCAACGAGGGTGAGTTCTGCACCCTGGTCGGTGCGTCCGGATGCGGTAAATCGACCTTCCTGCGTCTGCTGCTCGGCCAGGAAACTGCCAGTCGCGGCGAGATCCTGCTCGACGGCCAACCCTTGGCCAGCGAACCCGATGCCAGTCGTGGCGTGGTGTTCCAGCGCTATTCGGTGTTCCCGCATTTGAGCGTGCTCGACAACGTCACCCTTGGCGTCGAATTACCGCGCGCGCCATTGCTGGGTCGGCTGTTCGGTGGCGCCAAACGCGAGGCCCGCGAGCAGGCAGCGGCGCTGCTGGACAAAGTCGGCCTCGGCCACGCCCTGGACAAATACCCGGCGCAACTGTCCGGCGGTATGCAGCAACGCTTGGCGATTGCCCAGGCGCTGATCATGAAACCGCGCGTGTTGCTGCTTGACGAGCCGTTTGGCGCACTCGATCCGGGCATCCGCAAAGACATGCATGCGCTGCTGCTGGAGTTGTGGCGCGAGACCCGGCTGACGGTGTTCATGGTCACTCACGACTTGTCCGAGGGCTTCAATCTCGGCACCCGCCTGCTGGTGTTCGACAAGGTGCGCCTCGACCCGCACGCGCCCGGCGCCTATGGCGCACGCATCACCTACGACATCCCGTTGAACAGCGACCGCCGCGCCCGGCGCGCCGCCGTCGAGGCCCTGCCGCTGCCGCTGGCGGGCACCCTTCGCACTGCTTGAGAGGACTGCTTTGATGAACCAGCCGATGACTGATTCGACCCAACTGTTTCCGCCCTTCGCCGAAGAACTGCTGCCCGGTGGCGGCCACCGCTCGTTCGTACTGAAGCGCGGACAATTGCTGCGCCTGACCGACCTGCGCGGCGGCGCCAACGTCAGCCTGACGTTGCTCAACGCCAATGAAAAAACCGAGCGGCTGAACCTGCCCGACAGCCTCAAATGCCAACACACCGCCAAGCTCACCGCCGGCCATTGCCTGTACTCGGACATGGGCCGCGTCTTGGCCGCAATCACTGCCGATACCTGCGGCTGGAGTGACAGCCTCGGCGGCGTGCTCTGCGCTGAGGAAGTCGCCGAAAAGTACGGTCAGGGCCGTTACCAGGAACTGCGCAACGGTTTCTTCCGCAACGGCACCGACAACTTGTTGGTGGAACTCGGCAAGTGGGGCCTGGGCCTGTCCGACCTGCTGATGACCCTCAATCTGTTCAGCCGGGTCAACGTCGATGAGGCCGGGCGCTTCCACTTCGTCGAAGGCCATTCGAAGGCCGGCGATTACATCGAGTTGTACGCGCCGATGGACACGCTGGTGGTGCTCACCGCCCTGCAACATCCGATGGATCCGTCCCCTGAATACGCACCAAAACCATTGAAGCTGAGCTGGATGAACGCCGATGCCAGCGTCGCCGAACACTGCCGCACCTCGCGCCCGGAAAACGAGCGCGGCTTCATCAACACCGACCGTTTGTTCGCCTGAGGATCGCTGCCATGTCACTCGCAATCGCCACTTCGCAAAAGCAAGCCGACAGCGCGATCTACCGCGCGACCATTCCTGCCGGCGAACCCTGGCTGATGGAAGTCAAGGCCGGCCAGACCCTGCGTATCCTCGATCTTGAGGGCAATCAAGCGGTCGACACCTTGTTCTACAGCCTCGCCAATCCCAGGGAACGCTACGACGTGCAACGCACCTTGCGCCGGCAGAACAGCGTCTACCTGAGCACTGGCAGCGTGCTGTATTCCAACCTCGGCCGCCCGATGCTGACCATCGTCGCCGACACCTGCGGACGCCACGACACCCTCGGCGGAGCTTGCGCGCAAGAGAGCAACACCGTGCGCTACGCCCTGGAAAAACGCTACATGCACAGCTGCCGCGACAACTACCTGCGCGCCTGCGCCCACGACGGGCGCCTGGGCAAAAGCGACATCGGGCCGAACATCAACTTCTTCATGAACGTGCCAGTAACGGCGGATGGCGGGCTGACCTTCGAGGACGGGATTTCGGCGCCGGGCAAGTACGTCGATTTACGCGCGGAGATGGACGTGATCGTGCTGATTTCCAACTGCCCGCAGTTGAACAATCCGTGCAATGCCTACAACCCGACACCGGCGGAGTTGCTGGTATGGAACTGAAAATCAGCCGTTTGCGGCGTTGGCTTTTCGCCCTGTGCCAGGCGCGTTCCGGCCAGTGCCTGAAGAATTGAAACCACTGCCAATCAAATTGTAGGAGTGAGCCTGCTCGCGATAGCGGTGGGTCATTCAATACAACTGTGCCTGATCTACCGCAATCGCGAGCAGGCGAAGGCCTACAGGGGTTCGGTGGTGTTGCGATTTTTTCCATCCGGGACGGCCCGGATGTCTGTCGAAAAACAGCGGGACGGCCCGCTTGCCCTTCAGGGTTATGCCATGTTCGAAAAAATTCTCATCGCCAACCGTGGCGCGATTGCCTGTCGCATCCTGCGCACGATTGACGTGCTGAAAGCCAAAGGCGTCGCCGTGTATGCCGAAGCCGACGCTGCCAGCCTGCACATCTCCCAAGCTGCTGAAGCGCACAGTCTCGGCGAAGGCGCGGCGTCCACGACCTATCTGGCGGTCGACAAAATTCTCGCTATTGCCCAACAAAGCGGCGCGACGGCCATTCATCCTGGCTACGGATTCTTGTCGGAAAACGCAGCCTTCGCCGAAGCCTGCGAAGCCCGGGGCATCGCCTTCATCGGCCCGACGCCCGCGCAACTGCGGGTGTTCGGTCTCAAGCACACTGCCCGCGCGCTGGCCAAACAGCATGGCGTACCGATGCTCGAAGGCAGCGACCTGCTCGACAGCCTCGACGCCGCACTGACCGCCGCCGAACACGTCGGCTACCCGGTGATGCTGAAAAGCACGGCTGGCGGCGGTGGCATTGGCATGCGTGTGTGCCGCAGCGCCAGCGAATTGAGCGAATCGTTCGACGCGGTGAAACGCCTCGGCCAGAACAACTTCAGCGACGCCGGTGTGTTCATCGAGAAATACATCGAACGCGCGCGGCATCTGGAAGTACAGGTGTTCGGCGACGGTCGCGGTGAAGTCATCGCCCTTGGTGTGCGCGACTGCTCGGTGCAGCGGCGCAACCAGAAAGTCCTCGAAGAAACCCCGGCGCCCAACCTGCCCGAAGGCATGGCCGATGAGCTGTGCGCTGCGGCGATCAAACTGGCCAAAGCCGTCAGTTACCGCAGCGCCGGCACCGTCGAATTCGTCTTCGACAGCGAGGCGCAGCGTTTCTATTTTCTTGAAGTGAATACGCGGTTGCAGGTTGAACACGGCGTCACCGAACAGGTGTGGGGCGTGGATCTGGTGCGCTGGATGATCGAACTGGCCGCCGATGATCTGCCGCCGTTGCACGAGCTGTATCAAGGGCTGGATCCGCAGGGTCATGCCATTCAGGCCCGTCTGTACGCGGAAGACCCGGGGCGCGACTTTCAGCCAAGTCCGGGCCTGCTGACCGCTGTGCAATTCCCGCCGGCCAACGGTGTGGAATTGCGCATCGATACCTGGGTCGAGGCCGGCGTCGAGATCCCGCCGTATTTCGATCCGATGATTGCCAAGGTCATCACTTGGTCGCCGAGCCGTGAACAGGCGCGCGCCGAACTGCATCAAGCGCTGGGCGGCAGTCTGCTGTATGGCGTGGAAACCAATCGTGATTACCTACGCCAGATTTTGCTCGACGCTCCGTTCGCCAGTGGTGAGCCGTGGACCCGTTGCCTGGAAAAGCTTGTCTACCGCGCCAACACTTTCGAGGTGCTCAGTGCCGGCACGCAGACCACGGTGCAGGATTATCCCGGGCGCCTCGGTTACTGGGCCGTTGGCGTGCCACCTTCGGGTCCGATGGACAGTCGTGCGCTGCGCCTGGGCAACCGCCTGCTCGGCAACGAAGAAGGCGCAGCCGCGCTGGAAATCACCATGAACGGGCCGTTGCTGCGCTTCAATTGCGATGCCGTGGTCGCCGTGACCGGCGCGCCGATCGCCTTGGCGCTTGAGGGTGAAAACGTACCGATGAACACCGCGCTGCTGATCCCGGCAGGCGCGACGTTGCATTTGGGCAGCCTCGACGGTGCCGGGGCGCGCAGTTATCTGTGCCTGCGCGGCGGCTTGCAGGTCCCGGATTATCTGGGCAGCAAAAGCACCTTCACCCTCGGCCAGTTTGGCGGTCACGGCGGACGGGCGTTACGCGCCGGCGACGTGTTGCATGTGCCGGCATTGACCGACCGCAGCGCCGGCCAACAGCTCGCCGAACACCACATCACCGCGTTGCCCGACGTGCGGCAGATGCGGGTGATCTACGGGCCGCACGGCGCGCCGGAATATTTCACGGAAAACTACATCGACACGTTTTTCGCCACGCAATGGGAGGTGCACTTCAATTCCAGCCGCACCGGCGTGCGCCTGATCGGACCGAAGCCGGAATGGGTGCGAGCCGACGGTGGCGAAGCGGGGCTGCATCCGTCGAACATTCATGACAATCCGTATGCGATGGGTGCGGTGGATTTCACCGGGGACATGCCGGTGATTCTTGGCCCGGATGGCCCGAGTCTGGGCGGGTTTGTCTGCCCGGTGACGGTGATTGAGGCCGATCTGTGGCAGTTGGGACAGCTCAAGGCCGGCGATAAAATTCAGTTCATCCCCGTCTCTCTGACTGACGCCCGCGATCTTGCCCTGAAATGGGATCAATGTAGGAGTGAGCCTGCTCGCGATGAAGTTCACGCGGTGTCTGATCTGGCCTCTTCGCGAGCAGGCTCACGCCTACAGGGGCTTGTGTCGCCTGTGGTTCTTGAGTTGGGTCATGGGGATCGGCGGCTTGTCGGGCGGGTTTCTGGCGACACGCATCTGCTGCTGGAAATCGGCGCGCCCGAACTCGATCTGGTCCTGCGCTTCCGTGCCCACGCGCTGATGCAAGCGCTGGAAAGCAAAACCCTGCACGGTGTGATCGACCTCACCCCGGGCATTCGTTCGCTGCAAGTGCACTACCAACCCGAGCAACTGCCGCTGGCCGATCTGCTCGGCATCATCGCCGGCGAATGGGACGCGGTGTGCGCCGCCAAGGACCTGCAAGTGCCGTCGCGCATCGTGCATTTGCCGCTGTCCTGGGATGACCCGGCCTGCCAGTTGGCGATTGAAAAATACATGACCACCGTGCGCAAGGACGCGCCATGGTGCCCGAGCAATCTGGAGTTCATCCGCCGCATCAACGACCTGCCGAATCTCGACGAAGTGCAGCGCACGGTGTTCGATGCGAGCTATCTGGTGATGGGCCTTGGCGACGTTTACCTTGGCGCGCCGGTGGCCACACCGCTCGATCCGCGCCATCGTCTGGTGACCACCAAATACAACCCGGCGCGGACCTGGACCGCCGAGAATTCGGTGGGCATTGGCGGTGCGTATATGTGCGTGTACGGCATGGAAGGTCCGGGCGGTTATCAGTTCGTCGGGCGCACGTTGCAGATGTGGAATCGCTACCGCGAGGTGGCCGCGTTCGATGGCAAACCATGGCTGCTGCGCTTCTTCGATCAGATTCGGTTCTACCCGGTCAGTGCCGAGGAATTACTGCGTATTCGCCGCGACTTCCCGCTCGGTCGCTTCGACCTGAACATCGAGCACAGCCAGCTCAACCTCGCCGACTATCAGGCGTTTCTAAGCCAGCAAGCCGAGGGCATCAGCGCCTTTCGCGCGCAGCAACAGGGCGCCTTCAACGCCGAGCGCGAACGCTGGATCGCCAGTGGCCAGGCGCACTTCGACAGCGAAGAAGTTGTGCCACAAGCAAGCGAAGACGCGCCACTGGCCAGCGATCAGCACAGCGTCGACAGCCACATCGCCGGCAATCTCTGGCAGGTCCAGGTCGAGGCCGGTCAGCGTGTCGCGGCGGGCGATGTGCTGGTGATTCTCGAGTCGATGAAGATGGAAATCCCCCTGCTCGCACCGCTGGCCGGCGTGGTGCGCGAGATTCGCGTGCAACCCGGTTCAGCAGTGCGCGCCGGGCAACGGGTCGTGGTGCTGGAACTCGACTGAAGCCATTTGGATAAGGATCAACTGATGAATCTGCAACTCGATGCACTGCGCCAGGCCTATCGCAATGGCCAGACCACACCGCGCCAATTGCTGTTGGCCCTGCGGGAGAAAGCCGCTGCGCTGAACGCGGATTACCACCTGTTCATTCACCTGCTCAGCATTGAAGAACTGGAGCCTTACCTCGCCGCCCTCGACGGTCGCGACCCCGACAGCCTGCCGCTGTACGGCGTGCCGTTCGCGATCAAGGACAATATTGACCTGGCCGGCATTGCCACCACCGCCGCGTGCCCGGCGTTTGCTTATGTGCCGCAGCGTTCGGCGACCATCGTCGAGCAACTGCTGGCGCTGGGCGCGATTCCGCTGGGCAAGACCAATCTTGATCAATTCGCCACGGGCCTCAATGGTAGCCGCTCGCCTTATGGTGCGTGCCCCAACAGCGTGTTGAAGGAATATCCATCAGGCGGTTCCAGCGCCGGGTCGTCCTTGGCGGTGGCGCTGGGCGTGGCAAGTTTCGCCTTGGGCACCGACACTGCCGGCTCGGGCCGGGTACCGGCGGCGCTGAATAATCTGGTCGGTTTGAAGGCGAGCAAAGGGCTGATTTCCACCGCTGGTGTGCTGCCCGCGTGCCGCACGCTGGACTGCGTAACCACGTTCACCGCCACCGCCCGTGAGGCCAGTCAGTTACTGGCGCTGACGGCAAAACCCGATCCTCGCGATGAATACAGTCGCCCCAATCCTGCATGGAATGACGGCTCGGCCTTCGGCGCACCACGGCCGTTTCGCTTCGGCGTGCCACGGGCGCAGGATCTGCAGTTTTTCGGTTGCAGCGAAGGCCCGCAATTGTTCGCAGCCGCGGTCGATCGGCTCAAGGCCTTCGGTGGCGAAGCGGTCGAGCTGGACCTGTCACCGTTCCTCGAAGCGGCGCGTTTGCTCTATGACGGGCCGTGGGTTGCCGAGCGCTACAGCGTTGCCGGTGAACTGATGGAACAAAATCCCCAAGCGGTGCTGCCGGTGATCCGGGCGGTGCTGGCGAAGGCGCCGGCCGTGACCGGCGTGCAGACTTTCCGCGCGCAGTATCGATTGCAGGCCTTGAAGGCTGTTTGCGATGAGGCACTGGAAAATCTCGACTGTGTGCTGACGCCGACCATCGGCCGTCCGGTGACGCTGGCGGAGCTTGCCGCCGAACCGGTGCTGCGCAACTCCGAGCTGGGTTACTACACCAACTTCATGAACCTGCTCGATTACGCTGCCGTTGCCGTGCCGACCGCATTCATGAGCAACGGTTTGCCGTGGGGCGTGACGCTGTTTGGTCGGGTGTTTACCGATCAATACTTGCTGAGCGTGGCGGATGCGTTGCAGCGTCAGCAGCAAACCGCACTGCCAACTCCAGCGAACACTGCGCGCAATGACCGCGCGCGGCTCGTGGTCTGCGGCGCTCATTTGCAAGGTCTGGCCTTGAACTGGCAGTTGACCCAGCGTGGCGGGCGCTTGCTGGAAACCACGTTCAGTTCGCCGGACTATCGACTGCACGCCTTGGCCGGCGGCCCACCGCTGCGGCCGGGCATGGTGCGGGTGAAGGACGGCGGCGTGGCGATTGCCGTGGAGGTGTGGGAATTGCCGAGCAGCGAACTGGGCTCGTTCCTCACCGGCATTCCAGCGCCGCTGGGGTTGGGCAAAGTGCAACTGGCGGACGGGCGCTGGGAGAGCGGGTTTATCTGTGAGCCGTATGGACTGGAGGGTGCGGTGGATATCAGCCATTTGGGGGGATGGCGGGCGTATCTGAAAACCCTGAACACATAATTCAATAACACTGCAAAACTCCTGTGGGAGCGGGCTTGCCCGCGAAGGCGGTGGGTCATTCAGCCGTGATGTGGCTGACCTGACGCCTTCGCGAGCAAGCCCGCTCCCACAGGGTTGCGTTTGGCCAGCGAACGCAGGAACGACCATTCGCGCCGCACAGGGAGCAGTTATTTGCGCGCTGTGCCACTAGAATGCTTCCCATCGGGCCACTGCCAACGGAACTGCCATGCCGCTTCGTTCTTCGCTGTACTCGCAACGCTCACTGGTGCTCACCCTGGTCGCCCTGCTCGGCGCCGGGTTTCTCGCCACGTCGCTGCTGAGCTATTACGCCTCGCGCGCGTCGATCCGCGACAACATCGTCAACACCGAACTGCCGCTGACGTCCGACACGGTCTATTCGGAAATCCAGAAAGACCTGGTCCGACCGATCCTGATTTCTTCGATGATGTCGCGCGACACCTTCATGCGCGACTGGGTGGTCAACGGTGAGCAGAACCCCGAGCAGATGACCCGCTACCTCGACGAGGTGATGACCCATTACGGCGCCTACACCGCGTTTTTCGTTTCCAACACCAGCCTGACCTATTACCACGCCAAAGGCGTGCTCAAACAGGTCAAGATCGATGAGCCGCGCGATGCCTGGTACTTCCGCGTGCGCGACATGAAAGATCCGTACGAGATCAACGTCGACCCGGATCTGGCCAACAAGGACAACCTGACGTTTTTTATCAACTACAAGGTCTACGACTATCACAACCGTTTCATCGGCGCGGCAGGCGTTGGCCTGACCGTCGATGCGGTGATCAAACTGATCGACAAGTATCAACAGCGTTATCAACGCAGCGTCTACTTCGTTGATACCTTTGGCCGCCTCGTCTTGACCGGCGCCGAGGGTGGCCCGGAAGGCGCGCGCATTGGTCAGGGCCTCGGCGAACTGGAGAGCATGAAAAGTCTGGTCAGCCAGTTGCCCAAACCGCACAGCGGCAGCTACGAATATTCCACCCACGGCCAAGGGCATTTTCTCAACGTGCGGTTTATCCCCGAGTTGAACTGGTACCTGTTTGTCGACAAACGCGAAGACGGCGCGCTGAGTGAAATCCGCCAGTCGCTGTATCTCAATCTGCTGATCTGCCTGCTGGTGACGTTGAGCGTGCTGGCGTTGCTCAACCGCGTGATCAAGCGCTTCCAGAGCAAAATCCACGCCCAGGCCACCCTCGACAGCCTCACGGAACTGCCGAACCGTCGCGGCTTCGACATTCTCGCTGTGCAAGCCCTGCACGAAGCCCAACGCGAAACCCGACCGCTGACCGCGTTACTGCTCGACCTCGATCACTTCAAGGCGTTGAACGACACCTACGGACACATGGCCGGCGATCAAATACTGATCGGTTTCGCCCGGGATCTGCAAAGCTGTCTGCGCCATGCCGATATCGTCTGCCGCTGGGGCGGTGAGGAATTTATCGTTTTGTTGAAGGACACCGACGGTGACACCGGTCAGAAAATTGCCGAGAAGATCCGTCAACACGTCGAACAACACGAATATGCCTACAACGGCCACAGCCTTCATCTGACCGTCAGCATCGGTGCCACCACCCTGCAACGCGAGGACACCTTGCACAGTCTGCTGTCCCGGGCCGATCATGCGATGTACCGCGCCAAACAAACCGGGCGCAACCGCACCTGCATGGAAATGCCCCACTCGACCTATGCCTGATACCGACGTCAAACCCGACCACTGCCCGGCCTGCGGCGCACGCAACGATTGCAGCCTCGCCGACCCGCGTACCGCCGACCGCGAATGCTGGTGCTACGCCGTGACGATCGACCCGGCCGTGCTTGAAGCTCTGCCCGCAGCATTACGCGACAAGTCCTGCCTGTGCCCGCGTTGCGCCCAGGTCGAGGCGCAACTGCAAGCGGCCAAGCCAGCGATCCCGTAAGATGCGCGGCCCTTTATCCGTTGAAATCTGACCATGCGCGTCGACCGCTTCCTCAGCAATCTGCCCCGCTACAACCGTCAGCAGGTTCGCCTGTTGCTGGTGGAAAAGCGCGTGCGGGTCGACGGAAAAATCGTCAGCGATCCGCACACTGAAGTGCTGGAATTCAGCCGGGTCGAAGTCGATGATGAAGTCCTGCAGAGCGGCAAGGCGGCGCGCTACTTCATGCTGCACAAACCGCCAGGCTGCGTCAGCGCCACCCGTGATCCGCAGCATATGACCGTGCTCGACCTGTTCGATGAGCCAGCCAAGGACGACCTGCACATCGCCGGGCGTCTGGATTTCAATACCACCGGTCTGATGTTGATCACCAACGATGGCGCCTGGTCGCGCCGCCTGACCCAGCCGCAAACGAAACTGCCGAAGGTCTATTACGTTGAGACCGAGCAGGACATCGGCGCGGACTATGCGCTGCAATTTGCCAAGGGCATCTACTTCGCTTTCGAGGACCTGACCACGCAACCGGCGCAGCTCGAGCTGCTCGGCCCACGCTCGGCGCGGCTGAGCATCGTTGAAGGCCGTTATCATCAGGTCAAGCGCATGTTCGGTTTCTTCGACAACAAAGTCCTGCGCCTGCACCGCGAATCGATGGGCGAACTGGCCTTGGATAACGCGCTAAAACCGGGCGAATACCGCGCTTTGCGCACCGAAGAGATTCATTTGTTCTAAGCCGGCGACCGCTCAGCCGAAGTTGTCGAACAATTTGCCAACGGCACTTGCGTGATCCTGAGTCCCCTGCTTGAATCAGGACGTCGGCCGAAATGTGACCGATGAGTCACCACATACTTCCAAGAAACTTTTTGCCGGTCGTCAGTCCCAAGGGCTGCGCCTCAGCCGGCAATCTGCCCGCCAATAACAACACCCGCCGACCTGCCGTACCGGATCGACATGGGCCAGCAAATTCCAGGCGTATGCCTACCTGTCACAAAGCTCGTGCAATCTCGATTGCGCGCATACCCGCTTGCTTGCCAGGAGTCTTATGACATGAGGCCAGAAATCGCTGTGCTGGATATACAGGGTCAGTATCGGGTTTACACGGAGTTCTATCGCGCAGACGCCGCAGAAAAGACCATCATTCTGGTCAACGGCTCGATGGCCACGACTGCGTCGTTTGCACAGACCGTGAAAAACCTGCACCCGCAATTCAACGTGGTCTGCTACGACCAGCCCTACGCGGGACGGTCCAAATCCCACAACCTGCACGAGAAGCATCTGACCAAGGAAGTCGAAGGGCAGATTCTACTGGAGCTGATCGATCACTTCGCCGCCGAACACGTGCTGTCGTTCTCCTGGGGCGGCGCCGCGACACTGGTCGCCCTCGCCCAGCAGCCCCGGCGCATCGAAAAAGCCGTGATCAGCTCGTTCTCACCCGTAATCAATGCGCACATGCTCGATTACCTTGAACGCGGCGTCGACTATCTCGGCAGCCGGGACGGCGACCGGGTCGGCCATCTGGTCAACAACACCATCGGCAAACACCTTCCGTCGTTGTTCAAACGCTTCAACTACCGCCACGTCAGCAGCCTGGCCGAGCATGAATACGGGCAGATGCACTTCCACATCAACGACGTGCTGCACAGCGATCGGCAGTGCTATTTGAATGCGGCGAAAAAGATCAACGTACCGGTGCTGTTTTTAAACGGCGAATGGGACGAATACACCGCCGCCGAGGATGCGCGCCTGTTCGGCAATCACGTCGCGCACAGCACCTTCACCACTCTGCAGGCCACCGGGCACTTTCTCGACATGGAGCACAAAGCCGCGTGCCGCGACAGCCAGAACGCCCTGCTCGGCTTTCTGAAACCTGCGCCGCAGGCCAGCCGAACGCGCTACTCGTTTGTGCAGGATCAACATGCATTGGCCATTTGAAACAGCGTCATCGCGGGCAAGGCTGCACGCTTGAGGTGTTTGTTTGCACCGGCGCAGCCCTTGCTCGCGATTGGCCGTCTTATGCGTACAAAAGCCATCGGATAGAAAAGAAAACTTCAAATCCGTGGCCGACTCTGGTACAAAGTCAGCCGCTTTGAGCGGGTATAGTTTAGTGGTAGAACGAAAGCTTCCCAAGCTTTAGATGAGGGTTCGATTCCCTCTACCCGCTCCACCGAATATTGATCTCGCGTTGTGTTGTCTGACGAGGGATGCAGCAATACAAAAAACCGGCCTTGATGGTCGGTTTTTTTGTGTCTGGAATTTGGTAGAAGACAATTTCAGGGAAAACCTTTCAGTTTCAAAAGAACACATTCCGAATAAATTAAATCCATTTTTACGTGTTTTATCTGAATCGATGGCACGTAACATCTGTTATTTTGGATTTATCCTATACTTCAGACGTTCCTTTGTTCATTAAGAGATTCTGTCATGCTGGACCTTGATCTCAGCACACCCGCCGAAATCGTCAAACGCATCTGCGGTCGGCTTCGTAAGGAACGGCTCGCTTTGGAAATGACTCAGGCTGATGTGGCTGCACGCGCCGGTATCGGAATAAACACCGTATCCAATCTGGAGACTGGACGTAACGTCGGTTTCGAGAGTCTGGTGCGCGTTGCAATGGTGCTCGGGCGAGGAAAAGAACTCGAAGACCTGTTCCAGCCAAAGCTCGAAACCCTGGAAGATATTCTGCGTTACGAAAACAGCGCCAAGCGTCAGCGCATCAAAAGGAAACCTGACAATGCTTGAAAGAGTTGACGTTTATTACGACGGTTGGGGTGAGCGCTGGCTGTGGGGATCGCTTGTTTCCACCACAGCCTTGACCGGGCGTCCGTTGATCGTGTTCGAGTACAGCGACGAGGCAAAGAAAAAAGGCTTGGAACTGTCCTCCCTTCGCCTCCCTTTAGCGGGTGGGAAACTACGGCGAGATTTTCCATCGCATCAAATGGGTCTTCCCGGCCCTGTATATGATGCGTTGCCGGATGGTTGGGGCATGCTTCTGATGGATCGCTTGTTCAAACGTCGCGGCCTCAACGCTGCGCGCATTGGTCCTCTGGAGCGTTTGGCCTACGTCGGCGGAAACGCGATGGGCGCCATGTCGTTCGAGCCTGTCGCTCCCGAGCTACTGGTAGCGGCTACCCATGGCCCGATTGAAGTGCTGGCGGCTGAAGTACGCGAAGTGCTCAACGGTGACGGTAAAGAGTTGCTGCAGAAATTATTGTTGGTGGGTGGCTCGCCGCAAGGTGCCAGACCCAAGGGTTTGGTATATCGCGATCCCGAAACCGGGACGTTTACCACGGCGGCTGCTTCTGGATTCGAAGCCTGGCTGGTGAAATTCCCCGGTCAGGGCGAGCATCCCGAAGTCTGCGCAGTCGAAATGGCCTATTCAGAATGCCTGCGTTTGTGCGGCATTGAGACGCCTGATAGCCAACACTTCCGCCTGCCTGACGGGATGTCCGCTTTCGCCAGCAAACGCTTTGATCGACAGAACGGCCTGCGCATCCCCATGCAGAGTCTCGCAGCCCTGACGGGAGCCGACTTTCGATCCCCCGGCGCATTGGATTACGTGAACTTTCTCCGCGCTACCCATCACTGCACTAATGACGTGCGCGAAAAAGCGCTGGCCTTCGAACGTGCGGTTTTCAACGTCGCATTCAACAACCGGGACGATCATCCGAAGAATTTTGCCTATCTCATGTCGTCTGCCGGTGAGTGGAAGTTGTCGCCTGCCTTCGACGTAACCTTTTGCGAAGGGCCCGGCGGTTATCACCAAATGGATGTCATGGGTGAAGCTTTGCAAATTGGCCGTAAAGAGGTGCTGCGGCTTGCACAGGAAGCGGAAGTCTCCAGCCACAAAGCGCAGGACGTGATTGACCGAATTTGCGCTGTTGCCAGCCGGTTTTCGACAATTGCTGCCGAGCTGCTTCCGAACGAGATAACCCCAGAGACTTTGCAAGTCATTCAAAACAGGATCGATATCAACGCCGCCCTCCTTCGTTGAACCGACAGCTACGTTCGCCCAACCAGTCGCTATTGGCTGATTGATGCGCCTTCGTTTTGCCGCGTTATTTTCATGGCAAAACACTGCAACACACCCATCTCTCCTCGAAATATGCGCGGCCTAGACTGACTTGACCACCTTGCTGGACGGGCACCCATGGCCGCACGGTAGCAAGTCTATTGATCTGCACAGATCAGTAGGTATAGTAACCACCAAGCACACCACAAGGAGGTGTTGTGAATAGCCGTTTTTTAATCGGACAACTCGTCGCAGACGGTTGGTTTCTGGTGCGCATCAGGGGCAGCCATCATCACTTCAAGCATCCGACCAAACCTGGACTGGTAACGGTGCCGCATCCGAAAAAGGATCTGCTCAAAAAAACGGCCATCAGTATTTTGCAACAGGCCATGCTCTGAATCCGTTCTCAGCACTGCCATGGAGGATCACGAACATGCTTTACCCGATTGCGATTTCAATAGGCGATGAGGAACACGCTTGGGGAGTTGAGGTGCCGGACATTCCCGGCTGTTTTTCTGCCGGCGAAGACCTCGATGACGCCGTCGCCATGGCGCGCGAGGCGATGGAAGGTCATTTCGAAATTCTGGCAGACGACGGTGCGCCGATTCCACCGGCCAGCAAATTGGGCCTGCATGTCGCCAATCCGAAGTACGCCGGATGCGCGTGGGCGGTAGTGGATATCGACGTGGTCAAATACCTGGGCAAAGCACAGAAGCTCAACATCACTCTGCCAGGGCACTTGCTCAATCGCATTGATGAATACGTGTTGCATCATCCAGAGGAAAAAAGCCGATCGGGATTTCTGGCTTCGGCGGCGTTGAAGGTATTGCAGCAAGGTTAAAAAACTCTTACTGACCAACCGGCTCTCAGTAGCTGGTTTTTTCATGTTTGAAGCTTGCACCCAATGCATCCAGTACATGCCCTGAAATTCAATGTTGAACGCCCGTCCGAAAGGCGCATTCAAGATTGCCTCTCCACTCTGTAACGACTAACATCTCCCATATCGGGAGGAGGCATGGATGCGGATAATTGCAAGAGCGACGCTAAGACAATTTTGGGAAAGCACACCAGCTCATGCTGATGCTAAAACACCGCTTGTTGAATGGTACCGCCATATGGAAAAGGCGATTTATCGAACTCCGCAAGAGGTTAAAGCCGAGCTGAGAACGGCCAGTGTCCTCAGGGGAGCCAGGGTGGTATTCAATATCGGCGGGAATAAATATCGAGTGATTCTGGCGATCGACTACCAACGGCAACTCGGCTTTATCCGCTTCGTTGGGACCCACGCTCAATACGACCAGATCAACGCGGAGACCGTTTAATGAACATCAAACCCATTCGTAGCCCGGAAGACCTGACCGCAGCATTGCTGCGCATGGAACAGCTGTGGGGTGCAGAAATCGAATCGCCGGAAGGCGATGAGTTGGAAATTCTCGCGCTGCTGATTGAAAAGTATGAGGAGAAGAATTTTCCGATGCCGCCTTCTGATCCCATTGAAGCCATCAAATTTCGTATGGATCAACAAGGTTTGACGCCGCGGGATCTTGAGCCCTTTATCGGCACTAGCGGCCGTGTTTCGGAAGTATTGAACCGCAAGCGCAAGCTGAGTCTGGCAATGATCAAACGTCTGCACGATGGCTTGCGTATTCCTTATGAATGCCTGCTCGCCAGTGTCTGATGCAGAGAGATATCGCGTAAAAAACCGGTCGCAATGACCGGTTTCTTTTTGCCCGAAAATCAGCGCTGCCCACCCGGCCCCTCACCCTCGCCCTCGCCCTCTCACGAGGGAGAAGGAACCGACTGAGTTCTTTCCCAGAGTCGCGCCGACCTGAAACAACCTGTTGACTAAAACAGAGAGACGCGGCATTCACCGAGTCGCAACAATAAACAGCCGTGGAAACGGCAACAGTACTGAGCCATCAGCCAATGCTGGATAAGCCTCTGAAACAGCTTCCAGATACCGTTCCAGATACTGCGCCCGCTCCTCCTCGGTCAACGGATTCAAAAACGGAATCAACCCGCTGCCCTTGAACCACTCCACCACCCCTGCCGCCCCGCCCGGCAACTGATGGTGATAAGTGGTGCGCCAGACATCGACGCGTGAGCAGTGCGGCTGCAGCATCGAAAAATACTCGCTGGCACTGGCCATGTCGGTGCGCTGTCCGGCGGCGCCGCTGAGTTTGCGCGCCCACGGCCCATTGGCGGCCACTTCGCGCATCAAGCGGTGGGACGGTTCGTTGAGGTTATCCGGCATCTGGATCGCCAGGCTGCCACCGGCGGCGAGTTTGCTCACCAGGGCTGGCAGCAACGAGGCGTGATCAGGCACCCATTGCAGGACCGCGTTGGCGAAGATCACATCGAACGGGCCGGCATCGGCCCATCGGTCGATTTCGACCACCTCAAACTGCAACCCGGGCAGGCGCTTGCGCGCGGCATCGATCATGTCTGCCGAACTGTCCAGGCCACTGACATTCGCCTCGGGAAACCGCTGCACCAACAATTCCGTGGAATTACCAGGCCCACAACCGATATCCACCACCGCCCGCGCCTGCGCTGTGGGAGTCGCCGCCAGCAGATCACGGGCCGGGCGGGTGCGTTCATCTTCGAAAGCGACGTATTGCTGGGCAGACCAACTCATGGCGTTCTCCTGTCGGGACGTTCTGGCAACGGGCAAAAACAGCTGCCGATACGATACAGCGATCCGCGCGGCGTGCCTTCCCTACCAAAGTCCTGCGACGTGATTTGTAAACAGAATTTTCAGCGCAACGCCGCTGTCTGAATTTCAAGCTCCCAAAACAAGGACTTCCATCATGAAATTCGCAAAAATCGCCCAGAAACTTGCCCTGTGGGCCGGTAGCCCGAAGACGTTCATGGGGGCGTTGATCCTGATCGGGTTGTGGGGGTTGAGTGGACCGATTTTTGGCTACAACGATACCTGGCAACTGATCATCAATACCTCGACGACGATCATTACGTTCCTGATGGTCTTCCTGATTCAGAACACGCAAAACCGTGACACCGACATTCTGCATTTAAAGCTTGATGAGTTGCTGCGGGTGAACAAGGAAGCGCAGAACGCGATGCTCGGGCTGGAGGCGCTGGATCTCAAGCAACTTGAGGCGTTGCGCCGGCATTACCGTTCGTTGGGCGAAAGCGAGGTGTTCAATCTTGACGGGCTGGGGGACAAGAGCAAACCGAAGCAGAATCTGAATGAGTGCTGAGCAATCCACGGTGTAGACGCCAGTGGGAGCGAGCTTGCTCGCGAAGGCGGTGTGTCAGCGAATAGTGGTTCGCCTGAGACTCCGCCATCGCGAGCAGGCTCGCTCCCACAGGGAGCGCATCGCATTTCAACTGCCGCGTTACAACCTTCGGTGAGATTAGCGACTGGCCTGCAACGCTCGGGCCTTCTCCAGATGGCTCTGCAGTTTCGGCAAAGTCTCATCGGCGAACGCTTTGATTTCCGGCACGTCGGTGGTCTTCGCCTGCTGTTCGATCTGGGTGATGGCCTCTTCGGTGGCCTTGACCTGGCTGGCGGCGTAGGCCTGATCGAACGTCGCGCCGTCCTGCACTTGCGGCATCAGCGCCTTGGCCTTGTCGGCCAGTTCTTCGCGGGGTGCGACAGGCAGGTCGAGCTTCTTGGCGATTTTCGCCAAATGCTGGTTGGCAGTCGTGCGGTCGTTGATGACGACGATGGTGTAATCCTTGACCTCTTTGGATTCGGCTTTGCCATGGGCCAAGCGGCTGGCCTCGATGTCGGCCATGCCTTTGGCTGACGCATCGTTGATGAATTCGGCAGGCGACTGGGCAAAGGCACTGTTCGCGCACAGGCTGAACAGGGCGGCAAAACTGACGTTGCGTATACGGGTGGCCATCCGGCTCATGGTCGCGCCCTCCTTCGTTGAAAATTCAAGCAGGCACTGGAGCGCCCTGCGGCTGAAATGTTCGTGGCGAGCCAACGCCCGCCTCAGTTAGGAATCCTTTGACGGTCAAAGGTTTAGAAAAATCCTCCGGGCCGCGACGAACGGCGCCGTCAGTGAACGCGCCCGCGCGTCGCCGGACAGCTTTCTGCCGGACCTCACGCCTTGTTCGGCATCAGCCCCGGCAGCGCGTGCATCAGCGCGTTGATAGCAAAACCGATGAACATCACTCCGCACAACCGGGTGATGAGCAGTTCGTGACGCTGATACACCGTGCGCACCCGCTGCGCCCCGACCACGCCGATGAGGATGGCGTAGGCCAGCGCGCCACCGACAAAACTCAGGGCAATCAGCGCCGGCAGCATCGACCAGTTGAGCAATTCGGCGCGACTCGACAGCAACGCGGTAAACGTTGCCACCGCCACCGGGTAGGCCTTGGGGTTGGTCAACCCGAATACGATACCGTGCCAGAACGGATTGCGCGCCGCCCCCTGCGGCTCGTCACCGTTGCGCCGCCGCGCACGCACGGCGCGCCAGCCGAGCCAGAACAGATACAGGCCGCTGAGCACACCCAGTACATCAAACGCAGTGCTGCCGATTTCCCGGGCGCCGACAATCGCGATCAGCGCCGTGCTGCACCAGACCACATCGCCCAGCAAGTGCCCACACAGAAACCCGGCCCCGGCCCGTCGCCCATGAGCGGCGCCAATGCCGAACACCGCCAGTACGCCTGGCCCCGGCGTGATGCCGTAGATGAAACCCGAGGCCAGAATGGCCATAAGCAACGATGGAGTCATGGGAAACCTGCAAGTGCCAGAACGCGTGGCCGCCAGTCTATATCAGCCGATTACGCCGGATCACGGTTCGTCGTTAAAACGCATGCCGGCGTACGGTTTCTGCCGACAGGCCGCCAGTCGCGAGGCGAGATCGCCGACGTGCACTTCCAGTTTGTGTCCGTCGGGGTCGAGAAAGTAGAACGACGCGCCTTCGCTGCGGTTATCCCGCCACGCCTCGACGTCGACCGTTCGCAAGTGCTGCACGAAAACCGGGAAATCCGCCGCGCTCACGCTGAAGGCGTAATGCGTGTAATCGGCGCAGGGCTCGGTCTTGCGCAGCGGATCAAGCGATAGACACAGCCACAGCCCCGGCAAGGACAGATAAGCACCGCTATCCCACGTGGCCTCGACGCGCAGTTGCAGCACATCGCGATAGAAGCGCAGGCTGCGATTCAGATCGCGGACCGCCAATGTCAGGTGGTTGAGGCCGGTGAGCATCGTTTCAGTACCCTCTGAGGTCTTCGGGGACAGTGTATTGCTCGCCGTCGTAGGTCAGGGTGACTCGGGTTTGTTTAAGGTGCGTGGTTTTCGAGAGGCACTCTTTGCCTGACTGGGTGTTTTTCACACGAGTGCCGTTGCTGATGACGAGCAGATCAGCCAGACCATGGTGGCTGGCCGGGCCAATCTCGACGGTGCGGCGAACCTGTTTGACATAGCCGTCGCAGTCGCCGGTGAATTCACCGTTGTTCTTGTAGACCACCAAGCCTTCAAGCACCGGTCGTAACTCATTGCCTTCGCGGATATACAGCGCCAGATCAGTTTTCGCATATGGCATAGCGCGAGAGTTGTGGGCAAATTTCGAACGCAGACCAAAGGCCCTGACATCCGACGCCAGCCGATAGCGCCCGGTGTCGATGCGCAGGTCATCGAAGCGGATGGCGTCGGAGTTGTAAGCACCGGGTTTGCGGTAAGTGGCGATAGGTTTGGCGTCGTTTGCATTGACGAGTGCCAGATCGAGATCGAATGCCCCGACGTCTTCGTCATCCGAATCCGCCAGATAAGTGGATTTGACGGCAATCGCCTGATTCTGCATGGAGGGCCAGACCTTGCAGCGCGACAGGGATTTGCCATCGAAGGCTTTGATGTCGCAAGACGCCTGGGCTTGAGTGGCCAGGGCAAGAAGGCTGAGGGCAATCAGCAGAGGGGCACGGGGAAACATGGTGTTCTTCCTTGATAAAAGTCGTTTGAATCAGGCCGGTTACAAGCCTTTGAAGCCTTGGGGCAGCACGTAGGATTTGCCGTCATAACGCAATGTGGTCAGGGCAGGTTTATAAACTGTGGAGCTGTCCTTACAAGCCTCCCCCTTTCCCGCACTGGTCGTGCCAGTCTGCTGAGTTTTGACGATCAGGTCCGCGTAACCGTGAGAGCTGGTTTTAGCCACTTCCACCATTCTGGTCATTTCACTTCGCTGACCGGTGCAATCGTCATCCCATTCACCGCTGAACTGGTAAACCAATAATTTTTGCAAGACCGGGCGCAACATTGCGCCCTCTCTGACGTAGAGCGAAAGCTGAACTTCTTCCAGCGGATTGAGCCGCGATGCGTTAGTAAAACGGGCACGCACGCCGAAGGCACGAAGGTCGGTGGTGAGTTTGTAGCGTGCCGTATCAAGGGACATGTCCGATAACGCGACGCCATCCGATTCGTATACAGAGGCGTGATGATAAGTGGCGACAGGGCTGCTTTGCCCGTCTTGCGCAACAGACAAATCGAGATCATAAAACCCGTGCGTGCCGCCTTCGCCGTCATCAGCGGAGGGCTTGAAACCTGCTTTGGCGCTGATGGTCTGTCCAGGATAAGCCGGCCATTCCTTGCACACCGAAAAATCCAGATCACCCGACACGGCGGGCGGTGTGCAATCAGCCAGCGCCTGCCCGGCCATCAAGCACCCGAAGAGCACTGCGCTGCCGACCCACATGGACTTCGCTGTCACTTTGCCGCTCCTTGATAACGTTTTCAGCGGCGTACTATCCACTCCTCTATCCTGTGATTCAACAATCCAACTCCAAATTGCGAAAGCGCATTCCAAATGTGGGAGCGAGCCTGCTCGCGAAGGCGTCTTCACAGACGCCGCCAATCTTAATACTTGTCCAGCGTGCGCAATTTCTGCGGCAAACCCCACAGCAGCAAAGCGGCCGCAATCAGCGCCGCGACGCCGATGACATACAGCGCCGGGGTGGTGCTGCCGGTCAGGTCCTTGATGCGTCCGACCATGACCGGGCTGACGATCCCGCCAAATTGCCCCAGGGTATTGATCACCGCGATCCCGCCTGCCGCGCCGGCACCGGCGCCTGCCAGCAATTTCGGTGGCAGGGTCCAGAAGCTCGGAATCGAAGCGATGATGCCTGCGCCGAGCAGCCCCAGAGCGACGATCAGAAATGTCGTGTGGCTGGCGAAGATCCCCGCGCTGAAGAAGCCTATCGCGCCGACGATCACCAGCCCGGCGACAAACTTGCGCCGTTCACCCGTGGCATCGGACAGGCGTCCGATCACCACCATGCTGATCGCACCGCAGATGTAGGGAATGGCGGTCAGTAGACCGATCATCACCGGGCTTTCGGTGCCGGCGCTGCGGATCAATTGCGGTGCCCAGAAATTCAGGCCGTAGGACGCCACCTGGATCAGGAAGTAAATCAAACCCAACGTCAGGAAACCGGGAATTTTCAGCGCCGCGAGCAATGAACCGCCGCTCTTGTGGGGCTCGTGATGGGCGATGCGGCTGGAGAGCAGTTTCTTCTCGTCAGCGGTGAGCCAGTGCGCGTCCTCGATTCGGTCTTTGAGCTGCGTAAGCACCAGGAACCCCAGACCGATGCACGGCACGCCACCGAGCAGGAACAGCCAGTGCCAGCCGCGCATCTGTAATACGCCGTCGAGGTGTTGCAGCACCAGCCCGGAGAACGGCGCGCCGACCAGTCCGGCGAACGCCGAGGCGAGAAACAGCATCGACGTGATGCGGCCACGGAAATGCTGCGGAAACCACAGTGTCAGGTAATACAGCACGCCCGGGGCGAACCCGGCTTCCATCGCGCCGATCAGAAAGCGCAACGCGTAGAACTGCCATTCGCTGGTGACGAAGACCATCAACGCCGTCGCCACACCCCACGACATCATGATCCGTGCAATCCAGCGCCGCGCGCCGACCTTGTACAGCATCATGTTGCTCGGCACTTCGAACAGCACGTAACCGACCACGAACAGCCCGGCACCGAGGCCGTAGGCGGTGTCGCTCAGACTCAGGTCGGTCTGCAACTGGAATTTGGCAAAGCTGATGTTGATGCGATCGAAAAAGGCAAACAGGTAGCAGACCATGATCAGCGGCATCAGGCGCCAGGCGACTTTGCTGATCAGGGCTTTTTCGGCGTCGTGATCGACGGACGGATTCACGCCCGCCTCCAATACGTTGAGGCTCATGGTTTCTCTCCAGGCGGACTGCCGATGGGCGTCCGATTGTTTTTGTTGTCTGGTTATGACGCTCACTGTGGAGCACTTTTCTGTGGGAGCGAGCCTGCTCGCTCCCACATGGGTTTTGTGTGTTCAGGTGGGAATGGGGTGCAGGTCGCAGTTACGCCCGGCCTTGGCCAGTTGGCCGGGAACTTCGTGGCCTAACAGCGCCGGCAAACCGCGCGAAAGTTTCAGCAGCAGCGGCAAGTCGATACCGGTGGCAATGCCGACTTCATCGCACAGATTCACCAGGTCCTCGGTGCAAATATTGCCCGACGCCCCCGGCGCAAACGGACAGCCACCGAGGCCACCGAGCGCTGCATCGAAGCGCCGCGCGCCGGCCTCGTAAGCGGCCAGTACATTGCACAGACCGAGGCCGCGGGTGTTATGGAAATGCAGGGTCAGATCGGCCGGCGAAACCCGCTGCAGCACCCGCCGCACGAGGCGATCGACCTGCCGCGGATTGGCCATGCCGGTGGTGTCGGCGAGGCTGATGCCCTGAATGCCGAGCTCCTGATACGCGTCGACGATTTGCAGCACGCGATCCTCGGCAATCCTGCCTTCGAACGGACAACCGAACGTGGTGGCGATGCTGCCGTTGAGGCGCACACCCGAGCCGCTGACAAACGCGACGATGTCAGCAAACGCGGCCAGCGAATCCTCGCATCGCATGCGCATATTGGCCAGGTTGTGGGTCTGGCTGGCGGACATCACCAGATTCAGCTCATCGGCATTCGCCGCCAATGCCCGTTGCGCGCCTCTGAGGTTGGGGATCAACGCCACGTAAATCACCCCCGGCTGGCGCTGAATGCCGTTGAACACCTGCTCACCGTCACGCAGGGCCGGGATGGCTTTGGGCGAGACGAACGAGCCGGCTTCGATGCGGCTGAATCCGGCCTGTGACAGTTGATTGATCAAGGCGATCTTGTCAGCGGTTTCAACCCACGTCGGCTCGATCTGCAAGCCATCGCGCGGTGAGACCTCCTGGACGATGAGTTTGTGCGAATAGTCTGTGATCATTGCACCACCCCTTGGCTTTTCAGGCGTTCGATGTCGCGTTCAGTCAGGCCAAGATTGGCGAGAATGGCGTCGGTGTGCTGGCCCAGTGTCGGCCCGGACCAGTTCACTGCGCCGGGCGTTTCCGAGAGTTTGGGAACGATGCCGGGCATTTTCACCGTTGCGCCGCCGGGCAACTCGGCATTGAGCAGCATGTCCCGCGCCTGATAGTGCGGATCGGCGACGATGTCAGCCACCGAGTAGATGCGCCCGGCCGGCACCTCAGCGGCTTCGAGGGCGGCCAGTACCTCGTCGATCGGCAGGCTGCTGGTCCAGTGGGTGATGGCCGCATCGAGCAAGCCGCTCTTCGCCGCACGCCCGTCGTTGTGGGCGAATTCTTCTGCCTCGGCCAGGTCAGCGCGGCCAATGGCGTGCATCAGACGCTTGTAGATCGGGTCACTGTTGCCGGCGATCACCACGTAGGCGCCGTCAGCGGTGAGGTAAGTATTGGAGGGCGCGATGCCCGGCAAAGCGCCGCCGCTGCGTTCGCGGACATGGCCGAGCATGTCGTATTCCGGGACCAGACTTTCCATGACGTTGAATACGCTTTCGGCCAGCGACACATCGACAATCTGTCCGCCGCCCTGCCCGGTCTTGACCCGCAACAGCGACATCAACGCACCGATCACCGCGTGCAGCGAGGCCAGCGAATCGCCGAGGCTGACGCCGACCCGTGCCGGTGGCGAACCGGGGTTGCCGGTGGTGTAGCGAATGCCGCCCATGGCCTCGCCAATGGCGCCGAAACCGGGACGGTCGCGGTATGGGCCGGTCTGGCCGTAGCCAGAGATACGCACGAGGGTCAGGTTCGGATTCAAGGCATGCAGCACGTCCCAGCCCAGACCGAGTTTTTCCAACGCGCCAGGGCGCAGATTTTCGATGATCACGTCGGCGTCGCCGGCCAGTTGCTTGACCAGCTCGATGCCTTCAGCAGATTTGAGATTGAGTGCGAGGGATTTCTTGTTGCGCGATTGCAGGTACCACCACAGCGACGTGCCTTCGTGCAGCTTGCGCCATTTGCGCAACGGGTCGCCCTGGCCCATGGCTTCGATCTTGATCACCTCGGCGCCGAACTCGGCAAGCATGCGCGCGGCAAACGGCGCGGCGATCAGGGTGCCGATCTCGATCACTTTGATTGCACTTAAAGGGGCAGTCATCGTGGGGTACCTCTTGTTCTTGGAATATGTCGCCAAGGCTAGAGGAACGATGATCGGCGAATCCAGCCGTCTCTCGGCAATGGGCGTTCGCGAAATGCGAATGCTCCGGCGAAATTTTCGGTGACCTCAGGTCAGCCATCGCGAGCAGGCTCACTCCTACAGGTTTTGCGTGGCCCACAGATTCAAGTCCAGCACAGCCCCCCTGTAGGAGTGAGCCTGCTCGCGATGAGGCCGGCTCAATCAATCGAGATCCAAGAGCCTTGCGCTCGCAAATGCTCAAACAACATCCGGCTCACCGGCGACAACCCCGCCTCATCGCGCACCACTATGATCAAGGTTCGATCCGCCCAGGCATCCGTCAGCGGCACCGCCCGCAACCCCAGCGCCTGACCAAACAAGTCGTAGGCACGCTGCGGCAGAATGCCGATGCCCATGTTCGCCTGAACCATCCGGCAGACCGCGTCGAATCCCGGCACATGAATGCGAATGCGCAGGACCTTGCCGGCCTGCCGCGCCGCCGCGTGGGTGCGCATGTTGATCGAACTGGCCGCGTGCAAACCGACGTAGTCGCTGCCGAGGGTTTCGCCGAAGGCCACCGATTCGCGCGTAGCCAACGGATGCTCGGGCAGCATCACCACCACCAGTTTGTCCTGGCGATACAACGCGTTGTGCAGGCCTTTGGTATCGCTGTCGCTGGAGCAGATGCCGAGGTCCGCGACGCCATCGACTACACCCTGAATCACCCCGGCACTGGGGCGCTCTTCAAGGTCGGTCTTGACCTGCGAATGCTGCGCCGAGAAGTCGCGCAAGTCTTCGGGCAGAAACTGAATGATCGCTGAAAGATTGGCCAGCATGCGCACATAACCGCGCACACCGTGGCTGTGCTCGCCCAGTTCCAGGCCCATCTTCTCCACGTTGAAAAGCATCTGTCGCGCATGGTGCAGCAGCGTTTCACCGGCCGGCGTGAGGAGCATGCCTTTGGCCTGACGCACGAACAGAGCGATGCCCAGCGCCTGCTCCAATTCCATCAGGCGCTTGCTCGCTGCCGACACGGCGATGGCTTCGCGCGCAGCCGCACGGGTCAGCGTGCCTTCTTCGTGGACGGCGACGAACAGTTGCAGAGTGATCAGGTCGAGGCGGCGGATCAGGCTTTTTTGCAACATGGAAGACTCGGCGGTAGTGGCGCGAACGAACGGCGAGGATAACGCCGTTCGTTCGCGCTGTGCCGGTCTCAAAACGCGTTGCGGAAAATCTCCTCGATCTGGCGCTGATCCGCCGCCCGTGGATTGGTCAGTCCGCAGGCGTCCTTCAAGGCATTGGCGGCGAGCACCGGGATGTCGCTGAGCCTGGCGCCCAGCTCACGCAAGCCGCCGGGGATCTCGACGTCTTTGGCCAGACTGCGGATGGCGTTGATCGCCGCTTGCGCGCCCTCTTCGGCGCTGAACCCGCGGATGTCAGCGCCCATGGCGTGGGCGACGTCGGTCAGGCGGTCGGCACAGACCAACGCGTTGAACGTTTGAACATGGGGCAGCAGCACGGCGTTGCACACACCGTGTGGCAGGTCATAAAAGCCGCCCAACTGGTGCGCCATCGCGTGGACAAATCCGAGGGACGCGTTGTTGAACGCCATGCCCGCGAGGAACTGCGCATAGGCCATGTTCTCTCGCGCTGCGAGGTCGCTGCCGTCGCGCACGGCCAGGCGCAGGTTGTTGCTGATCAGCGTCATAGCCTTCAAGGCACAGGCATCGGTGATCGGGTTGGCGGCGGTCGAGACGTAGGCTTCGATGGCGTGCGTCAGTGCGTCCATGCCAGTGGCGGCGGTCAGGCCCTTGGGCATGGCGACCATCAATTGCGGGTCGTTGACTGACAGCAGCGGCGTGACATTGCGGTCGACGATGGCCATTTTCACGTGGCGCGATTCGTCGGTGATGATGCAGAAGCGGGTCATCTCGCTGGCGGTGCCGGCGGTGGTGTTGATGGCGATCAGCGGCAGTTGCGGTTGGCTCGATTGATCGACGCCTTCATAGTCGCGGATCTGCCCGCCGTTGGTTGCGCACAGGGCGATGCCTTTGGCGCAATCGTGGGGCGAGCCGCCGCCCAGCGACACGACGAAATCGCAGCGACTCTCCTTGAGCAGCCCCAGCCCCATCTCGACATTGGCGATGCTCGGGTTCGGTTTGGCACCGTCGAAAATCACCGAGTCGATGTCCTGCATCGCCAGTTTCTCCGCGATCCTGGCGGCGACTCCGGCCTTCGCAAGGCCGACGTCGGTCACGATCAACGCCTTGTGGAAACCGTAGTTACGGATCGCAATCATGGCTTCGTCGAGGCAGCCGTTGCCCATGATGTTGACGGCCGGGATAAAAAAGGTGCTGGTCATGCGCGCATCTCCTGACGGGGGCCGGTTCGACTGCTGCTAGCCGGCGGACAGGCACAGCATCGACCGATCAGTCACGACGGATGTTGATCTGGCTCAATGGCGGCTCGTGATAAAGTCGCCGTCCATCTGCCCTTCGTTTTGAGACCGCCCACGTAATGACCGATTTCCTCAATGTCGACGCCACCCTCGAAGACTGGAACGCCCTGCGCACAGCAACCGACTTCAGCGCTTTGCTGGTGGGCAACGGCGCCAGCCGCGCGGTGTGGGATGACTTCGGCTACGACTCGCTGTTCGAAAACGCCCGCACTGTTGAAGAGAAACCCCTGAGCCCGTCGGAACTGGCGGTATTCGATGCACTGCAGACGCGTAGCTTCGAGCAAGTACTGGGCGCGCTGAAAACCACCAGTCGGGTCAACAAGGCCCTCGCCGTCAGCTCGGCGGCACCGCGCAACCGTTACTACGCGATCAAGGAAGCACTGATCAACACCGTGCACGCGGTGCACATCCCGTGGCGACTGGTGAAAGCTTCGACATTGGCGACGCTGAACGAAGAACTGGCGCGCTATCGCACGGTGTTCACCACCAATTACGATCTGCTCAATTACTGGGCGCTGCAACACCAGAGCGAGGCCATCGACGACCTGTTCAACGGTGCGAACGCGAGTTTCGATTTAACCCAGACGGACACGAACAAACCACGCCTGCTGTACCTGCACGGCGGCCTGCATCTGGTACGCAATCAGGATGGCACCGCGCGCAAACTGACTTCCACCGAGGGCACGCTGCTCGGCAGCTTTGCGATCAACAACACCCTCAAGACGCTGGATGACGTGCCGCTGTTCGTCACCGAAGGGCCCAGTGCCGACAAGCTCAAGACCATCCGCAGCTCGGATTATCTGTCGTTCTGTTATGAGCAGTTGTTGGGACACGGCGGCAACCTGTGCGTCTTCGGCCATGCGCTTGGCGAGCAGGATGCGCATCTGGTGCGGGCACTGCGGTTGGCGAAACCTGCAACCGTGGCGATCTCGATTTACCCGCGCAGTGCGGCGTTCATCCAGCATCAGAAGCGCCATTACAGCAAGGTGTTCGACGGTGCCGGGGTCGAGTTGCGGTTCTTTGACGCCAAGAGCCATGCGCTGGGCGATCCAAAGCTGTCCGTGCCGGTTGAGGTTTGATGTTGGCCGGACTGGCGCCTTCGCGAGCAGGCTCGCTCCCACAATGGAATGCATTGCATCTGTAGGAGTGAGCCTGCT
>NZ_JABWQS010000028.1:0-76910 GCF_014268545.1 Pseudomonas sp. SWRI81
GGTTTCTTGTAGGAGTGAGCCTGCTCGCGATAGCGGTCTAAAACTCAGCGCAAATCCAAAGCCTTAAACAAACAGCTTCAAAACATTCCCCATCGCCTCATCAGCAAACCCCTGCACAAAATCCTTGAACCCCGGCAACGCTTCTTCACCTCCCGAAGCCGGCTCGGCAATGATCGTCCAGGTCGCCCGCGATCTGCCTTCGGCCAGTGATTCCACCTGCATCGCCGCCCACAGATTCGCCACCCCCAAGGTGTTATAGATCGTTGTCCAAGTCATGTTCAGCGCTTGGTCATCGCGTGAATTGAGCTGTTCGACGACGATGTTGCCGTCCTTGAAATGCTTCTTGCGCAGCGAAGACACGCCCTCGCCGGTCATCTCGATGTGCGACAGCGCGGGTATGAAACGGTCGAAACCGGCGAAATTGCCGACCACCGCCCAGACCTGCGCGGCGTCCGCCGGTATCTCCACCGAGGACACAACGTGGCAGCCTTGCGGGTTTTTAATCAGGGTGTCCGGTTGCAGATTGTTCATGGTGTTGCTCCTTTTTATGCACTAGATGAAATCGATCTGTTTCAGGTAATCGCAGCCGCGGCGTAACAGCGCCGGGGATTTGTGCGGGTAGTGCGCGCCCATCTGCCGCACGCCGGCGGCGGCGTTGGCGTGGCCGATCAGCGAGATATCGCCGATGTCTTCTTCGAAGCCGTTGAGGTAAAACCCGAGTACGCCGAACAGTGCGTTGTCGGCATCGACCCGGCTCAGTTGCTGCTGCCAGTCGGCGACGCTGACCAGCGAAAACTCGCGGCCGGTTTCCCGAAACGAAGCGACATAGGCATCCCAGCTCAGCGGCTCGGGGTTGTGCAGGTTGAACACCGCGCGCTCGGGCGAATAGCGGCTGGCATGGAAGGCAATGAAGCGGGCGAGAAAGTCCACCGGCATCAAGTCGAAGTTCAGCGCAAACGCTGGCACCTGACCGAGCTGAATCGAGCCTTTGAGCATCAACATCAGGCGGTTTTTGTGCGGCTGGCAGACACCGCTCAGGCTGTTGAAACTGATGTTGCCGGGGCGATACAGATTGACCCGCACGCCACGCTCGCGCGCCCGCTCGAGGAGGCGTTCGCCGACCCATTTGGACAGGTTGTAGCCGTTGCGAATGTAGATCGGCGGCGTCGCTGCGGCGGGCAGCTCCAACACGCGACCGGCCTCATCCACGGTGCTGGATGCGGACAGCGTCGAGACAAAGTTGAAGACCTTTTTGCACTGCCCTTCGCATAGCCTCAGGAGCGCGAAGATCGGCTCGACGTTGTCCGCCGCCAACGACTCGTAGTCGAGCACGTGATTGACGTTGGCGGCGTTGTGCACCAGCGCGCCGAACTCGCGATCCAGCCGCTGATAATCGTCATCGCCCAGGCCTAGCTGCGCGTGAGTCAGATCCGCCGCATAGACGCGCACCCGGCGCAGATCCAGGTGCTCGAGACGGTTCTCGCGCAGTGCTTGGGCAAAGCGCTGCGCCGCCGTTTGCCCACCGCCGTCGCGCACCAGGCAAGCCACCTCGCTGGCCCCCCAGCCGAGCAGTGCTTCAACGATGTGGACGCCGACAAAGCTGTTGGCACCGGTGACGATCACTTTGTGCACATCGCCCATGCGGTTGATCGGCAGCGGCTCGATATCCAGCGCGCGTTCGGCGTCGGCCATGGCCTGTACGCTGAGCACGGCGCGATCATCGGTGCCGCGTACCAGCGTTGCCAGTTTGCGGATTGTCGGCAGTTCGATGAAGCGGTTGATCGAAATGCTGCGCCCAAACTCCTCACGCAGGCGCAGCAACAGCCGCGACAGCAGAATCGAATGGCCGCCAAGATTGAAGAAGCTTTCGTCAGTGGAAATGTCGTGGCCAGGCAGCTCCAGCAACTCCGCCCAGATCGCCAGCAGCAGCGCTTCGTCGGCATTCGCCGGCAGGCTTTTCGCTGCGCCGTCCTGTACGGTCACCGGCATTGCCAACAGCGCTTTGCGGTCGACTTTGCCGTTGCTGGCGAACGGCATGCCCGGCAGCTCGGTCCACGCTGTCGGGTGCATGTAGTCCGGTAAAAATTGCCGGGCATGCGCCTGCAGCGCCTCGCGGGCATCATCTGACTGCGGCTGGGCGAGGAACGCCAGGATGCGCCGCTGACTGTCGATCACCACCGCAATCTGACGATACAACCGACTGTCCCGCAGGCAACGCTCGATCTCTTCCGGCTCGACGCGAAAACCACGAATTTTCACTTGGTTGTCACGTCGCCCGCACAACTCGATGCCGTGCTCGCCCCACTTGGCCATGTCGCCGCTGCGGTAGGCGCGCAAGGTCTCGCCTCCCGGCAAGGCCAGGGTCAGATAGCGTGCGGCGGTCTGCTGCGGATTGTTCAGGTAACCGAGGCAGACACCGGGGCCGACGATGAACAGTTCACCCACGGTTTGTTCGGGTACCGGTTGCAGATCGTCGTCGAGAATCAGCACCTGACTGTTGGCGATCGGCGCGCCGAGGCTGCGATTGCTGTCGCTGTTTTCGAGTCGCCGGGCGGTAATCAGTACCGTGGCCTCGGTCGGGCCATAGAGGTTATGCAACGTGCCCTGCCGGGTCAGTTGCTCGATGACGAAAGGCTCGCAGACATCGCCGCCGGTCATCACCTGCACACCTTGCAGGTGTTCCAGCGGCAGGATGCTCAACAGCGCCGGGGGCAGGAACGCATGGGTCAGTTGCCGTCGGCGGATCAGCGCAACCAGTTGCAGCGGATCGCGCCGCTGCGTGTCGTCGGGCACTACCAGTTCGGCGCCGGCGATCAGCGTCGGGAAGATGTCGATCAGCGACGAGTCGAAGCTCAGCGAAGAGAACTGTAACACCCGGCTTTCGCTGCTCAGTTGCACATAGTCGGCGTACCACGCGGTGAAGTGCGCGAGGTTGGCCTGGCTGAGCAGCACCCCTTTCGGATGCCCGGTGGTGCCCGAGGTGTAAAGCGCCATGCACGGCGCATCGAGGGCGGGACGTCTTTGCAGCAAGGGTTGGCTGAGATCGGCAGCCGCTGCATGGATGCCGCTGATATCCAGTGCCGACATCGTGCCCCCCAGCGCCTGCTCGCCATCGTGGAGCAGCAGCACCGCTGCGGCGTTCTGCACAATGTATTGCTGGCGCGGCAATGGATGGCTCGGCTCCAGCGGCAAATACACCGCACCGCTGCCGAGAATCGCCAGAATCGCGGCGTACAGCGCCGGACTTTTCGGCAGGCAGACGGCAATCACCCACGGCTGCGGGTGGCGCTCAAGCAAGGGCTGTAGTCGTTGTTGAATCGCCAGGCTGTGGGCCTGCAACCGGTGGTAGCTGATCGACTGCCCGTCCAGATGCAGAGCGGGCCGTCCGGCATGCTCGATCAGGCTCTGTTGCAGGCGTTCGATCACCGAGACCTGCGCCTGTTTCAGCAACGCTGCATTGGCCGTGTCGTTGAAGCGATGGACATACGCCAGGCTGTCGAGAAACAGCAGATCTTCCATGCGCTCGAAATCCGGCGCGGTCAGCGCAGGGGCGTGGCGAAGCGCGTCGGGGTCGCGGGAAAAGCGGCTGACCAGCAACGTCACTTCGTCCACTACCTGCGCCAGTACCCGTTGGCGCAACGCCTGACCGTTGCCGGACGGCTCATCGGCCATCGGCACGCGGCTGATCAGCGACGAGCCAAGAAAACACAGCAAGTCGAGTGACGGCAGACCGCCGCTGCTCCGGGCGGCGACGCCCAATCGCAAATGCAGATGCGGGATCGCGCAGCCATCGCCGGCGGCAATGAAACCATCGTCAATGATCAGGTCCACCGCCGATAGTGCCGCACCGCTGCGGCGTATTGAATGACCGTGTTGTTGCAGTTCTTGCGCCAGGTCGGTCATGGCCTGGCTGGTGCCTGTCAGCACAATGTCGAGACGTTTCATGTCGGCTTCCTTGTCAAACCAGATAGTCGCGCAGGGCGTGCTGCACACAGGGGCTGTCGAGCAGCGAACTGTTGTGGAAGAACTTGACGATGTTGCCCACCAGCGGGTGGTGGCGGTTGATCGGGAAGGCCAGCCCGACGATTTCCTCGCGCAGTGATCGGCGCGTGGCATCGCTGACCGGCAGCGCGTCGATCAGGCGCAGGTCGAAGGCCTTCTGGATGTCGTGGGTCAGGTAGTGGCCGATGAATACCGGCAGGATCTGCGCGATGGTGTTGCGGTCCGCGTCGCTCGCGGTGTGCCAATAGATGCGCACCATGCGTGCCCAGAAACTGGAATGGCGGCCCTCATCGAGCAAGTGGTCGGCCATCAGCCCCTTGATTGACGGCTTCACCGTGTCGTCGCGGGCGAACGCGGCGACATCGCCGGTCACGGTGTTTTCGGCGATGGCCACACAGATCAGTTCCACCGCGCCGCGCAGGTGCTCCGGTGCGAGCGCCACGGCGGCGGGAATCGCTCGGCTCAGCTCGATTTCGTCCGGCAACCGGATGGGCTCGATGCCGGTCAGCGCCACCGTTTGCTGCATGAAATCCATGGCCACCAGCGCGTGGTAATCCTCATCGACCACCACGGTCATGGCGTCATAGCGGCAAGCGAGCGGGAACGGCACGTCGAAGCGATTCTTGGCGATGCTGCGCGCGGTCTTGTCGACGATTTCAGTCTCGAAAATCACCACGTCGTTGATGAATTTGTACAGCGTCTGCACCAGGGCGAAATCACGTAGTTGCGGGCATTCGCGCAGGAACGTTTCGCTGAGCACCAATGGCTGGCGGCTGAGCGGATAAATCAGCCGCTGATCGTCTTCCAGTACCCGCCGCGGACGTGTGCGGATGGTGGCGCGGCTCTCCCAGACATCGGCAAACGATTGATAGTCGGCAGGGTTCATCGGGCCACCTCCGCCAGTGGCGCGCCCATGCTCAGGCGCAGGCCGTCCCATAAAGCGATGCGGCTTTCAACGGCGGCGATGGCACTGGCGTAGACCTCGGCTTGTCGTTGCGGATCACCCGCGATCAGCCGCGCCAGCGGTTGCTCTGCCGCCGGGCCGTGGTCTTCGGAGTCGACCTCAATGTGCCGTTGCAGGTAGTAACGGAAGGTCGGTGCTTGTTCGATGCCGATGCCCCAGTCATCGAGAATGCGCTGGAACATCGTCGGGATCACGCTTTCGCGGCCGTGCAGAAACGCGGCGGCAACGCTATGCCCCGGTGCCTGCAGGGCAGTGCGCAAGGTATCGCGGACAAACTGCGCGGCCGCCGGCTCAACCTCGACGCTTTGCAGCGCCACTTCGTAGCTCACGCCTTCCTCTTGCAGCGTCACGAAGCGTTCCACCGCCGTGGTGCTGGCGCCGATTTCGCGCATCGCATCCAGATACAGTTCGAAGTGGCTGTAGTGCCCTTCGGCCAGGCGATCGTCCGATTCCTCACCAAGGACGATCTCGTTGATCAGTCGGGCGGCGTGGGGATCGCGCGGTGGCAGCCAGGGCAAACGGGTACAGGTCAGTTCCTGTTGCAGGCGTTTGGTCAGCGACATGAAATCCCAAACGGCAAATACGTGGGTCTCCATGAATCGACGCAATACCGACAATGAAGTGATCTCGGAAAAGATCGGGTGAACGCTAAGTTCGGCTTTCTTCAGGGCGAGTTGGTGCTTGAGGGGCATCATGATGTCCTTTATCAGTGATATGAAGTGGAACAGCTTTATCAACTACGCAATCAGCGGAACAACGATTTGTTTATGTTTCAAATGCCTAAATTAAAAATGCCGAGGCATTGTTCAAGTGCGGTCATGCACATCTGTCAGGCTGAAGCGGTCGGCTGGTGTGGGCCTTGAGCCTGGCGCATCACCGAGGCGATTTACCGAAGGTGAACGTTGAAGTTCAAACTTGGCGAGGAAAAATTAATACAGGCTCAAACTATTTAACAAGTTTATTTTCAATTATTTTTAGTTTGCGGTTTTGCAAGTATGAGTTGCGCCGATAAAACTATTGGTTGAAGTTTTATTTGGGCGTAGTTACTCCTTTCGGCAAATAACGGCCAAAATGGGACAAACAGAGTGAATGCCTCACTCGAAGCAACTTTCAACTGAAGAGAATTGATTGATTAAAGGGGGCGGAGGTTGGCCGTGATTGGCGCCAGAACGTCCTTTTTCCCGTGACAAGGCTCCTTCCGTAGGTTCCTGGTGCGGGGACTGCGCCGGCGGTGCGGGGCGTCGCCCGTTCTGTATTGGGTTGGCGCCTAAAGAGTGCGGGTAAATGGTGGCCACGGCTATGCCCGTTTCATTCACTCGGGGCCGGGAAACCGGGCTGATGGAGGCAAAACGGTCGGAGCGGGCAGGCGCATCCACCACCTGGCTGGGTGGCGGACAGAGCAGGGGATTTGTAAGCAGTTAATTCGAGGGGAGGGGAGCCGTTCAGGGTTTGGCTTGGCGGCTTTGACCGGCAGGGCTGTCGAGGTAGCGAGTAATGACTTCCACACCGCGATTGAGATGCTGGACCAATAGCGTCACCGAGCCTTCTACGTCACCGTCGATGGTCGCTTGCAGCATCGCCCGGTGGTCGTCCTGGGATATTTTGCCCAGGCCCATGGCTTCGAGGTTAAAGCGCAGGAAACGCTCCTCCTCGTTGAGGCCGTCTTCGACCAGGCGCAACAGGCGCCGGTTGGCCGCTTTGCTGTACAGGGTCATGTGGAACAAGCGATTGAGCCGACCGATTTCGCTGTAGTCGTGTTGATTTTCCAGCTCTTCGATCAGCGCGGCCGCGCGGTCATGGTCGGCGGGGGTCAGCAAAGGCACTGATTGGCGCAGTGCTTCGGATTCCAGCAGGATGCGCAATTGGTAGGTTTGCGTCGCGTCTTCTTGAATCAACGGTGCGACCACGGCACCTTTGTGTGTGGTTACGCTGAGCAGCGCCTGGGCTTCGAGCTGGCGCAAGGCTTCGCGCACCGGCATGCGGCTGACCCCGAACAGATCGGCCAGGTCCTGCTGGCGCAGGGCAGTGCCACAGGGCAAACGGCCATCGAGAATGGCCGTGCGCAGGGTTTCCTCGATGGTCGAACGGGCCAGGTGTGCGGGGATCGGCCCATCGACTTTAATGCTGTGCAGTGGTTTGGGCTTCTGAGTCACGACTACGCACCCTGTATGTCGACTGAATTTGGATCCAAATGACACTAGTGATTGCTTTACAGGTTGTCAAACCGTGTAGAAGAACGCGTCCTGTGTTGAGTTTAGCGCGTTACCGATGATCTCACGGTGCCATTGTTTTTTCGCAGACTAAGCTTCACCATCAAACGCTTTCCTCCCTGCCCTCTGGAAACTTGCTGTGGCGGTACGTTTCGCGATCCCCCGGACGTTGCGCTGGCTTGGCTGCGCACTGCTGCTGGCCGGCGTCATGCTGGGCGGCCTGCATGCCGATTGGGATTTTTCCGCGATCAGCCGCAAGGCCACGGCCATCTATGGGCCGCTGGGCGCCGGGCAGCAGCGCATCGATGCCTGGCAGAACCTGTTGGCGACGCAGAAACAGGTCAGCGAGATGGACAAGCTCAACGTGGTGAACCGGTTTTTCAACCAACAGGTGCGCTACGTCGAAGACATCGATCTGTGGCGTGAGGTCGATTATTGGGAAACCCCGATCCAGGCGTTGTGGAAGGGCGCCGGCGACTGCGAGGATTATGCGATCGCCAAGTATTTCAGCCTGCGCCACCTCGGGGTCTCCAGTGACAAGCTGCGCATCACCTACGTCAAGGCCCTGCGCCAGAACCGCGCGCACATGGTACTCACTTACTATGCCACCCCCGACGCCATGCCGCTGGTACTCGACAGCCTGATCGACCCGATCCAGCCGGCATCGCAGCGAACCGATTTGCTGCCGGTCTACTCTTTCAATGCCGAAGGTCTGTATCTGCCGGGGGCCAAGGGCAACAAAAAGGTCGGTGACACCAAACGCCTGTCGCGCTGGCAGGATGTGCTGAAAAAAATGCAGGCCGAAGGTTTTCCGGTCGAGACGACTAACTAGGAGCACGCGCTCAGATGTCTTTGTTCAAACAGCTGTTGATCGCTATCTGTCTGTTCCTGGTGGTTGCCTTCACCGGCAGCTTCATGGTCAGTCTGGAGAGCTCGCGCACCCAGTACGTCAACCAGTTGCGCTCCCATGCCCAGGACGCCGCGACGGCGCTGGCCTTGTCGCTGACGCCGAACATTGACGATCCGGCGATGGTCGAGTTGCTGGTCAGCTCGATTTTCGACAGTGGCTATTACGCGAGCATTCGCGTGGTCGATGTTAAAACCGAGAAAACCATCGTCGAGCGAACCGGCATCCCGGCGGTGAGCAACGTGCCGGACTGGTTCGTCAAACTGATCGGTCTGGAACCGGCCGGTGGCGATGCGCTGGTCAGCCGAGGCTGGGAGCAGGCGGCGCGGGTCGAGGTGGTCAGCCATCCGATGTTCGCCGTGGCCAAACTCTGGCAGAGCGCGCTGGGCAGTCTCGGCTGGCTGCTGCTCTGCGGTGCGGTGAGTGCGGTGCTGGGGGCGTTGCTGCTGCGCCGACAACTGAAGCCGCTCGATTACATGGTCAAGCAGTCCCACGCCATCGCCCGTCGCGAGTTTCTCAGCCTGCCGGACCTGCCGCGAACCCCGGAATTGCGGCGCGTGGTGCAAGCAATGAATCAGATGGTCGAGAAGCTCAAGGCACTGTTTCAGGAGCAGGCTGAGCGCAGCGAAAAACTGCGTGCCGAGTCCTATCAGGACAACCTCACCGGGCTGGCCAACCGGCGTTATTTCGAGATGCAACTGAACGACCGGGTGAGCAATCCGGAGCAGGCCAGTTCCGGTTATTTGCTGCTGTTGCGGGTGAAAGACCTGGCCGGGCTGAACCAGCGTCTCGGCGGCCAGCGCACCGATCAATTGCTGCAAGCGGTTGGCGAGCAATTGTCCCGCGAGTGCGCCAAGTACCCGGAAACCCAGAACCTCGTCACCCGTATCCGCGGCGGTGAGTTTGCCGTGCTGGCGCCGGGGCTGGTGCGCGAGGAAGCGCTGCAACTGGCGCAGAACCTCGACAGTGCCCTCAGCAGTCTGCATGCCACGGGCGCGACCGATGTGCCGACGGTGGCGTCGATTGGTCTGGCGCCGTTCGCCCACGGCGATTCGCCGCAGCAGGTACTGACCCTCGGTGATCAGGCGCTGGCGCAGGCCGAAGGACAGGGTGAGCAGAACTGGGCCTGTATCGAACAGAGCCTGAGCGCAGACGTCGGCGACGATCATCACGCCTGGCATCGCTTGCTTGACCAGGCCTTGAGTCAGCAGCGTTTCGAGTTGTATTTCCAGCCAGTGGTGTCCGCCCAGGACCCGCAACTGGTGCTGCATTACAAAGTGCTGTCGCGTCTGCTCGACGAGCAGGGCCAGACCATCCCCGCCGGGCGCTTCCTGCCCTGGCTGGAACGCTTTGGCTGGACGGCACGACTGGACCGCCTGATGCTCGAACGCGTGCTCGATCAGATGAAAAACCACGAAGATGCGCTGGCATTGAACCTGTCTTCCGCGACCCTGGCCGATCCCCAGGCGCTGAACAAAGTCTTCGACATCCTGCGCGCGCATTCCAATCTCGGCGCGCGCCTGACCCTGGAAATCGGTGAAGAGCAGTTACCGGAACAAGCGGTGCTGGAGCAATTGACCCGGCGCCTGCGCGAGTTGGGCTTTTCGCTGAGCCTGCAACGCTTCGGCGGGCGGTTCAGCATGATCGGCAACCTGGCGCGGCTGGGGCTGGCGTACTTGAAAATCGATGGCAGCTACATTCGTGCGATCGATCAGGAAAGCGACAAGCGCCTGTTCATCGAAGCGATTCAGCGCGCGGCGCACAGCATCGATCTGCCGTTGATTGCCGAGCGGGTCGAGACTGAAGGGGAATTGTCGGTGATTCGCGAAATGGGTCTGTACGGGGTTCAGGGGCAGTTGCTGGGTGAACCCAAACCTTGGCGGTGAGCGGTTGAACAGCGGCACTCACCCTGACCTGCCTGTGAAGCGAAGGCCAGGGTGAGCGGGTCCGTCAGACCGCGTCCCGCGGCAGCATCAACCCTAACGGCAAGCGCACCCGCGCTTCCAGCCCGCCACCGGAGCGATTGCGTAATTCGACGTTGCCGCCGTGCATCGACGCGATCCGCTTCACGATCGCCAGCCCCAGTCCGGTGCCCTTGCCGCCGCGGGCCCGATCGCCGCGAGTGAACGGGTTGAAAATCGCCTCAAGCTCGGCAGGGTCGATGCCCGCCCCGCGGTCCATGACGCTCAGCACCACATAGGGCGCGCTGGTGTCGCCGGACACATAAGCGGCGACTTCCACGCCACTGCCCGCATGGTTCAGGGCGTTGCCGATGAGGTTGTTGAGCAGGCGCTTCATCGATACCCGACGCAGCGGAAACGGCTGGATCGGCTCCAGGCGCAAACGGACTTTTTCTTCATTCTGGTTGTACGGCGCGGCCACTTCGCGTACCAGATCGCTGAGGTCGACCTCTTCGACCGACTCGTCGCGACCGTCGCGGATGAACGCGAGGAACTGATCGAGAATGGCGTCCATGTCTTCGATATCACGGACCATGTCGTCGGTCAGGTCGTTGTGATCGCCCATCAACTCCAGCGACAACCGCAAGCGGGTCAGTGGTGTGCGCAAGTCATGGGAAACGCCCGCCAGCATCAGTTCACGCTCGCGCCCGGCTTGCTCGACGTCTTCGGCCATCTGGTTGAAGGCGCGGTAGACCTCGGTCATTTCGCTCGGCGTGTCGCTGATCGGCAGCCGCACGCTGCGGCCCTGTCCGAGTTGCCGCGCGGCATACACCAGGCGCTTCAGCGGCTGGTTGAGCTGGCTGACAAAAATCCACGCCGAGGCCGTCGACAACAAGCCGATGGCGAGGAACCAGCCGAGCACGTTCCAGATTTTCTGGCCACGCAATGGATGCGGATACAGCGGCACTTTCAGCCAGCCATCGCCCAGGCTCGGCGCGCGCACCCACAACGCTGGCGGCGAATGCATGCGCAAGCGCACTTCGGTGTCGGCACCCAGTTCCGCCTGCATCTGGCGTTGATAAATTTCGCTGTACGGCCAGTGCTGTTCGCCTTCCGGCACACCGGCACCGACCACGCGAATCAGGGTCGCGGCATCGGCAATTTTTGCGCGGTTTTCTTCATCGGCGGCCCAGTAGGCACGCAACGTCAGGGCGACGCCGTGGCTGTACTGACGGTCCACCAGCACGTCCTCGTTCATCAACAGATAAACCAGGGTCAGCGCCTTGGAAAACAGCACGACGATGAGCACCAGCCAAAGGGTGCGGGAGAAAAAACTTTGGGGGAACCAGACGGGGGTTTTCATCTTTAACCGCTACACACTTGCAGGAGCGAGCAATGCTCGCATATTGCGGATTGCGAGTCTGTGGCAATGGCCGTGCGACCAGAGCCTTGCAGACTCGCTCCTACAAATCACCGATCACTTGGTGGCGGTGCCATCCGGTACGAACACGTAACCCACGCCCCAGACAGTCTGGATATAGCGCGGTTTCGACGGGTCCGGCTCGATCATCCGGCGCAGACGCGAAATCTGTACGTCGATGGAACGCTCCAGGGCATCCCACTCGCGGCCCCGGGCCAGGTTCATCAGTTTGTCGCGGGTCAACGGCTGACGGGCGTTCATCACCAGCGCCTTGAGCACTGCGAACTCACCGGTGGTGAGCATGTGCACTTCGTCGCCACGCTTCAATTCACGGGTCGCCAGGGACAAGACGTAGTCACCGAATGTGACGTTTTCGTCCTCGCTGCCCGGCGCGCCCGGTACCGGTGCGGCCTGACGGCGCAGAACGGCCTTGACGCGCGCCATCAGCTCGTCGGGGTTGAATGGCTTGGCCAGGTAATCGTCGGCGCCCAGTTCCAGGCCCTTGATGCGGCTCAGCTCGTCGCCCTTGGCGGTAAGCATGATGATCGGGATCTGGTTGTTCGCGCCACGCAGACGGCGGCAAGCGGTCAGCCCGTCTTCGCCAGGCAGCATCAGGTCGAGGACGACCAGATTGAACACTTCACGCGACAGCAGACGATCCATCTGCTCGGTGTTCGGAACGGTACGGGCGCGGTAGCCCTTGCTGACGAAAAAACGTTCCAGCAGGCTGCTCAGCCCTGGATCGTCATCAACAATAAGAATTTTTTCGCCTTCAGCAGTTTGTGCAGTGCTGCTCATTAGATGCTCCTTTTAGCTCGGCGCGCATTATGGCGTAGCTGCCGTTATACGCACCGTGTGCATTGTTAGCAGATTTTTCCTTCACTGCCAGAAAACCGGGGTTTATGCCTACAAGCTGCAACGCCCCTGAATGACAGAACGCTGGTTATAATGCGCGGCGTTTTGTGCCAGGCAACGTCTGAATCGTTACCGTAAGTGGCCGGCATTTTTTCCGGCCCTGTGCAGTAACCGTTCGATTTCACGGGTCAATGGGCTGCCTCTTGATCCAGGCAGCGGCAATTTTCTAGCCGCTCAATCAGCCTCCAGGCCTTTATTTGCGTGCCTGAGAGCCTGCTTTCACACTATGTCAGGTGGTTTTATGGACAGCATCAACAGCCGCATCGCCGAGGAACTCGGCGTACGCCCGCAACAGGTCGAAGCGGCCGTCGCGCTACTCGATGAAGGTTCTACCGTTCCCTTCATCGCCCGTTACCGGAAAGAAGTCACCGGCAGCCTCGATGACACCCAGTTACGTCATCTGGAAGAGCGTCTGCGCTACCTGCGAGAACTCGACGAACGGCGCATCAGCATCCTCGCCAGCATCCAGGAACAGGGCAAACTCACCCCTGCCCTGGAGCGCGACATCAAGCTCGCCGACACCAAGACCCGCCTCGAAGACTTGTACCTGCCGTACAAGCAGAAGCGCCGCACCAAGGGTCAGATCGCCCTGGAAGCCGGCCTCGGCGAGCTGGCGGACGGCCTGTTCAACGACCCGAACCTCTCTCCGGAAACCGAAGCCGCACGCTTCGTCGACGCGGAAAAAGGCGTGGCTGATGTCAAGGCAGCGCTGGAAGGCGCCAAGTACATCCTCATGGAGCGCTTCGCCGAAGACGCCAGCCTGCTGGAAAAACTGCGCAACTACCTCAAGCAGGAAGCGATCCTCAGCGCCCGCGTGATCGCCGGCAAGGAAGAGGAAGGCGCCAAGTTCCGCGACTATTTCGAACACGACGAGCCGCTGAAAAGCATGCCGTCGCACCGCGCGCTGGCAATTTTCCGCGGCCGCAACGAAGGCATTCTCAGTTCCGCGCTGAAAGTCGGCGACGAGCTCCCAGGCTCCATGCACCCATGCGAAGGCATGATCGCCCAGCAGTTCAATATCCAGAACCAGAGCCGCCCCGCGGACAAGTGGCTGAGTGAAGTGGTGCGCTGGACCTGGAAGGTCAAGCTCTACACTCACCTGGAAACCGACCTGCTCGGCGAGCTGCGCGACGGCGCCGAAACCGAAGCGATCAACGTGTTCGCCCACAACCTGCACGACCTGCTGCTGGCCGCTCCGGCCGGGCCGCGCGCGACCCTGGGTCTCGATCCGGGCCTGCGTACCGGTTGCAAGGTGGCGGTGGTCGACGCGACCGGCAAGCTGCTCGATCACGCCACGGTTTACCCGCACGTGCCGCACAACAAATGGGATCAGACCATCGCGATTCTGGCCGCCCTGTGCGCCAAACATTCGGTGGACCTGATCGCCATTGGCAACGGCACCGCCAGCCGCGAAACCGACAAACTGGCCATCGAGCTGATCAAAAAATACCCGGCGATGAAAATGACCAAGGTCATGGTTTCCGAAGCCGGTGCATCGGTGTACTCGGCATCGGAACTGGCGGCCAAGGAATTCCCGGACCTCGACGTGTCGATCCGCGGTGCGGTGTCGATCGCCCGGCGTCTGCAGGATCCGCTCGCCGAGCTGGTGAAAATCGATCCGAAATCCATCGGTGTTGGCCAATACCAGCACGACGTCTCGCAGCTGAAGCTGGCGCGTGGCCTGGATGCCGTGGTCGAGGACTGCGTGAACGCCGTGGGTGTGGATGTGAACACCGCCTCCGTGGCATTGCTGGCGCGGATTTCCGGCCTCAACGCAACGCTGGCGCAAAACATCGTCGCGCACCGTGACGAACACGGCGCGTTCAAGACCCGTGCAGCGCTGAAGAAAGTCGCGCGTCTGGGCGAAAAAACCTTCGAACAGGCCGCCGGTTTCTTGCGCGTGATGAACGGCGACAACCCGCTGGATTCCTCGGCGGTGCACCCGGAAGCCTATCCGCTGGTGCAGCGCATCGCCGCTGAAACCGATCGCGATATCCGCTCGCTGATCGGCGATGCCGCGTTCCTCAAGCGCCTGGATCCGAAGAAATTCACCGACGAAACCTTCGGCCTGCCGACCGTTACCGACATCCTGCAAGAGCTGGAAAAACCTGGCCGCGATCCGCGTCCCGAGTTCAAGACTGCCGAGTTCCAGGAAGGCGTCGAAGACCTCAAGGATCTGCAACCGGGAATGATCCTCGAGGGCGTGGTAACCAACGTGACGGCCTTCGGTGCGTTCGTCGACATCGGCGTGCATCAGGACGGTCTGGTGCACATCTCGGCGCTGTCGGAGAAGTTCATCAAGGATCCGCGCGAAGCGGTGAAGGCCGGCGACGTGGTCAAGGTCAAGGTCATGGAAGTCGACATCCCGCGCAAACGCGTCGGCTTGTCGATGCGCATGAGCGACACCCCGGGCGAGAAGGTCGACGGCGCCCGTGGCTCGCGTCCCGGCTCGGCACCGCGCCAGTCTTCAGGCAGCGCGCCGCGCAAGGAAACCGTAACCGCCGCCCCGGTGAACAACGCGATGGCCTCGCTGTTCGCCAACGCCAAGCAGTTGAAGAAACGCTGATGGAATTGCCGGCCGGGCTCGTCGAGAGCGCGTTTTTCAAGCTGTTGGGCTGCCGCCTGCACAGCCTCGAAACCGGGGTGGCGCAAGTCGCCCTCGCCCTTGAGCCCGAACTGCGCAACCGCGGCGGCAAACTGCACGGCGGCGCGCTGTTCAGTCTGGTCGACATCGCCATGGGGCTGGCCTGTTCCAGCACCCATGGCTTCGATCAGCAGAGCGCGACCATCGAGTGCAAGATCAATTACATTCGCGCCGTTTCCGACGGCGAGGTGCTGTGCACGGCGCGGGTGATCCACCCGGGCCGGCGCACGCTGGTGGTCGAAGCCGACGTGATGCAGGGCGACAAACTGGTCGCAAAAGCGCAAGGCACGTTCGCTGTGCTGTAGATGTTGCTCATCATTTTGAGTTAATTTCGGCGCTGTGATCGCAGCGTCGAGCTCTTCTGTGGGAGCGGGCTTGCTCGCGAAGGCGGTGTGTCAGGTGACGTTATATTGACTGACACTCTGCCTTCGCGAGCAAGCCCGCTCCCACAGGTATTGCATGATCTTCGCGTGCATCTGCCAGATTCAGGGATTGAAGTCGGCGGTTCGAAAGTGCCTTTTGAGGCTAAAAAACCAGGCGATAACGCCAGTTTCAACTTCACCCTTGTAGACCGTCCTGCCCACCCCCATATTGGGGCGACTGACGCGTGAAGGAATCCAAATTGAGCGAACTTCTCAACCGCCGCCTGGCTCTGCTCGGCGAGCGCGCTAACCTCTCCCTGCTCAAGCAGTGCCTGCACGGTATCGAACGTGAATGCCTGCGCGTGACCAGCGAAGGTCGCCTGGCGCAAACGCCGCACCCCGAAGCCCTGGGTTCCGCGCTGACCAACGAACAGATCACCACCGACTACTCCGAGTCGCTGCTGGAATTCATCACGCCGGCCTTGCCGAACCCTGCCGACACGCTGGCGAGCCTGGACAAGATTCACCGTTTTGCCTACAGCAAGCTCGGCAACGAGTACCTGTGGAGTCCATCGATGCCGTGCCCGTTGCCGGCCGAGGAAGACATCCCGATCGCCTATTACGGCACCTCCAACATCGGTCAGCTCAAGTACGTCTACCGCAAGGGCCTGGCTCTGCGGTATGGCAAGACCATGCAGTGCATCGCCGGGATTCACTACAATTTCTCGCTGCCGGAACAACTCTGGCCGCTGCTGCGCGAGGCCGAAGGTTTCGTCGGTACGGACCGCGATTTCCAGTCGGTGTCGTACATCGCCCTGATCCGCAACTTCCGTCGCTACAGCTGGCTGCTGATGTACCTGTTCGGAGCGTCGCCGGCGCTGGATGCCGGTTTCCTGCGCGGCCGTTCGCATCAGTTGGAACAGCTCGATCCGGACACGCTGTATCTGCCGTACGCCACCAGCCTGCGCATGAGCGATCTCGGTTATCAGAGCAACGCCCAGGCCGGCCTGACGCCGTGCTACAACGACCTGGCGAGCTACACCGACAGCCTGCGCAAAGCCGTGGCCACGCCGTACGCGCCGTACGTCGAAGTCGGTACGCACAAGGATGGCGAGTGGGTCCAGCTCAACACCAACATCCTGCAGATCGAAAACGAGTACTACTCCAATATCCGCCCCAAACGTGTGACGTACACCGGCGAGCGGCCGATCCAGGCACTGATGGCGCGTGGCATCCAGTACGTTGAAGTGCGTTGCCTGGACATCAACCCGTTCCTGCCGATGGGCATCGACCTCACCGAGTCGCGTTTCATCGACGCGTTCCTGCTGTATTGCGCACTGAACGACAGTCCGCTGCTGACCAACACCACCTGCGGCAATGCCACGTCGAACTTCCTCAGCGTGGTCAAGGAAGGTCGCCGTCCGGGCCTGCAATTGCAGCGTGACGGCCAGCCGGTCGAGATGAAACAGTGGGCCGCCGAATTGCTTGAGCAGATTGCTCCGCTGGCCGCGCTGCTGGACCAAAGCGTTGGCGGTGATGCGCACAGCAAGGCACTGGATGCGCAGTTGGCGAAAGTCAGCGACCCGTCCCTGACGCCATCGGCGCAGGTGCTGGCGGCGATGGCCGAGCACAAGGAAAGCTTTGCGCAATTCTCTCTGCGTCAGAGCCAGGCGCATGCCGAGTTTTTCCGCAGCGAGCCATTGGCTGCGGATGAACAGGCGAAGTTCGAAGAGCTGGCGCGCGCGTCGCTGGCGCAGCAGACCGAGCTTGAGCAGAACGAGGTTGGCGATTTTGATGTGTTTGTCGGGGCGTATCAGGCGAGCATCCTCGCCATCAGCAACTGATATAGAAGGTCCTTCGGCCCTTTTCGCGAGCAGGCTCGCTCCCACAGAGGAATTCGGTCCTGTGGGAGCGAGCCTGCTCGCGAATGACCGCTGCGCTTAGATTTTTCCGCTCATAAGCTCATTCTAAAAAGTTATTTATTTCTAAATTCTTAGATCATTTAGTCTCCATTCACGCCGACGCTCGGTCGCCTGATATGGAGCTCTCAATTGAAACTGAATGTCCCGCTTCGCCTGCTCGCCGCCGCTTCGCTGGCGGCCGCAAGTTTCCTCGCTCAGGCCGCCGACCTCACCGTCGCCTACCAAACCACCGTTGATCCGGCGAAAGTCGCCCAGGCCGATGGCGCCTACGAAAAAGCCACCCGGGCCGACATCAGCTGGCGCAAGTTCGACAACGGCGCCGACATCATCGCCGCCATCGCGTCCGGCGATGTGCAGATCGGCTACCTCGGTTCCAGCCCGTTGACCGCCGCGATCACCCGCAAAGTCCCGGTCGAAACATTCCTCATCGCCACGCAGATCGGCGCCGCTGAAGCCCTGGTCGCGCGTGAGGGTTCCGGCATCAAAACCCCGCAAGATCTGATCGGCAAGAAAATCGCTGTGCCGTTCGTGTCTACTGGGCACTACAGCCTGCTGGCGGCGCTGAAGCACTGGAACATCGATCCGTCGAAGGTCACCGTACTCAACCTCGCTCCGCCGGCGATCATCGCGGCGTGGAAACGCGGTGATATCGATGCCACTTACGTCTGGGACCCGGCCCTCGGCGTCGCCAAGGAAAACGGCAAAGTGCTGATCACCTCTGGCGAACTGGCCAAATTCGGCGCGCCGACCTTCGATGCGTGGATCGTGCGTAAAGACTTCGCCGCCAAGCACCCGGAAATTGTCACCGCCTTCGCCAAAGTCACCCTCGACGCCTACGCCGACTACCGCAAGGATCCGAAAGCCTGGCTCGCCAATCAGTCCAATGTCGACAAACTGGTGAAACTCTCCGGCGCCAAGGCCAGCGACATTCCGTTGCTGCTGCAAGGCAACGTCTACCCGCTGGCGGCGGATCAGATCAGTGACCTCGGTGCGCCGACCACCAAAGCCATCACCGACACGGCCGTGTTCCTCAAGGAGCAGGGCAAAGTCGAGGCGGTGCTGCCGGACTACGCGCCGTACGTCAGCGCCAAATACATCACTAACTGATCGGGAGTCGACCGCGATGGCCTTGCTACAGCTGGAGCGCATCAGCGCACAGTACCCGGGCAGCCCGGAACCTGTGCTGGCGGATATTTCTCTGACCCTGGGACCCCGGCAGTTGCTGGTCGCCCTCGGCCCGTCCGGCAGTGGCAAGACTTCGCTGTTGAACCTGATTGCCGGTTTTGTCGATCCTAGCGCCGGACGCATCACCCTCGATGGCGTGCCGGTCAAAGGCCCGAGCGCCGAGCGCGGCGTGGTGTTCCAGGATGACGCCTTGCTGCCTTGGCAGAATGTGCTGGGCAACGTCGCGTTTGGCCTGGAACTGGCCGGCGTCGCCAAGCCAAAACGCGAACAGCGCGCCCGGGAAATGCTTGCGCTGGTCGATCTGGCCGGTTTCGAAGAGCGGCGCATCTGGCAGCTTTCCGGCGGCCAGAAACAGCGTGTCGGCCTTGCTCGTGCCCTCGCCGCCGACCCTCGGGTGCTGCTGATGGACGAGCCGTTCGGCGCCCTCGACGCGTTCACCCGCGAGCAGATGCAGGAGCTGTTGCTGCAAGTCTGGCAGCGCACCGCCAAGCCGGTTTTTCTGATTACCCACGACATTGAAGAGGCGGTATTCCTCGCTACGGATCTGATTTTGCTGGCGCCGAATCCGGGGCAGATCGTTGAGCGTCTGGCGCTGGACTTCGGTCAGCGTTATGCCGCTGGCGAGCCGGCCCGGGCGATCAAGTCCGATCCGCGTTTTATCGAAACCCGCGAGCACGTGCTGAGCAAAGTGTTTTCGCAACGCAGTGCCGTGCAACGGCAGGAGCGCGCATGAGCAGTTACGACGTAACCGCTGCGGCGGCGAAAACGCCTTCGGTGATCCTGCCGGTACGCCGCAGCCTGAGTACACGCTGGATCAGCCTGTTGACCCTCTTCGCCCTGTTGGCGATCTGGTGGGCGGTGACTGCTACCGGTCTGATCGAACCACTGTTCCTGCCGCCACCCTCCGCCGTGCTGCAAAAAGGCTGGCTGCTGGTGACTTCGGGCTACATGGATTCGACCTTGTGGCAGCACTTGGGCGCGAGCCTGAGTCGCATCGGTCTGGGCCTGGTCTTTGCGATTCTCACGGCAGTGCCGGTGGGCATCGCCATTGGTGCCAATCGCATCGCCCGCGGTGTGCTCGATCCGCTGATCGAGTTCTACCGACCGATTCCACCGCTGGCCTATCTGCCGCTGATCGTGATCTGGTGCGGCATCGGCGAGCTGTCGAAAGTGCTGCTGATCTATCTGGCGATTTTCGCGCCGATTGCCATCGCCACCGCGACCGGCGTGCGCACCGTAGACCCGGCGAAATTGTGCGCGGCGCAGTCGTTGGGCGCCACTCGCGCGCAACTGATTCGCCATGTGATTTTGCCCAGTGCATTGCCGGATATCCTCACCGGCGTGCGCATCGGCCTGGGGGTGGGCTGGTCAACCCTGGTTGCCGCCGAACTGATCGCCGCCACCAGCGGTTTGGGTTTCATGGTGCAGTCGGCCGCGCAGTTTCTGGTCACCGACGTGGTGGTGCTGGGGATTCTGGTCATTGCCCTGATTGCCTTCGCCATGGAAATGGGCCTGCGCGCGCTGCAACGCAAACTGGTGCCGTGGCACGGCCAGGCGCACTGAAATGTGCTGTGAATCCCTTGTAGGAGTGAGCCTGCTCGCGATGTCGGTGTTTCAGTCACCAGTGAGTCGCCGGTCTGCCTGAATCGCGAGCAGGCTCACTCCTACAAAAGCTTGAATCCCCCGAATTCGAAGAGAACCACCATGAGCACTCTCAACATCACCCCACTAAGCTCTGCCCTCGGCGCGCAAATCGACGGCGTCGACATCAGCCAGCCGTTGAACCCGCCAACCCGCGACGCCATCGAGCAGGCGCTGCTGCAATATCAAGTGCTGTTCTTTCGCAATCAGCCGATCGAGCCGGCGCAGCAGGCACGCTTCGCGCATTATTTCGGCGACCTGCACATCCACCCGATCTACCCGAACGTGCCGGAACAACCGGAAGTTCTGATCCTCGACACCGCTGTCACCGACGTGCGTGACAACGCCATCTGGCACACCGACGTGACCTTCCTGCCGACGCCGGCGATGGGCGCGGTGCTCAGCGCCAAGTTGTTGCCGGCGTACGGCGGCGATACCTTGTGGGCCAGCGGCATTGCCGCGTATGAGGCGTTGTCGACACCGCTGAAAAGCTTGCTTGAAGGCCTGACCGCGACCCACGATTTCACCCGCTCGTTTCCGCTCGAGCGCTACGGCAACACGCCCGACGCGCTGGCGCAGTGGGAGGAGGCGCGGCGCAAGAATCCACCGCTGTCACACCCGGTGATTCGCACCCATCCGGTCAGCGGGCGACGTTCGCTGTTCGTCAACGAGGGCTTCACCTCGAAGATCAATGAGCTGTCGGAGACCGAGAGCGAGGCGATCCTGAAGTTTCTCTTTGCCCATGCCACCCGACCGGAATTTACCGTGCGCTGGCGTTGGCAGCAGGACGATATTGCGTTTTGGGACAACCGCGTGACGCAGCATTACGCCGTGGATGACTACCGCCCGGCGCGGCGAGTAATGCAACGCGCCACGGTGCTGGGCGACGTGCCGTTTTTCCGCTGAGCGCATCGCGAATGGCCCTGGCTTCAGGGAAGCATTCCAGATATCGCGTCAGATTCGATATTCCAACTAGATATTAATAAATAGCTTCTTATTCCTTAACGAATATAAATCCTCTCCCTATACTCGGTCACGAACAGACACGACGCAGGAGAGCTCCCCATGCGCAACGAATCAATCCGCTACCTGATTGTGCCGGGCTGGCAAGGATCGCCAGATGACCATTGGCAAACCCACTGGCAAAACAGCCTGCCCAACAGCGCCCGGGTCGAGCAAGCCGACTGGCTGACGCCGCGCCGCGAAGACTGGGTCGCGGCCCTGGCCGAAGCGATCGCCGCCGACAGCACGCCGGTAATTCTCATTGCGCACAGCCTTGGCTGCATCACCGTTGCCCATTGGGCGGCCACCGCGCCGCTACACTACCTGCGTCAGGTACGCGGTGCCTTGCTGGTCGCCCCGGCGGATGTCGAACGCCCGGCCTGTGCTCCGGCGCTGCGCAACTTTGCGCCGATTCCCACCGATTTGCTGCCCTTTCCCAGTCAGGTCGTCGGCTCCGACAACGACGCCGCCGTGAGTGCGCCACGTGCGTTGGAGCTGGCGCGCAACTGGGGCGCCGAGGCGGGGATTCTCGCCGGTGCCGGGCACATCAATGTCAAATCCGGGCACCAGCGTTGGGAGCAGGGGTTTGCTTACCTCTACCGCCTGCAAAACCGCATGGAGCATCACGCCCGCCGGCGCGCCTGATTTCTTTTTTTCAACGCCGCCGCCTCCAGGGCGGTTTGGGCGGGAGTCTGCCATGAGTTTCGAAACGTTCGGCCAGCCGTTGCTGACCTTTCCCGATGCGGAAAAAAGCCCCCTGAGCATTCGCGCCAAGGCGCTGGTGTTTGTCGATCCGCGCTCGCGTCAGTTGCGCGAAGAACTCGAACAATTGGCCCCGCGCTCGCTTTCCGTATTGATTCGCGGCGAGACCGGCACCGGTAAAGAACTGCTCGCCCGGCATATCCACCGCGCCAGTGATCGCAGCGGTCTGTTCGTCTCGGTCAACTGCGGGGCCATCAGCCCGACCTACGCCGATGCCGAATTGTTCGGCTATGCCGCCGGCAGCTACAGCGGTTCGGCCAGCAGTCGCGCTGGCTGGTTCGGTTCGGCCAATGGCGGCACTTTGTACCTGGATGAAATCGGCGACTTGCCGCTGCCGATCCAGATCAAATTGCTTGCGGCGCTGGAAAATCACGAAGTAACCCGCGTCGGCGCGCCTCAGCCGAGCCCGGTGGATGTCCGTTTGGTCGCTGCTACCAGCATCGATCTGGCCCAAGCCGTGGACGCCGGAAAATTCCACGAGCGGCTCTATCGCTACCTCAGCGAGGGCCATCTGGAATTGCCGGCGTTGCGTGCGCGAACCGGCGATATCTTGCCTCTGGCCGAGTATTTCCTCGGCATCTACAGCCAGCGCCTCGCCTTGCCTGTGCCGTTGATCAGCGAAGCGGCGCAGCACGTGCTTGAGCAACATGGCTGGCCGGGCAATACCCGCGAGCTGGAAAACGTCATTCACTTCGCCCTGTTGGTCAGCACTGGCGATGAGATCCTGCCGGAGCATCTCAATCTGCCCGAAGCGTCTGCGCCGCCGCTTCACATCGAACGTCTGGTGAAGCAAATCAACATCGGCGGCAGCGCTGCTGAGCGTAAGGCATTGAAAGAGCTCCTGATTCGCTTGAGCGAGGGGCTGTGACCATTTTGTTCAACATGAACAAAATGGAATATGAAGCTGAATAAACGTTATTGTCCGGGAATAAAAAATCCCGGTATTGTCCGCCTCACGCCAGCGATATCACTTCACTGGCACACGTATTAATGCCGTCGTCGATGACGACCGTGATTTTCGATAAGGACACTGCATGAAAAAGGTTCTGTTGTTTACCGCATTGGCGGCTGCTCTGACGGCTTCTTTCGCCAACGCCGGCGAGAAACTGGTGGTTGCCGCAACGCCAGTGCCGCACGCTGAAATTCTCGAGCTGATCAAGCCGACCCTGGCCAAAGAAGGCGTGGATCTGCAAATCAAAGTCTTCACCGACTACGTGCAGCCCAACGTACAGGTTGGCGAGAAGCGTCTGGACGCCAACTACTTTCAGACCCTGCCTTACCTGAACAGCTTCAACCAGGGTAAATACAAGGACGACAAATCCAAGTACCTGGTGACCGTGCAGGGTGTCCATGTTGAACCATTCGGTGGCTACTCAAGCAAGTACAAGACCCTGGCTGAACTGCCGGACGGCGCGACCATCGCTATCCCCAACGAAGGCAGCAACAGCGGCCGTGCCCTGATCTTGCTGCAGAAGGCCGGCCTGATCGAACTCAAAGACCCGAAAAACGCCGTGGCGACGCCGAAAGACATCGCCAAGAACCCGCATAACTTCAAGTTCAAGGAACTGGAATCGGCGCTGCTGCCACGGGTGCTGAACGAAGTTGATCTGGACATGATCAATACCAACTACGCGCTGGAAGCCAAGCTCAACCCGCAGAAAGACGCGCTGTTGATCGAAGGCGCCGATTCGCCGTACGTGAACTTCCTGGTGGCCCGTGAGGACAACAAGAACAGCGACGCGATCCAGAAACTGGCCAAGGCCCTGACCAGCCCGGAAGTCAAAGCGTTCATCGAGAAGAAGTACAGCGGCGCGGTACTTCCGGCGTTCTGATTCAACGTTCGGGAATCCGCTGCACATGTAAAAACGCCGATGGCCAGCGATGGTCATCGGCGTTTTTGTCTGTGTATCGGGAGGCTGGTATATGACTATGTGGCGAGGGAGCTTGCTCCCGCTCGGCTGCGCAGCAGTCGTAATCAAGCTAACTCAATCTACGCAACAGACTGCAACAAGGAGTCCTTCGGCCTCCAGCGGGAGCAAGCTCCCTCGCCACATTGTTCGGCGCTCGAAGTAAAAAATCGCAGCTTCCGGATTGATGTGTAATACCGGCTGAGCGCTGCGATTTTGATCTGGCCGTTACTTCAGACCCTGCGCTTTCACTGCCCGGCGCAACGCCATCAGCCACTTCACAATATCCTGCGGGTCCAGGCGCTGGGGTGCTTTTACGTCAGCCATATTCTCTTCCTTGTGATAGTTCGGCCGGGAGTCTGGCCAAAAGCTGTTCGTCCTTGGAGGGCTTTCCTGAAAAAAAGATCCTTCCTACAGCGAAAAGGAAAATAGCCTTCTTATTCCTTCCCGGCAAACCCACAGGATAGTTTTTTGGGTGATATAAATATGCTTTAACAGTATTTAAATTCCCGTTTTTATACCTATAAAGTCAGTGCCTGCCGGACAGCCACCCGCTGTCCATGGATTGCACCACCGCCGCTTACCGAGCGGCGTCAGGACGCTTCATGACTTTCGATTACGCGTTTATTCTCAGCACTCTGCCGGCCTTTCTCAAAGCCGTAGGCGTAACGCTGCAGGTCGGATTCATCGCGATCGGCACTTCGCTGCTGGTGGCGCTGCTCAATGCGACGATTCTGGTGTTGCGCACGCCTTATCTGCACAGGGTGGTCGGTGTGTACGTCGAGCTGGCGCGCAATACGCCATTGCTGATCCAGCTGTTTTTCGTTTACTTCGCGCTGCCGGCTCTGGGCATCAAGGTCTCCGGGTTTACGGCAGCGATCATCACCATGACCTTCCTCGGCGGTGCTTATCTCACCGAAGTGCTGCGTGCCGGCGTCGATGCGGTGCCCCAGGCACAACTGGAATCCGGCCGGTCAATCGGCTTGTCCCACGGTCAATTGCTGCGCTACGTGATCCTGCCGCAAGCGGGGATCCTCAGCCTGCCGTCGCTGTTCGCCAATTTCATATTCCTGCTCAAGGAAACCACCGTAGTCTCGGCGGTGGCGGTGCCGGAAATTCTCTACACCACCAAGAGCTACATTGCGCTCTATTACAAAACCTACGAAATGCTCGCCGTGTTGACGCTGATCTGCGTGTTGTTGTTTCTGCCGCTGTCGCTGCTGCTCAGCCGCCTGGAAAGGAGGCTCCAGCATGGCCAGTTCGGGTCTTGAGTTGCTTTGGGTGTCGTTGCCGCAATTGGCCAAGGGCGCCGGGCAAACCTTGTCGATCTCGTTTCTGAGCATTGCCATCAGTACCGTCGGCGGCGTGCTCTATGGCGTGTTGCGCACACTCAATGTGCGCTGGCTCAACGCAATCCTGCGGGTTTACCTGGAGCTGTTCCGGGCGATCCCGGTGCTGGTCTGGTTGTACCTGCTGTTTTTCGGCCTGCCGATTTTCCTCGGCCTGAGCCTGCCGAGCTTCTGGTGTGCGGTGCTGGTGCTGTCGCTGTGGGGCGCCAGCGAGGTCGGCGAAGTGGCGCGCGGTGCGCTGCATTCCCTGCCGCGCGGGCAGCGTGAAGCCGGGCTGTCGATTGGCCTGAACGCCGCGCAGCTTTACGGCTACGTGCTGCTGCCGCAGGCGCTGAAACGCATGACGCCACCCACCATCAACGTCTACACGCGGATCATCAAGACCAGTTCGCTGGCGGTGCTGATCGGTGTGGTCGACGTGATCAAGGTCGGTCAGCAGATCATCGAGCGCACCTACGAATCGGTACTGATCTACGGCGCGCTGTTCCTGTTTTTCTTTTTCATCTGCTACCCGCTCTCGGCCGCCTCGCGCGTGCTGGAGCGGCGCTGGACGCAAGCATGAGCGCATTGATCGAGTTTCGCGGTTTCAACAAATTCTACGGCGAGCAACAGGTGCTCAACGGCATTGATCTGCGCGTGCAGAGTGGCGAGGTCATCGTCATTCTCGGCCCCAGCGGCTGCGGCAAAAGTACCCTGCTGCGCTGCCTCAACGGCCTGGAAACGGCGCACAGCGGCAGCATGACATTCGCCGGGCGCGAACTGCTCGATAAGGCCACCGACTGGCGCGACATCCGGCAGCAGATCGGCATGGTGTTTCAGAGTTACCACCTGTTCCCGCACATGAGCGTGCTCGACAATCTGTTGCTCGGTCCGCTCAAGGTGCAAAAGCGTCAGCGTCGCGAAGCGCAACAGCAGGCCGAAGCCTTGCTGGAGCGCGTCGGCCTGCTGGACAAGCGCGATGCGTTCCCGCGCCAGCTCTCCGGCGGTCAGCAGCAACGCATCGCCATCGTCCGTTCGCTGTGCATGAATCCGCGGGTGATGCTGTTCGACGAAGTCACCGCCGCCCTCGATCCGGAAATGGTCAAGGAAGTGCTGCAGGTCATTCAGGGCCTGGCCCGCGAGGGCATGACCCTGTTGATCGTCACCCATGAAATGGCCTTCGCCCGCGCGGTGGCCGACCGCATCGTGTTCATGGATGCCGGGCGCATCCTTGAACAGAACCCCCCCGAGACTTTCTTTACGAACCCGCAAACCGCACGCGCGCAGCAGTTCCTGGAGAAGTTCTCCTTCGTTGCCACACTGCCCAAAACGAATCCGACAAAGGAACTGGAACCGCTATGAAAACTGCCGCTTTTTTAATGCCTCTGCTCAGCCTCGCCTTGCTCGCCGGTTGCGGTAAGACCGAAGCACCGCCCAAACCCAAAGTTGCCAGCGAAAGTGCGGCCCCGGCGGGTTATCTGGACAAGATCAAAGCCCGCGACAAACTGATCGTCGGCGTCTTCACCGACAAGCCACCGTTCGGTTTCGTCGATGAGGCCGGACGCTACGTCGGCTTCGATACCGACATCGGTCGGCGCTTCGCCAAGGACCTGCTCGGCGATGAGAACAAGGTCGAATTCGTGGCCGTGGAACCGGCGAGCCGCATCCCGTTTCTGCAAAGCGACAAGGTCGACCTGATCCTGGCCAACATGACCGTGACCCCGGAGCGCCGGGAAGCGGTGGAATTTACCAACCCGAACCTCAAGGTCGCGGTTCAGGCACTGGTACCGCAGGGCAGCTCGGTGAAAAAACTCGATGACCTGGCGACCCGCACCACCATTGTCACGACCGGCACCACGGCGGATATCTGGCTGACCAAAAACCACCCGGACTGGAAGTTGCTCAAGTTCGAGAAAAATTCCGAGTCGCTGCAAGCCTTGGCCAACGGTCGCGGCGATGCCTATGCGCAGGACAATCTGGTGCTGTTCAGTTGGGCCAAGCAGAACCCGGGCTATCGCGTGCTGGAGGAAAAGCTCGGGGCAGAAGCGCCGATTGCGCCGGCGGTGAAGAAAGGCAATCTCGAATTGCGCGATTGGGTCAACGCTGAGCTGGCGAAGCTTGGGGAAGAGAAGTATCTGCTCAAGCTGTATGACCAATATGTGCGCAAGGAGCTGAGTGATGACACCCGGCCTGAGAGTGTGATTGTCGAAGGCGGCAAGTGGCAGGGTTGATCCGTTGATTCAGTAGTGACGCTGAAATTGCCTTCGCGAGCAGGCTCGCTCCCACAGTGGTACGCGGTCTTCTGTGGGAGCGAGCCTGCTCGCGAATTTTTCAGCCACCGCTTAATCCGGCCAATGCCACGCCGGTTCATCCAGCACCCGCTGGCCGACAATCCCGGTCTGCCCCAGCGTCTTCTCCAGCACGATGCAGTTGCATTCCGGATCTTCCTGCAATGCCGAGATCAATCGCCGCGCATGGGACACCACCCACACCTGGCACTGCTGCGACGCGCGGATGATCAGGCGTGCCAGCGCCGGCAGCAGATCCGGATGCAGGCTGGTTTCCGGTTCGTTCAGCACCATCAGTGTCGGTGGTCTCGGTGTCAGCAATGCCGCGACCAGCAACAGGTAACGCAACGTGCCGTCTGACAATTCCGCCGCCGATAACGGCCGCAGCAAGCCTTCCTGATAAAACTCGATGGCAAAACGGCCACCGGCCAACGGCGCGATGTGCAAGCGCGCGCCGGGGAAGGCATCGCTGATTGCCGCCTGTAGCGCTTCCGGATCGCCGATTTCAATAATCGTCTGCAACGCCGCTGCCAGGTCCCTGCCGTCGTGATGCAGCACCGGCGTGCGGGTGCCCAGTTGTGGCTGACGCACCGGTGCGTCGGCGTCGCTGCGAAAGTGATCGTAAAAGCGCCAGCGGCGGATAAACTCGCGCAATTCAAGTACCTCCGGCGAACCGCGCAGGCTGCCGACCTGATCGAACAGGCTGTCGAAGTCCGGCGTGTATTGCGCCAGTACCTCCCATGTGCGCTCGGCGCGGGCGCGGACCATCGGGCCATTGCGGTCCACCAGCAGGCTCGCGGGGCGAAACACGGGGCCTGCCCAGATGCATTCGCGCTTGATTTGCGGATCGAGTGAAAAACAGGACTGGCTTGGTTCCGGCAGACCCAGACTGATCGAATAACTGAAATCTTCCCCGGCAAACCCCAGGCGCAGACGTTTCACGCTCTGGCGAACCGTGGACTGGATGGCCACCTCGCCGCTGCGCATGCGCCGGCTGAGGGTTTCCGGCCCGGCCCAGAACGTCGAATCCAGCCCGCCTTCGCGAGCCAGCGCATTGACCACGCCACCCTGCGCGGTTTCCGCCAGCAGGCGCAAGGCCCGGTAGAGGTTGGACTTGCCACTGCCGTTGGGCCCGGTGATCAGGTTCAGCCGGCCCAGTGGAATCACCAATTTATTGATCGAGCGGTAATTGGCCACCGCCAGGGTGTTGAGCATGAAATCCTTCTCCGCATACGCTGAATCCGTCACACGATACCCGTGTAGGAGCTGGCGAAGGCTGCGATTTTTTGATGTTGTTTTCAATAAGATCAAAAGATCGCAGCCTGCGGCAGCTCCTGCAGATATAAATCTGGTGTCAGGACGGGCAAGCGTGGAACCCTGTTCTAAGCTCTGAAGTCGTATCGTCTCGACAGCAGCATTACAGGCCAAGGAGTGTGCATGGCGGGTCCCGGATTGAAAGTGCTGATGGCGTTGAGCGCCATGGCGTTGCTCACCGCTTGCGGCGACAAGAAACCTGCTCAGGAATACTTGCCAAGGGTCTTTGTGCAAAAGGTCGAACCGGCAAACTACGCCGCAGCGGTGACCCTCACCGGTGATGTGCAGGCACGCGTGCAGACGCAATTGTCATTTCGCGTCGGCGGCAAGATCATCCAGCGCATGGTCGACGTCGGCGACCGTGTCACCGCCAAACAGGTGCTGGCCAGACTCGACCCGAAAGATTTGCAGACCAACGTCGATTCCGCCCAGGCCCAGGTCGTCGCCGAACAGGCCCGCGTGAAGCAGGCAGCGGCGGCGTTCGTCCGTCAGCAAAAACTCCTGCCCAAGGGCTACACCAGCCAAAGCGAATACGATTCGGCACAAGCGGCGTTGCGCAGCAGCCAGAGCGCATTGAGCGCCGCCCAGGCGCAATTGGCCAACGCCAGGGACCAGCTCAGCTATACCGCGTTGATCGCCGATGCGCCGGGGATCATCACCGAGCGCCAGGCCGAAGTGGGCCAGGTGGTGCAGGCCACCGCACCGATCTTCAGCCTGGCCCGTGATGGCGACCGCGACGCAGTGTTCAACGTTTACGAATCGCTGCTCGCCGAGCGCCCGGCAGAGCGTTCGATTGTGGTCAGCCTGCTCGACAATCCGCAGGTCAAAACCACCGGCACCGTGCGCGAGATTACCCCGGCGGTATCGGCGCAATCGGGCACCGTGCAGGTCAAGGTCAGCCTCGACAAACTGCCGCCGGGCATGCAGCTCGGCTCAGTGGTCAGCGCCACGGCCAAAGGCTCAGGCAAATCGGCGGTCGAATTGCCGTGGTCGGCACTGACGAAGAACATCAGCGCGCCGGCGGTCTGGCTGGTCGATGGCAACGGTGAAGCGCAATTGCACAACGTCACGGTTGGCCGCTACCTGACCGGCAAAGTCATCATCAGCGAGGGGCTCAAGGGCGGCGAAAAAGTCATCGTCGCCGGAGGGCAATTGCTGCACCCGGGGATGAAAGTCGAAATCGCTGAAAACACTTACAAGGATTTGCAACCGGGAGCGCAACCATGAAGCGTTTCGGGCTGTTGTGCATGGCGCTGATACTCACCGCCTGCTCGGAAAAGGAAGCCGCGCCGGAGCCGGTGCGGCCGGTGCTGTCGGTCAAGGTTGAAGCCTTGAGCGAGGAAAATCTCGGCCGCTTTGCCGGGAGCATCCAGGCGCGCTACGAAAGCAATACCGGTTTCCGCGTCGGCGGGCGTATCGCCAGTCGTAACGTCGATGTCGGCGCCGAGGTGCAGAAGGGCACGTTGCTTGCGACCCTCGATCCGTCCGATCAGCAAAACCAGTTGCGCTCGGCTCAGGGCGATCTGGCCAGGGTCCAGGCGCAACTGATCAACGCGCAAGCCAACGCACGGCGGCAGCAGGCGCTGTTCGATCGCGGCGTTGGCGCCCAGGCGCAACTGGACGTTGCCAACACGGATCTGAAAACTACCCAGGCTTCCCTGGACCAGGCACGCGCGGCGGTCAACCAGAGCAAGGACCAACTCAGCTACACCGAACTGCGTGCCGACCACAAAGCGGTGGTCACCGCCTGGAACGCCGAGGCCGGGCAGGTGGTGACGGCGGGGCAGCAAGTGGTGACGCTGGCGCAACCGGACATCAAGGAGGCGGTGATCGACCTGCCCGACACGCTGGTCGATCAGCTTCCCGACGACGTGGTGTTTTCGGTCGCTGCACAGCTCGACCCGAGCATCCACACCACGGCGATCATCCGCGAGATCGAACCCCAGGCACAGAGCGCCACGCGTACCCGCCGCGCACGTCTGACCCTGACCGATACACCGGACGGTTTTCGCCTCGGCACGGCAATCAGTGTGACCCTCAGCTCAGCGATCAAACCGCGTATCGAGTTACCCGCCACGGCGTTGCAGGAGGTCGAGGGCAAAGCGCGGATCTGGGTGATCGATACCCAGAGCAAAACCGTCAGCCCTCGCGACGTCACGGTCATCAGCCGCACCGACAGCAGCGTGGTACTGGCCGGCGGTGTGAAGGATGGCGAGCGCGTGGTCAGCGCCGGCGTCAACAGTCTCAAACCCGGACAATCGGTAAAACTTGACGAGGACAGTCAATGAAAGGCTCTTTCAACCTCTCCGAATGGGCCCTCAAGCATCAGTCATTCGTCTGGTATCTGATGTTCGTCGGATTGCTCATGGGGGTGTTTTCCTACTTCAATCTGGGCCGCGAAGAAGACCCGTCATTCACCATCAAGACCATGGTGATCCAGACCAAGTGGCCGGGCGCGACTCAGGAGGAAACCCTCAAGCAGGTCACCGATCGCATCGAGAAAAAACTCGAGGAACTCGACTCCCTCGACTACGTGAAAAGCTACACGCGCCCCGGCGAATCGACGGTGTACGTGTACCTGCGCGACACCACCAGTGCCAAGGACATCCCGGAAATCTGGTACCAGGTGCGCAAGAAAATCGACGACATTCGCGGCCAGTTTCCCCAGGGGATTCAAGGGCCGGGCTTCAACGATGAGTTCGGTGACGTGTACGGCTCGGTGTACGCCTTTACCGCCGACGGCCTGACCATGCGCCAATTGCGCGATTACGTGGAACAGGCGCGGGCCGAGATTCGCAATGTGCCGGGGCTGGGCAAGATCGAAATGGTCGGCCAGCAGGACGAAGTCATTTACCTGAATTTCTCCACCCGCAAACTGGCCGCGCTGGGGATTGATCAGCGCCAGGTCGTGCAAAGCCTGCAATCGCAGAACGCCGTGACCCCGGCCGGGGTGATCGAGGCCGGTCCCGAGCGGATTTCCGTGCGCACCTCGGGCCAGTTCGCTTCGGAAAAGGATCTGGCCGAGGTCAACCTCAAGCTCAATGACCGTTTTTATCGTCTGGCTGATGTCGCCGATATCAGCCGTGGCTACGTCGATCCGGCAACGCCGGAATTTCGTTTCGACGGCAAGCCGGCCATTGGCCTGGCGATAGCCATGCAAAAGGGCGGCAACGTTCAGGAGTTCGGCAAGGCTTTGCACGCGCGCATCGACCAACTCACCGCGGACCTGCCGGTAGGCGTCGGCGTGCACACCGTGTCCGATCAGGCAGTGGTGGTTGAGGAGGCAGTGGGCGGTTTCACCAGCGCCTTGTTCGAAGCGGTGATCATCGTGCTGGTGGTGAGCTTCATCAGCCTCGGCGTACGTGCCGGTCTGGTGGTGGCCTGCTCGATCCCGCTGGTGCTGGCGATGGTGTTTGTGTTCATGGAATACAGCGGCATCACCATGCAGCGGATTTCCCTCGGCGCGCTGATCATCGCCCTTGGTCTGCTGGTGGACGACGCGATGATCACCGTGGAAATGATGGTCACGCGCCTGGAAATGGGCGAGAGCAAGGAGCAGGCGGCGACGTTCGCCTACACCTCGACGGCCTTCCCGATGCTCACCGGTACGCTGGTGACCGTCGCCGGTTTCGTGCCCATCGGCCTCAACGCCAGCTCCGCCGGTGAATACACCTACACCCTGTTTGCGGTGATCGCGGTGGCGATGATCGTCTCGTGGGTGGTGGCGGTGTTCTTTGCGCCAGTGATTGGTGTGCACATCCTCAGCGCCAATGTGAAGCCGCACGCTGCCGAGCCGGGGCGCATCGGTCGCGCGTTCAATGGCGGTCTGTTGTGGGCCATGCGCAATCGCTGGTGGGCCATCGGCATTACCGTGCTGTTGTTCGTGCTGGCGGTCTTTTGCATGCGCTTTGTGCAGAACCAGTTCTTCCCGGCCTCGGACCGTCCGGAGATTCTGGTTGACCTGAACCTGCCGCAAAACGCTTCGATCGACGAAACCCGCAAAGCAGTGGACAAGCTCGAAGCGACCCTCAAGGGCGATCCGGACATCGTGCGCTGGAGCACTTACATCGGCCAGGGCGCGATCCGTTTCTACCTGCCCCTCGACCAGCAATTGCAAAACCCGTACTACGCGCAACTGGTGATCGTCAGCAAGGATTTCGAAGCGCGCGAGGCGTTGAGCCAGCGCCTGCGCGAGCGTCTGCACAAAGACTTCGTCGGCATCGGCAGCTACGTGCAGGCGCTGGAAATGGGCCCGCCAGTGGGCCGCCCGATCCAGTACCGGGTCAGCGGCAAGGACGTCGATCAGGTGCGCAGGCACGCCATCGATCTGGCGACCGAACTGGACAAAAACCCGCACATCGGCGAGATCATTTACGACTGGAACGAGCCGGGCAAGGTCCTGCGCATCGACATTGCCCAGGACAAGGCACGCCAGCTCGGGCTGTCGTCCGAAGACGTGGCGAACCTGATGAACAGCATCGTCAGCGGCGCACCCTTGACCCAGGTCGATGACGACATCTACCTGATCAACGTCGTCGGCCGTGCGGTGGATGCCGAGCGCGGGACGCCGGAGACCCTGCAAAACCTGCAAATCGTCACGCCGAGCGGCACCTCGATTCCGCTGCTGGCGTTCGCCACCGTGCGCTATGAACTGGAGCAGCCGCTGGTGTGGCGTCGCGATCGCTTGCCGACCATCACCATCAAGGCGTCGGTGCGTGACGAGATCCAGCCGACCGATCTGGTGAAACTGCTCAAGCCGTCGATCGACGCCTTCGCGGCCAAATTGCCGGTCGGTTACAAGGTCGCCACGGGCGGCACGGTCGAGGAGAGCGGCAAGGCCCAGGGGCCGATTGCCAAGGTTCTGCCGTTGATGCTGTTTCTGATGGCGACCTTCCTGATGATCCAGTTGCACAGCGTGCAGAAGATGTTCCTGGTGGCCAGTGTCGCGCCGCTGGGGCTGATTGGCGTGGTGCTGGCGCTGGTGCCGACCGGTACGCCGATGGGTTTTGTGGCGATCCTGGGGATTCTCGCGCTGATCGGCATCATCATCCGCAACTCGGTGATTCTGGTGACGCAGATCGATGAGTTCGAACAGAAAGGCTATGCGCCCTGGGATGCGGTGGTGGAAGCGACTGAACACCGGCGCCGGCCGATCCTGCTGACCGCGGCGGCCGCGAGCATGGGCATGATCCCGATCGCCCGGGAAGTGTTCTGGGGGCCGATGGCCTACGCCATGATTGGCGGGATCGTGGTGGCAACGCTGCTGACGCTGTTGTTCCTGCCGGCGCTGTATGTGGCCTGGTACAAGATCCGCGAACCGCAGAAGGACGAGCAGGCGGCGCGGTGATGGCGGGCCACGCATCTTTGGGAATGGTCTGACTTACAGCAGCAACGGCTTGGGTTAACGTCCCTCCTTCATTTGAGGAGGGACGTCCGATGTCGACCGTTGCTGGCTGCTTGCGCCATCTCCTGCTGCTGGCGGGCCTGAGTCTGTCGCCGTCATCGCTGGCCGAAGTCCTGCTGGAAAACGCGCTGTGGCGAGTCGCGGTCGATCCGGCAACATTGGCGGTACGTGTCGAACCCACCGGCCGCCCCGCCGTGCAGGCCTCGACCGGTGGGCTGCGGCACACGGTCAGCCAACTGAACAGGCGCGACAACCGCCTCGACTGGCAGTGGGGCGGGGGTGTCTGGGCGCTCAGTGTCGAGCTGGACCAGCGCGAGGTGTCGTTCTCGATCACCGCGCGGACACCTTCCGAACTAGAGTTTTTGCATCAGCCCGGCAGTGCGATGGGCCAGGCACTGATCTGGCCGCTTGCCGAAGGGCATTACGTGCCCCGTGGCGATCCCGTCTGGCGCCGGTTTCTGATCAACCAAGGCGCACTCGATACCATCCAGGACCTGAGCCTGCCGCTGTGGGGGATGGCGCATGCCGGGTTCAGCCTGCACTGGCTGATGACCGAGCCTTATAACAATCAGCTGCGCTTCACCACGGACGGCGATGCGCTGGCGTTATCGGCGCGGCATCGCTTTACCTCGCTTGAACCCTCAAGGCCGCTGACGTTCCGCCTGTTCCTCGGCACTGGCGAACCGTTGGCCGGCGCTCGACGCTACAAGCAATGGCTGATCGACAGTGGCCAGTACGAAACCTTGCAGGACAAGCTCGCGAAAACCCCGCAGGCCCGCAAGCTGCTGGGCGCCAGCCACGTCTACTTGTGGGGCAACGGCCTGTTGGGGCCGGACGACGTGCGCAATTGGCCGCTGCTGCTCGCCCGTTTGCGTGGTTCGGCGCCGCTTGCCGGCGAGCTGCGCGCCGCAATGGATGCTGAAGCGCTGCGACTGATCGCGAGCGAGACCTTGCTCAACCGCTATCAGCAGAGCCTGCTGTTGCGCAGTCTCAACCAGGCATTGAACACCCAGGCACGCAAGACCTGGCAGGCTCAAGCGGTCCCGGACATGTCGGCGCTGGTCAACAGTTACGCCGAGGTGCGCGCGCAACTGGCCAGTGCCTTGGCGAATGCGCTGACGTCCGACTCGACGCGCTGGGGCAGCACCTTGTCGCAACGTACCATCCAGCAACTGCAGGACGCCGGGCTGTCGCGTTTGTGGTTGGGACTCGGCGAAGGCTGGGAGGGCGGGCTGTGGCATCCGCAAGCGGTTCGCGCTGCGGTAAAGGCGGGCTATCTGATCGCGCCGTACGACTCTTACGAGACAGCGTTGCGCGGTGACGAAAACCCGGACTGGACCACTGCGCACCTGGGCGACCGGGCAAACCGCGATTGCGCAATTGTGTTGGAGGGCGGTGCGCTGAAACGCGGTTTTCAACAGGCGGGCCACTACATCGATCCGCGGTGCGTGCGACCGCTACTGGAGCAACGCGTGCGCGCCATCCAGCAGGCTGCCGGGTTCAACAGCTGGTTTCTCGATGCTTACGCCGCGGGCATGGTGTTCGACAGCTATCGTTCCGACGCGCCCCTGACCCAGGCGCAGAACGCCGAAGGCAATGTCGCGGCCTCCCGCTGGCTCAACGAAACCCTGCGAATGCCGAGCGGTTCCGAGGGCGGCAACGCGACCACCGCCCGTGGCCTGCTGTTTGCCCATGGCATGCAGACGCCGGTGATCGGTTGGGGCGATGGCGAGATGCAAGAACCCGGCTCGCCGTTCTTCGTCGGTCAGTGGTATCCACCGGAACAACCGGCAGTGTTCTTCAAGCCGGTGCCGGTGAAGGCGTCGTATCGGCGCATTCACTTTGAACCCGAGAACCGTTTACCGCTGTACCAAACGGTGTTTCACGGATCGATCATTACTAGCCATCACTGGCTGTTCGACAGCCTGAAATTGAGCAACGTGCGCATCGAAAACGAACTCGCGCAGCTGCTCTACAACGTGCCACCGCTGTATCACCTGAGTGCAACGACGCTTGCGCAGCGGTTGCCGTTGATTGCGCGTCAGGAGCGGTTTTTCCGTCCGCTGCACGAGCGACTGGCGACCCAGGCGCTCAGTGCTTTCGAGTGGCTGAGCGAGGACAGAAAAGTGCAGCGGACCACGTTCGAGGACGGCACGCGACTGATCGCCAACTTTGACGCCGTCCCGCGTGAACTGGAGGGGCAGATGCTGCCCGGGCATAGCGTGATGGCGCTGACACCGCAAGGTTCGGTCAGCCGTTACGAAGCGCTCGCCGCGCCGTAGGTCAGACCTTGCGCCAGACGCTGGCCAGCCACGGTTGCTGCTCGCGGGGCAGACCGGCGGGACGGTAATAGTGCTCCAGTTCGACAAACCCGGCATCCGTCAGCAATCGACGCCAGGCTTCAAGGTCGTGGTAGGCGCCGTATCGCGGGCCGTTCCAGCCCTCACGATTGTCCCCGCGCGGATTGGAACTGAACAACACGCCATCGGCTTTCAGCGTGCCGTGCAATTGCTTGAGCACCTGCGGCAACGCCTGCGAGGGCACATGAAACAGCGTGGCGTTGGCGAAGACGCCGTCGAAGCGCGCGGTCGGCAAGTCCAGCTTGAGGAAGTCCTGCTGCCAGACCTCGCAACCGCTGTCCTCGCGGGCCATCCGCGCGAATTCCAGCGAACCGTCGAGACCGACGGCGACATGCCCCATTCGCGTGAACGTCTGCAAGTCGCGCCCCGGGCCGCAGCCGAAATCGAGGATCGTGAACGGCGCCTGCGACCTGATGTGGCGCAGCAACGCATCGATGTTCTGGCTGACGTCGTGGTCGCGGGTGCCTTCACGGAAGTCTTCGGCCACTGAGTTGTAGTGGCTTAGGGTCGTGGCGGTAATCTGTTCGAGGTCGGTAGGCGTCTGTTTCATGATCGGGGCTGTGTCGGCGAAGTCAGGCCTGACTATAAGCGTTTTCGCGCTTGAAAGATCGCCGACTTGGGCAGCGCCAACGGGGCCCTTGCAAGCTCTGCTGGTGCTGCCCAGGTCTGCGATCCTCAGGGCCGGTTTCAGTTGCGCTTCATCTCCAGACAGTCGATCGAGCGATCGACCATCGCCTTGGCCATCTCCAGCAAATGCCAGACCGAGAACACCATGGCCCGATCTTCGCCTCCGAGATGATCGCCACACTGGTGCACAGTCACCGAGGCGCAGCGCAGCAGGTCGGCGACATACAACTGGGCGTCCTCCAGCGATACATCATTGCTGATGCTGTACACGCGTTTTTGCCCTGGCAGGTTCATGGGGTTGCCGGCCAGATGGGTGTCCACTGCTCGGCAAAGGGCGGAGCGATCCTTGAGCAGATCCGCAGTAAAGTTCTGGTGAGAGGCAAGGTTGAACGGAGGATCGGGAAGATGTTTTTCCATAGGTAAACTCCTGACTTCAAGTGGGAGCCAACCATTTCGCGACTAAACGAGCAGGCGGCGGCTGCACGCGGGTCAGTCGCTGATCACAAGCATCGGCGCACTTGAAAGTGCCCCGCGCCCAGCCGCCATCCATCAGATGAAAACTCTCTGCTGATGTCAGGTCTGACTGCACGCCCAGCGAATCCGAGCGACTACACCCGGTCACTGCCGAACAGTGACGGTCGGAGATTAGCTACGGGATATTTCGGGCACAAGCGTCGAAAATAATCTAGGAATCGTCCTGCAAAGGGCGGTGGTCATGCCCGGTGAAACGGAAAATTACCTGTGGGAAATGTCTGGTTTTCACCAAGGATCTTGCCTTTTATTCGTAACCAGCGACGTCATCAGATGAGTTCAGTGGCTATGAGCCATCGCGTTGCACGCAGCTTAGCACCTGTTAGTTCTTACAGTATCGAACCACGGAAAACCGGCTCAGTATGGGGACACTGACCCGAGGACTCGCGTAGCCGTGAACACTCGCCGCGACACCACCACGCCGACCTTGTCGGTCATTGACCCGCGCGCATTGGCAATTCGTAGCGTTGCCTATTGTCGGCATCCGGACAAACCCGACATCGACGCGCGCATCACCCGGCAGGTGTTTGATGACGTGGGGCGTCAGGTGGCGTCGTGGGATCCGCGGTTGTGGGGCGTTGCGCCGAAGCCGAATCTGACCACAAGCTACGCATTGAGTGGCCAGGCATTGTTCACAGACAGCGTTGACGCTGGCTGGCAGGTGCGGCTGTTGAATGAAGCGGGGTCGGTTTGTTCTGACTGGGATGCGCGTGGTAGCCAGAGTCATCGCCAATACGATGATCTGCAGCGTCCGCTGGCGCTGACTGAGCAAACGCATGACGGGCAGTCCTGCGTGGTCGAGCGCTGGAATTATGGCAGCGCCACGGATGATTGCGCCCAGCACAATCAATGCGGCCGTCCGATCCGCCACGATGACCCGGCCGGCAATCGGCACTTCGATGACTACGGCCTCGGCGGCGCAGTGCTGGTGGAGTCGCGACGTTTTTTGATTGAGCTGGAGACGCCTGACTGGCCAATCGAACCCGATCGGCGGGATGACTACCTCGAGAAAACAACCTACATCACCCGGCAGACGTTCAATCCGACAGGCGACTTGCAGCATCACACCGACGCGATGGGCAACCTCAGCACGCAGCATTACAACGTGGCCGGGCAGTCTTGCGCGACCTGGCTGTTGCAGGCCGGCGACGGCAGGCAGCCGACGTGTCTGGTCAGTGCCATTCGCTACAACGCGCAGGGTCAGATCGAAAGTGAGACGGCCGGCAACGGCGTCATCGCCCGTGCCGAATACAGCCGCGCTGACGGCCGGTTGCTCAGACTGCTCGCCAGTATCGGCGCGCGACCTGCGTTGCAGGATCTGAATTATGTCTACGATCCGGTTGGCAACATCATCAGCCTGGAAGACAAGACTCAAGTCGTGTCCTTGTTCAACAATCAGCGTATCGATCCGGTCAGTCGGTATCGCTACGACAGCCTTTATCAGCTGGTCGAGGCCAGCGGTTGGGAGGTCAGCAAGCCGAGCCATGGCCCGGCTTTACCGGATCTTCTGCCAACGCCGCTGGACCCCAATCAACGGCGCAACTACACGCAAAAAATCGATTACGACGCAGCGGGTAATCTGATCACCCGCCACCACAGCGGTGCGCCGGGGTTTTCGATGTACACCTCCCATCACAGCAATCGGAGCCTGGCGCAGCGCGACGATGGTTCTTTGCCCGGGGAAGCGGAGATAGCGCTGGGATTTGATGCGGCGGGTAATCAGCTCGAGTTGCAACGTGGTCAGGCCATGACGTGGAATGTCCGTAATGAGCTAACTCGGGTTGCGCTGGTCAACCGCGGGAATAAGACCGATGACTACGAATGTTATCGCTGCAGTGAACCGGGTCATCGGCTGCGCAAGACCCATGTCATTCAAGCATCCGGGAAGATGCGTCGAGCGGAAGTGCGCTATCTGCCAAACCTTGAGGTCCACCGCGGGGCGGATGGTCGAGAATGGCATGTAATCAGTATCGAGACAGGGCGTAATCAGGTGCGCCTGCTCCATTGGCCTGATGGCGATGAAATTGATCAGCAGTGTTATAGCCTTGGCGATCATCTCGGCTCCAGCACTTTGGAATTGGATGAGTCTGCCGGGCTTCTCAGTCAGGAGCACTTTTACCCGTATGGCGGTACGGCGTGCTGGGCCGGCAGAGATGCACTGACGGTAAAGCACAAGACAACCCGTTATTCGGGCCGGGAATTCGACGCTACCGGACTTTATTACTATGGATATCGATACTTCGCGCCATGGCTGCAGCGCTGGATATGTCCCGACCCGGCAGGAAAAGCTGATGGGCTGAATCGCTATACGATGGTGGGAAATAACCCCGTCAGCTTTTACGACTGGCAAGGCACGGTAAAAATTCCGGCAGATGTTTTCATCAGCGATATCGTCAACCCTATGGCCAAGAGCATTGAGACGGGATGGTTTGAAGAACTGATCTGGAACGACGAAGCACAATCGTTCGCGAGCACCGGCGTGGTTTATGGGCGGGGTATGGAAGCTTATGAGGGAGAGTCCTCAGTCTGGACACCGACGGCATTCGGTGATGCAGTAGCCCTGTTCCGCGATCAAACCGGGAGGCTTCGTCTCTTTGCCAATATGTATCAACAACATATGGGCATACAGCCGGGTATGGGGTTGCCGGAGTTTGCGGGCATATTGAAAATCGACCCGCTGAATACCGCAGGATTTACCATCGACAATAGTTCTGGCCATTACAAGCCGGAGCCTTCTGTTGGCCATGAAGCGCTGGTTAGTGAAATCGCACCGGCCCAGTCGGTCAGATTTGTCACGGTTCCTGAAAGCCTGGGTTTTGGTTCGGCACTGCGAATGGATTCGATTGATTCCCCCGAGCAGTATTCAATTCTTGTCAATCGATTCAAACACGATTATCGAGGTCTTATCGGATACTTGAAGGAGCATGGTGTATGGGAGGCTGCCAAGGCGCTTTGGGAAAACAGTAAAGCGCTTGGCCTCATCTTCGAGATGGACGCGACAGGGCTGAGCGCTCAGGAAATCTATATGAAACGTTCCGTGCTGGCGGCCGAACCCGTATCGGCGCCCATGTCGTCCTCACTGACCGCAAGCAATCCAGAGCCATCCACCCAACCCAAAACCAGCAAATCCTCCTTTTTCCAGCGTTTGTTTTCTCGCTAACCTTTGCTGCGGTGAATGCTATCAGCGCAAGAGGGCAGCATTCCCTTGCGCTGATTAAGTATGGACTCAACGCTTGTTCAACCCCCGCGCCAACCGATCCCCACCCAACTGGATCACCGCCACTAACGCCACCAGCAACACGATCACCGTCAACATGATCTGGCTGTCAAAACGTTGATAGCCGTAGCGATAAGCGATATCACCCAAACCGCCCGCACCAATCGCACCGGCCATGGCCGAGGAGTTGATCATCGTCACCAGGGTAATGGTGAAACCACCGACAATCCCCGGCAATGCCTCAGGCAACAACACATGCCAGACGATATGCCAGCGCCGGCAGCCCATCGCCTGCGCGGCCTCGATCAGACCATGGTCTACCTCGCGCAGACTGACTTCGGCAATCCGTGCAAAAAATGGCGTCGCGGCAATGGTCAGCGGCACCACCGCCGCCCACACACCGTAAGTGGTACCGACGATCAAGCGGGTGAACGGAATCAGCGCAACCATCAGAATCAGGAACGGGATCGAGCGGAACAGATTGACGAAGGCGCCCAGCGCACGGTTCAGCACCGGCGCCTCGTAGATGCCGCCCTTGTCGCTGGTGACCAGAATCACTGCCATGGGAATCCCCACCAGCAGCGCGATCAGTGAAGACACGCCGACCATCAAAAACGTATCGATAAAACCCTGCAGCAAGCGATCAAACCACATAGCCCAGTACCTCCACCCGTTGCGCCCACTGCCCGGCGCGTTCGCGCAATTGTCCGGCGTCGAGCGATGAGCCGCTGACGGCCAACAACAGTTGCCCGAGCGCATGGCCCTGAATGCGCTCAACGCCGCCGTGAAGCAGCTTCACCTGGCCACCCAGCGCCGCAAATAATGCGGCCAGATCCGGTTCATCAGCGGCACTGCCAGTGAACTGCAAGCGCAACACCACAGCCGCTTCGCAAGAGGTTGGCTGCGTCAGCAAACGGCTCTGCAACTCCTCCGGCAACGCGTGTTGCAGCGGTGCGAGCAAGGTCTGGCTGACCTCGTGCTGCGGATTGCCAAACACTTCCCAGACCGGGCCTTGCTCGACGATACGGCCGTGCTCAAGCACGACCACGCGGTCGCAGATTTCACGGATCACCGCCATTTCATGGGTGATCAAGACGATGGTCAGACCCAGGCGTTTGTTGATCTCGCGCAGCAGGCCGAGGATCGATTGCGTGGTTTCCGGATCCAGCGCTGAAGTGGCTTCGTCGCACAGCAAAATGTCCGGGTCATGCACCAGCGCGCGGGCGATGCCGACCCGCTGCTTCTGCCCGCCCGACAGTTGCGCCGGATAGGCCTTGTGCTTGCTTTGCAGGCCAACCAGCTCGAGCAATTCGCGGACCTTTTTCTCGCGTTGCTCTTTCGGCACGCCCGCCACTTTCAGCGGCAATTCGACGTTTTGCCAAACGGTCTTGGCCGACATCAGATTGAAATGCTGGAAGATCATGCCGATACGCCGGCGCAATGCGACGAGTCGGTCTTCATCGAATTTGCCGATGTCCACCTGATCGATCAACACCCGGCCCGAGGTCGGTTGTTCGAGACGATTGATCGTGCGGATCAGCGACGATTTGCCAGCGCCGCTGCGGCCGATGATGCCGAACACTTCACCGCGCTGAATCGCCAGATCGACGCCCTGCAATGCCGCGACCGGGCCTTGCCGACCGTTATAGGTTTTGCCCAGGCCGATGAAGCGCACATGGGCGCGATTGAGTTCAGGATGAAGCTCGGTTTTTTCAGCGTTGTGTGGCTCTGGAATGGCCAGTCGCCGTTGGATCGCGGCCGTCATGCTCAGCTTTCCCAGCCGGCTTGATACAGCTTGCCGTGGGCCTTATCCAGCGCGGCGCGCACCACCGGCGAATGCTGGTAGATATCGACGAACTTGATCAGGCGCGGATCGGTTTTGCTCTTCGGCTGGATGACGAACTGGATTACGTATTCCTTGTGATCGAGGCCGTCAAACAGCAGCGCCGAGCCGGCATCGAAAGTCTTCGCCAGGCGAATGTAGGCCGGGTAGCCCTGGACCAGATCGGCATCGTCATAGGCGCGCACCAGTTGCACGGCTTCGACTTGCAGAATCTTGATCTTTTTCGGGTTGGCGACGATGTCGTCCTCGGTGGCTTTGTAGCCCACCCCCGGTTTCAGCGTGATCAACCCGGCCTTGGCCAGCAATTGCAGACCGCGACCGCTGTTGATCGGGTCATTGGCGATGGCGACGCTAGCGCCTTCGGGCAGCTCATCGAAGCTTTTGTATTTCTTCGAATAAAGGCCGACGTTGTTGATGATTCCCGGTGCGAACGGCACCAGGTCAAAACCTGACGCGGCTTTGGCGTTTTCCAGAAACGGGATGTGCTGGAAATAATTCACGTCGATGTCGCCGGCGGCGAGGCTGACGTTCGGCGCGATCCAGTCGGTGAACTCCACCAGTTCGACTTTCAGACCTTGTTTGGAGGCCTCCTCGACGGCGGCTTCCAGAGGGATGGCAAACGCGGCGGTGGTGCCGATTTTCAGCGGCGCATCGGCGGCGAACACCGCCGAACTGAACAGGCCGAAGGCCAGGGCCAGTGCTTTGACTGGGTGGGACAGGAGTTTCTTGGTCATGATGGTTTTTTCCAGTCAGTGCATGAATTTGTGGTGTCTGGGCGGGCCTCATCGCGAGCAGGCTCGCTCCTACATTTGGAATGCGTTCCCCTGTAGGAGTGAGCCTGCTCGCGAAGCTTTTTAATGCCTGTACGAAGATCCGGTGTGTTGATCTGGCAGCTGCGCCGCTTGGTGAAACAACTTCTCGCGCAAGGTGCCGCTGTCATAAGCGGTCTTGTAGGAGCCGCGCCGCTGCAACTCCGGAATCACCAGCTCAATGAAGTCGACGTAGCTCTCCGGGGTAACAATGCGGGTCAGGTTGAAGCCGTCCAGACCGGTTTCGGCGATCCACGCTTCCAGTTCATCGGCGACTTGCCCGGGCGAGCCGACCACGGTGATGTAGCGACCACCGAGCGCGTGCTGGTCGAGCAACTTGCGTCGGGTCCAGTCGTTGTTCTGCAGGTTTTTCGTCGCCGATTGAATGGCGTTGCTCTTCACGTACTGGATCGGTTCGTCGATCTGGTATTGGGAAAAGTCGATGCCGGTCGATGCGGAAAAATGCGCCACGCCTGCCTCGGCACTGGCGTAGCTCAGGTACTCGGCGTGCTTGGCCCACGCCGCTTCTTCGGTGGCGCCGACGATCACGTTGAGGCCCATGAACACCTTGATATCTTCGGGGTTGCGCCCGGCTTCTACGGCGCTGGCGCGGACCTTGTCGACCTGCACTTTGGTCGATGGCTTGTTCTGGCCGCTGATAAATACGCACTCGGCATGACGCCCGGCGAAGAGCAAACCGCGATCGGAACTGCCGGCCTGAAACAGTACCGGTGTGCGTTGCGGCGACGGCTCGCAGAGGTGATAACCCTCGACCTGATAGAACTCGCCGGTATGCTCGACCTTGTGCACTTTGTCGGGCTGCGCATAGATGCGCTGCTCGCGGTCGTTGAGCACCGCGCCGTTTTCCCAGCTGCCTTCCCAAAGTTTGTAGAGCACCTCAAGGTACTCGTCGGCCTGGTCGTAGCGGCGGTCATGTTCGACCTGTTCGCGCAAGCCCATGGCTTTGGCGGCGCTGTCCAGATAACCGGTGACGATATTCCAGCCGACCCGTCCACGGCTCAAATGATCGAGCGTCGACAGGCGTCGGGCGAACAGATACGGCGGTTCGTAAGTGAGGTTGGCGGTCAGGCCGAAACCGAGATTTTTGGTGACGGCCGCCATTGCCGAAACCAGCAACAGCGGATCATTGACCGGTAACTGGATCGACTCTTTCAGCGTCACGTCAACCGAGTTCTGGTAGACGTCGTATACGCCGACGATGTCGGCGATAAACAAGCCGTCGAACAGCCCGCGCTCCAGCAACTGCGCCAGTTCTGTCCAGTATTCAATGGTGTTGTAACGGGTCGAGGTATCGCGCGGATGCGTCCACAAGCCGTGGTTGATATGACCGATGCAGTTCATGTTGAACGCATTGAGCAGGATCTTCTTTTTCGCAGCGGGCATCAGATTGTCCCCCGCAGCGGCGGCTTTTCATCGTTGAGGTAGTAGTTGCCCACCGCGTGATACTTCCAGCGCACCGGGTCGTGCAGGGTGTGCACCCGGGCGTTGCGCCAGTGACGGTCGAGGCCGTGCTCGCTGAGGGTGGCCTGACTGCCAGCCAATTCGAACAGTGTGCTGCCGGCGGCGAGAGAAATCTCTGTGCTGATCGCCCGTGCTTCGGCAACGGCAATCGAGGCAGCGGCGACGGTCTCGGCATTGGTGTCGGCTTGCGCGGCATCGAGAAATTCGCCGGCGCGTTCGAGCAGGGCTTCGGTGGCGTGCAGGCGAATGCTCAAGTGGCCGAAGCTCTTCAGCGTCAGCGGATCTTCGCTGGCGTTGTCGTTCCCCGAGTCGATCCATGGCCGCGTCTTGCTGCGCACAAAATGCAGCGCATCCTCGTAAGCAGCGCGGGCAATACCGGTGTCGATGGCGGCATGAAGAATCTGCGCGAGCGGACCGACGGTGGTCGGGCGTTCGAAAGCGCTCTGGAACGGCAGCACATCGTCAGCCGCTACATACACATCCTCGAACAGCACTGAACCGCTGCCGGTGGTGCGCTGGCCGAAGCCGCTCCAGTCATCGATCACGGTCAGGCCTTTGCTGTCGCGCGGGACGAAAGCCAATTGCTGCACGCCGTGCTCATCGACCACGGACGTCGGAATGCGCTGCGCATAGATCGCGCCGGTTGCGTAGAACTTGCGACCATTGATGCGGTAGCCAGCACCGTCACGCTTGAGGCTGGTGACACGGTCGTGGGCGGTTTTGGTGCCCAGTTCCGCCAGCGCATTACCGAAGCGTTGGCCGGCGAGGACTTCGGCGTATAGCCGCCGTTTCTGCTCGTCGCTGCCATTCACGCGCAGCACTTCAAGTGCGTAGAAATGGTTCTGCGGAATCTGCCCCAGCGAGCCGTCGGCCTGAGCGATCAGCGCGATGACCCTGGCCAGGGTGACATTGGATACGCCAGCGCCACCGTAAGCCTTCGGCACGCTGATGCCCCACAGGCCGGAGCGGGAAAATACTTCGAGCTCCGCCAAGGGCAGGCGGCGTTCGCGGTCGCGCAGGGCACTGTCGCGTTTGAAGTCTTCGGCCAGGTCGCTGGCGACGATCAGCGCCTGCTCATCGCTGGTGATGACTGCGACGGGGTGAGAAAAAGTCATGTGCTTCTCCAGATGTCTGGTCGTTAGATCCAGGAGTGACGAGCAGGCAACGTGCCGTTCAGGCGAAAGGCGCCGACCGCGTGGTATTTCCAGCGCACCGGGTCGTGCAGGGTGTGCACGCGGGCGTTGCGCCAGTGGCGGTCAAGATTGAATTCGGCGAGAGTCGCGCGGCTGCCGGCCAGTTCGAAAAGCTTTTCGCTGGCCTGCAGCGAGATTTCGGTGGTCAGCACTTTCGCCTCGGCCACCGCAATCGAGGCACGTGCGGCGGATTCGGCGGTGAGCGGCGCGGCGTGCACCTGATCGAGCACTTGCCCGGCCTTGCGCAGCAGCGCTTCGGCGGCGTGCAGTTCGATTTTCAGTTTGCCGATGTCGGCGATCACGTAGAGGTCATCGCTGGCGCGCTCGACCTTGGCATCGATCCATGGCCGCGCGCGGGTTTTGACAAAGTCGATCGCATCATCAATGGCGCCACGGGCGATGCCGGCATCGATTGCTGCCTGGATCAACTGCGACACGGCGCCCTGGGTGTTCGGGCTTTCGTTGATCCTCCAGTTGTCGACCACCAACGCCGCGTCGACGCGCACGTTGTTGAGTAAGATCGTGCCGCTGGCGGTGGTGCGCTGGCCGAAGCCCGACCAATCGTCAACGATGCGCAGACCCGGTGTGCCACGACGGACGAAGGCCAGCACTTGCTTGCCGTCATCGTTGAGCGCTTTCACCGCGACCCAATGGGCAAACAGGGCGCCGGTGGAATAGAACTTCTGGCCGTTGATCAGGTAATCGTCGCCGTCGGCGGTGATTCGCGCTTTCAGTTCCAGGGTGTTTTTAGTGCCGCGCTCCGGGCCGGCATTACCGATGCGCCAACCTTCCAGAACACTCTGGAACAGCTGTTTCTTCTGCGCTTCGGTGGCGCTGCCGAGCACCAGATTGAGGATGCCGAACTGATTCTGTGGAATCTGCCCCAGCGCCGGATCGGCGGCGGAAATGATTGCGAACACCTCGGCCAGCGTCACGAACGAAACCTGCGGGCCGCCGTAAGCGCGCGGGATGGCAATACTGCCCAGGCCGCTGCGGGTGAACTGTTCAATTTCCGACCACGGCAACTTGCGCTGGCGATCGCGTTTGGCCGCCTGTACGCGAGCGACCTCCGCCAGTTCCCGGGCGGCCTGGATGGCCTGGGCGTCGTTGCGCAAGACTTGTGCGGGCAACAACAGTGGGGCGATGTCCAGATCCGACTGGACGTTTGCATCGGCCAGACTGGACATCAGCGCCGCTCCCTGGCTGCACGCAATGCCCTGGCGATCTGCACTGGGGTGATTGTGTTCCGGACCATGCTACCTACCTCACATTTCATGAAAAACGCCGCGAAGTGCGACGATTGAAGGAATGTCCGGTGGTCCGGTGCATATACCCTAAACGTGTATAAAAATTAAATAAACTAACTTTTAGGAATATGTATAGAAGGGTGTGTTGGCTGTCTGGTTAACCATTTATCGAGGAATCCTTGTGGGGCGGGGATTTTTCCAGGCCGGGTTGCGAAGCGAGCCCATGAAAGGGACTGCTACGCAGTCCAACGGGGATAAATCCCCTCGCCACGAGGCCCGCTGGTCACAGTCATTTCTTTATGGGTTCGGCGGCTTTGAGTGCTGGTTTCAGCGGCACCTTGAGGTACGGGTTTACACAACCGATTTTCAGCGTCCGTGGTGGCGCCCAGTTCGAGTTGTTGCCGACCCGGTCGATGACGCAGTAGGTCACGTCCAGACGTAGATCCTCACCGGCTTCGACGATGACCGCCGGCGGCACCCAGACCTGAATCGGCAGGTCGAGATCCGCCGCCGTGACCGGTGTCAGGTCCATGCGTACATCGCCCCAGCGCAAGGTGATTTCGTCACCTTCGGCCATGTTCACATAGGGTTCAATGGTCAGCGGCACGCCGCGTTTGATCTGGTTCGGATTGACGCCCTGGCGGCGAATGGCGTCGGGGAGGGTAACGGGCGCCAATTGCTGGTTTTCATCGCCGCAGAGTGTCGATGGCTGGCCACCGGGACAATCGAGTTTGACCTGCACCCGAGTCGCCGCCGACAGCGCGGGGCCATGGCCGACCTGCATGACCCGGTAGTGGATGCGCGCGGCGCCGCTGGCGATGAAACTCTCCGGCACGCGCAGGCTGACTGTGGTGCCGACGTCTTCGGCTGTCAGCACGCGGGAGGCGACATAGCACTTGTTCCAGAACAGTTCGATGAGGTCCCCGCAGTCCATTTCGGGGTAGGGCGGAACCTCGACGAACAGGTGTGCCGCGGCGGCCAGGTTGATAGCGGTTTTTTGCGCTGGCGCCAGAGTCGGCGCTGCCAGTTCGGGGGTATGCGAAGTGCGGGTCATCGATTTCTCTCCTTGAAGCCTTGCAGCGAAGTCCGTTTCTGAAAGAACAAAAGGGCGTGAATAAACTGGCAATAAAACCTGGAACTTTTATTCAAGTTGAATACGGGTTGGTTGAACTAATAGAGGCCAGTTGTCGACTAGATAAGAGGGCGTTGGTCGCGGTGTCAATAGACGGATTTAGTTAACTCGTAAATTACGGGTTAATCAGAAAGTTCCTACGGCGGCGCCGCAGAATGCCTCGGCCTGAAGGCGAAACAAGCCACGTAACCAAGGCGTTTTTATGTTTTTTAACGCGGGTTAATCTGCAGGCATTCACAGCAGATCGAGGTGTTGCCAGCCAAGGATTATCTATTGCGGAACATGAATAGTTAACGCGTCTGATAGTTTTTTCAGGAGAGGAGTGTGCGGCGATATTTCAATCAGGCGGGGGTAACTTCCATCCGTGGAAGTTGTCGGTAGCGCGGTGAAAGTTCTCAGGCGTGGTTGAGAAACTTGCTGAGAAACTGTTGGGTGCGTGGCTCTTTCGGATTGGCAAACAGTGCTTTGGCTTCACCTTGTTCAACAATCACGCCTTTATCGAAAAACACTACCCGGTTGGCCACGTCGCGGGCAAAACCCATCTCGTGGGTGACGATCACCATGGTGCGTTTCTCTTCAGCCAGACTGCGGATGGTCGACAGCACTTCACCGACCAGTTCCGGGTCGAGGGCCGAGGTCGGCTCGTCGAACAGGATCACTTCCGGCTCCATCGCCAGCGCCCGGGCAATCGCCACGCGCTGTTGCTGACCGCCAGAGAGGCGGCGCGGGTAGGCATCCTCTTTGCCGGCGAGGCCAACCTTGGCCAGCAGCCTTTTGCCCAGGGCAGTGGCTTCGTCGCGTGGCATCTTCTTGACCACGATCGGGCCTTCAATGACGTTCTCCAACGCTGTGCGATGGGGAAACAGGTTGAAGTTCTGGAACACGAAGCCGACGTGCTGGCGCAAGTTACGCACCAGGCTCTGCTGCTGGTTCAACGGGCGACGGGTATCGATTTCGATATTGCCGACCTTGATCCGGCCGCTGCTGGGCTCCTCAAGGAAATTCAGGCAGCGCAGGAACGTCGTTTTACCCGAGCCGCTGGGGCCAATGATTGCCACCACCTCGCCTTCCTGCACCTGCAGATCGATGCCGTTGAGCACCACTTGACCCTTGAATTGCTTGGTCAGTTTTTCCACGACGATCATGGGGTCAAGACTCCTGGTCGTGCCGATTGACCCGCTCTTCCAACTTGTTCTGGAAGTGCGAAAGCACTGTGGCCAGAATCCAGTAGATCAGCGCGGCGGCAAGATACATGGTGAAGACTTCGAAAGTCCGGGCGGTAATCAACTGCGCCTGGCGGAACAGTTCCGGTACCTGAATGGTGGCAGCCAGCGCGGTGTCCTTGACCAGTGAAATGAAGCTGTTGCCCAGCGGCGGCAATGCCGTGCGCATGGCTTGCGGCAGGATGGCCCGGCGCAAGGTCTGCGCACGGGTCATGCCGATGCTCGCAGCGGCTTCCCACTGGCCCCGTTCGATCGAACCGATCGCAGCGCGCAGGATTTCACAGGCGTAGGCGGCCATATTCAGTGAGAAGCCGATCAGCGCTGCTGGCAGCGGATCGAGTTCCAGGCCCATTTGTGGCAGGCCGTAATAAATTACGAACAGCTGCACCAGCAACGGCGTGCCACGAAAAAATGACACATAGATGCGTGCCAGCCAACTGACCGACTTGAAGCGCGACAGGCGCATCAGCGCCAGGCCGAAGCCCAGCAGCAGGCCGAAGAACATCCCGCCGAGGCTGAGGACTACCGTGTAGTACGCGCCCTTCAACAGAAAGGGCGCGGAATCCAGCGCGAGTTGGAAAGCTTCTTCCATTATTTAGTAACGTCTGCGTTGAAGTATTTCTTCGACAGCTTCTCAAGAGTGCCGTCAGCACGCAGTTCGCCGAGAGCCTTGTTCACCGCAGCCAGCAGTTCAGGTTCGCCTTTACGCAGGGCGATACCGGATTCCTGACGGGAGAAGGCTTCACCGGCGGCCACGGTTTTCGGGGCTTTCTTGGCGTATTCGAGCGCGGCCAGACGGTCGATCAGGATGGCGTCGGTGCGACCGTTGTTGAGGTCGGCAAACTTGGTCGGATCATCGTCGTAGGTGCGCACATCGGCACCCGGCACGTTGGCGCGGACCCACTGCTCGTAGTTGGTCCCCAGACCTACACCGACTTTCTTGCCGGACAGGTCAGTAGCGGTCTTGATGTTCAGTGCCGCTTCTTTGCTTTTCAGCACCAGGGCTTGAATGCCGGAGACGGTGTACGGTTCAGAGAAGTCGTACTTCTTCTTGCGCTCATCGGAGATGGTGACCTGGTTGACCACGAGGTCCAGACGCTTGGATTCCAGCGCAGCGAGAATGCCGTCCCATTTGGTCGGCTGGATCTTGGCTTTGACGCCGAGTTTCTGTGCCAGGGCTTCGGAGAGCTCGACTTCGAAACCGGACAGCTTGCCGTTTTCGTCGACGAAACTGAACGGTGGGTAAGTGCCTTCCAGGCCGACGTTCAGAACGCCTTTGTCCTTGATCTGCTGCAACTGCTCACCGGCCACTGCCTGGGTGAGCAGGCCGGTGCTCAGCGCCAGGCCCAGCGAGCCGACCAGCAGAGTGCGACGTAGTGCGGAAAAATTCATGACAAGCCCCTGTGTTTTCTTATGGAAGACGCTTAAGGAAGTAGGCAAATTCGTGATGTTGAACGACAGCGCTATCCTGCCTTAAAGCAGCTTATGCGTCTCGCCCGAAATTCGCCTGCGGCGAGACTATATGACGACGTCGTTAGACTTGAAAATAATAAATTACTGATCCTTTAGTCTTTTATCGAATATATCTGTGGCGAGGGAGCTTGCTCCCGCTCGGCTGCGCAGCAGACGCAAAATCTGCCACCACAATCCAATTGAGCTCAGTGATGGCTGAGTTTCGGGGCGTTTCGCACCCCAGCGGGAGCAAGCTCCCTTGCCACAGGCTTTTATGCAGCCAGGAGGATCAGGTGTTCAGAAAATCCTTGTACGCAAACAACGCCGGCGCGCCACCGGTGTGCAGGAAGATGATCGGGCCGTCCTCGAAGCGCTGCCGGCCAATGCCGTCGAGCAGGCCGGCCATGGCCTTGCCGGTGTAGACCGGGTCAAGCAGCAGACCTTCCTGGCCCGCCAACAGTTTCACCGCGGCGAGTGTGCCGGCATTCGGTTCGCCATAACGCGGGGCGAAATATTCATCCCACAACTCGACCTTGAAGCTGGCCGGCAGCTCGACGCCGAGCAGCTCTGCCGTGCGTTCGGCCAGACCCTGCACCTTCGGTCGCTGATCTTCTTCACTGCGCGAAACGGTCACACCAATCACCGGCAATTGTGGCAGCGCTTCCTGCAGGGCCAGCGCCAGACCGCTGTGTGTCCCGGCGCTGCCCGAGGCCAGCACCACCGCGGCGAAATCGAGGCCGCTGTCCTTGATCTGCTCAGCCAGCTCCAGACCTGCGCGTACGTAACCCAAGGCACCGAGTGCGTTGGACCCGCCAATCGGCACCAGATAGGGTTTCTTGCCATTGCTGCGCAGGCGCACGGCGAGGGCGGCCAGTTGTTCGTCGGCGTTGTCGAGGTTGTCGACCAATTCGACTTTGGTGTCGAACAGACCGAGCAGCAAGCGGTTGCCGTTGCCGGTGTAATTGCTGTCATCGGTGCCCAGCGGATTTTCCAGCAGGGCCACGCAGCCGAGGCCGAGCCTGGCGGCGAGTGCGGCGGTCTGGCGGACGTGGTTCGATTGCAAGGCACCGGCGGTGATCAGCGTGTCGGCGCCTTGGGCCAGCGCATCGGCGGCGAGATATTCGAGTTTGCGCAATTTGTTGCCACCCATGGCCAGCGGCGTCAGGTCATCGCGCTTGATGTACACCTCGCGGCCGAGCCATGCGGACAGACGCGGAAGTCTTTCCAGCGGGGTGGGGTGGCTGAGCAGGTCGAGGCGTTTAAAGCGTTCCAGTTGCTGTTTGAGCGGTTGTTTAAACATGGTTCCGTACTGGCGCAGAAAGATAAACGGACTATAGGCACGCCCTTTTGCAGGGGCAACCGCCAATCGCTTATAGCCAAACGAACTGAGCACAGCACTATCAGTTCTTAATTCGCCTTGGCAGGCATCCCTTAAAGTGGTTGCGGTGACGCGGCCAGACAGTCCGGCCGCCCGTGAGGAGTCTTTACCGTGAGCGAGCGTTCCAGCCATTGGCAACTACAGACCATCGTCGGCCAGCTACGCAGTGCGCGGGATCAATGGCGCGCCCGGAACGGCCGGGCCTCCGGCGAGCAGGGCGGACGCGAGTTACCGTCGCGAGCGGCGATGGCGGAGATTCTCGAAGCGCTCTGCGGCGCCTTGTTTCCGATGCGTCTGGGTCCGGTGGACCTGCGCGAGGAAAGTGAAGATTTCTACGTTGGCCACACCCTGGATGTCGCGCTGAACGCGTTGCTGGCGCAGACGCGGCTGGAACTGCGCTATGTCGCCCGGCACAGCGCGCAGGACGATAGCGAAGTCGAAGCCCGCGCCATCCAGATCGTGCAGGATTTCGCCCTGGCATTGCCGGGTCTGCGCACGTTGCTCGATACCGACGTGCTGGCGGCCTATCACGGTGATCCGGCGGCACGCAGTGTCGATGAGGTGCTGTTGTGCTATCCGGGCATTCTCGCCGTCATCCATCATCGTCTGGCGCACCATTTGTACCGCGCCGGGCTGCCGCTGCTGGCGCGGATCAGCGCGGAAATCGCCCACTCGGCCACGGGCATCGATATTCATCCGGGGGCGCAGATTGGCCGCAGTTTCTTTATCGATCACGGCACCGGCGTGGTGATCGGCGAGACCGCGATTATCGGTGAACGCGTGCGGATTTATCAGGCAGTCACCCTGGGGGCCAAGCGCTTCCCGGCGGATGAGGACGGCCAGTTGCAAAAGGGCCATCCGCGCCATCCGATCGTCGAAGACGATGTGGTGATTTACGCCGGGGCGACCATTCTTGGGCGGATTACCATTGGCAAGGGGTCGACCATTGGTGGCAACGTGTGGCTGACGCGCAGCGTGCCGGCGGGGTGCAATCTGACCCAAGCGAATCTGCAGCATGATGACGGGACGCAGAAGTAAGCTTCTGAATGTGCTTCGCGGCTGCTGACCTCTTCGCGAGCAAGCCCGCTCCCACATTGGATCTGTGACCGGCACAAATCCCCTGTGGGTGCGGGCTTGCTCACGAAAGACTTTCAGGCCGGATCGAGGTAGTGGCCTTCAGCCAATTCATCAGTGAACGAAACGCGGCAAACCCACGTCATACGCCTCCTTGGGCTACTGTAGGAAATCTACCGCCCAGCCTTGCGATTAGTCCTTACTACCCTATCCATGTTTAACTTGAACGTTCATTCAAGTTAAACCGGTGGTTCGCTGCCCGCTCACAACAGGAGGCTTGCCTTTGCTGAGTCCGATCATTTCAGCCATGTTTCATTGCTTCGAGGTGCACGTTTCATGAGTGCATCGTCCACCCCCGCCAGCGGTCTGGTACGCATGAACCCGCCGGTGTTCTACTTCGCCGCGACGGTGATTCTGCTGTTTGGCCTTGTCGTCATCGCCATGCCCGAACAGGCCGGCGCCTGGTTGCTGGAAGCGCAGAACTGGGCGGCCAATACGGTCGGCTGGTATTACATGCTCGCGATGACCCTGTATCTGGTCTTCGTGGTGGTCACCGCGTTATCCGGCTACGGCAAGATAAAACTCGGTGCCGACCACGACGAGCCCGAATTCAGTTACCTGTCCTGGGCCGGCATGCTGTTCGCCGCCGGGATCAGCATCACGCTGTTTTTCTTCTGTGTTTCCGAACCGCTGACCCACATGCTGCAACCGCCGCAGGGCGAGGCCGGTACGGCGGATGCGGCGCGACAAGCGATGCAGATTCTGTTTTTGCATTGGGGCCTGCATGGCTGGGGCGTGTTCGCCTTTGTCGGCATGGCGCTGGCCTACTTCGCCTATCGTCACAACCTGCCGCTGGCCCTGCGTTCGGCGCTTTATCCGCTGATCGGCAAGCGCATCAACGGCCCCATCGGCTATGCGGTGGACGGTTTCGGTATCATCGCCACGGTGTTCGGTCTCGGTGCCGACATGGGCTTTGGCGTGTTGCACCTGAATTCGGGCCTGGACTATCTGTTCGGCATCGCCCACACCCAGTGGATTCAGGTCGGCCTGATCACGCTGATGATGGGCGCGGCAATTATCGTTGCGGTCTCTGGCGTCGATAAAGGCGTGCGGGTGATGTCCGATATCAACATGCTGCTGGCCTGCGGGCTGTTGCTGTTTGTGCTGTTCGCCGGGCCGACGCAGCACTTGCTCAATACCTTGATCCAGAACGTCGGCGACTACCTCGGCGCCTTGCCGATGAAGAGTTTCGACCTCTACGCCTATGACAAGCCGAGCGACTGGCTCGGTGGCTGGACGGTGTTCTACTGGGCCTGGTGGATCGCCTGGTCACCGTTCGTGGGCCTGTTCATCGCGCGGATTTCTCGCGGCCGGACCATTCGCGAATTCGTCTTCGGTGTGCTGCTGATTCCGCTTGGTTTCACCCTCGCGTGGATGTCGATTTTCGGCAACAGCGCCCTTGATCAAGTGCTCAACCACGGCATGAGCGCGCTGGGCATGTCGGCCCTCGATAATCCCTCAATGAGCATTTATCTGCTGCTGGAAACCTATCCGTGGAGCAAAACCGTTATCGCCGTGACGGTGTTCATCAGCTTCGTGTTCTTCGTCACCTCTGCCGACTCCGGCACCGTTGTGCTCTCGACGTTGTCGGCCAAGGGCGGCAACCCGGATGAAGACGGGCCGAAATGGCTGCGGGTGTTCTGGGGCGCGATGACTGCGCTGATCACCAGTGCCTTGCTGTTTTCCGGCAGCATCGATGCGCTGAAGTCTGCCGTGGTGCTGACCTCCTTGCCGTTCTCGTTGATCCTGCTGCTGATGATGTGGGGCCTGCACAAGGCGTTCTATCTGGAGTCGCAAAAGCAGATTGCGCAACTGCATTCGCTGGCGCCGGTCTCCGGTTCGCGGCGCGGCACGGGCGGCTGGCGCCAGCGCCTGAGTCAGGCGGTGCATTTCCCTTCGCGCGATGAGGTGTACCGTTTCATGGACACCACGGTGCGCCCGGCGATCGAAGAAGTGACCGCGGTGTTTGTCGAAAAAGGCCTGAACGTGGTGACTCAGCCAGATCCGGCGCATGACAACGTCAGCCTGGAAATCGGCCATGGCGAGCAGCATCCGTTCATCTATCAGGTGCAGATGCGCGGCTACTTCACGCCGTCCTTCGCCCGTGGCGGCATGGGTTCCAAGCAGCTCAACAACCGCCGCTACTACCGCGCCGAAGTGCATCTGAGCGAGGGCAGTCAGGACTACGATCTGGTCGGCTATACCAAAGAACAGATCATCAACGACATCCTCGACCAGTACGAACGGCACATGCAGTTCCTGCACCTGGTGCGTTGATCGACGACTCGGCGCTCAGCAGCTTCAGGCCGAAAAAAGCTTGATGGCGGTTGCGCGACTATGCCTGCAAAGTCTGCGGTATGTGATCCGCAGCCTTCGCGGGCAAGCCCGCTCCCACAGTTTTTTGGGTTGATACAGAGTTTGTGAACGACGCGAAATCCTGTGGGAGCGGGCTTTGCCCGCGAGGCATATTGTCAGTCGACAATTGAAGTAGCTGACACTGCGCTTTCGCGAGCAAGCCCGCTCTTACTGGCGTGCGCAATTGCGCAGGATGCTCTCGCGTTCGATGACTGTGCATTGCAACAAATTCAGCCGCTGCACCTCATCGCATGGCAGCACCCCAAGGCTTTCCAGCACCCGCGTTGCCGCCAGCACTCCAATCTCCAGCGCCGGCGGCTTGATCGTGCTCAGACTCGGCAGCAGCATTTCGGCAAACGGGTAATCGCCGAAGCCCATCACAGCGCAGTCTTCCGGGATTCTGATTCCGGCGCGTTGCCCGGCGAGCAAGCCGCCGGCGGCGAGGTTATCGTTGGCGAAGATGATTGCGTCGGGTCGCGGTGAGGCATTCATCAAGACGTCCATCGCTTGCTTGCCGGCCTCGAACGGTGCGCGGTCGGTGTCTGGGGCGAACACCCATGGTTCAAGTCCTGCGGCGCGCAACGTCGCGGCATAACCGTCGCGGCGCTCCAGTGCACTGAAGTCGCCGGGCGCGCTGTTTTGTACAAACGCGATGCGTTGGTAGCCTTTTTTCAGCAGATGTCTCGCTGCCGCTACGCCCACTTCAACATGCGAGAAACCAATCTGCATCGGTCCACGTTCGGGCTGGTAATCCCAGGTCTCGATGATGGGAACATCTGCCTCGGCAATCATCTTCTCCGTGCCTGCGCTGTGGAAATGGCTGGTCAGCACCAGCGCCGCCGGCGACCAGCCGAGGAAAGCGCGCACGGCGTTTTCTTCCTGCCCGATATCGAAGTAACTCGACGCCAGCAACAGCTGATAACCGTGACGGCTCAGGGTGTCGCTGAAGCCTTGAATCGTATTGGCGAAGATCGGCCCGGAGATGTTCGGGATCACCATGCCGACGATTTTCCCCCGCGCCGAAGCCAGACCGCCGGCGACGAGATTGGGCACGTAACCTAATTCGGCCACGACGGCTGCGATCCGTTCTCGGCGTTCGGGCGAGACCTGTTCGGGCTGGTTGAAATAACGCGATACGGTGATCGCCGAAACACCGGCCTTGCGCGCCACGGCACTTAACGTCACACGGCCGGCGCCTCGGCGTTTGCGGGGCTTTTGTTCGCTCAAGGCTCAGTCCTTTATAAAAACAAAATCGCATATAAAAGTAATTTTTCAGTATTGGACGCTCTATGCGCGGCTTGCCAATACTGACGATGTTAGCGCTAACAAAGCGCGTTGTCTGCTACTCGCTCGAGCGAATGCCGAAGACAGATTTCAGGCGCTGTCGTCGCAGAACGGCAGCGATTCAGAACCATTTTCGAGCGGATGCACATGAATAACTTTCCTGGGGCGAGACACACACTGGCGCAGGCGATTCGCGCCGCGGGCTGGATCTTTACCGGGTTAGCGGCGCTGCCAGTGCCCAGCGCATTTGCCGCTGACAGCAGCGATCAGGAACCGACCCTGAAATCGGTGACGGTCACCGCCACCCGCCGCGAAGAGTCGCTGCAAAAAGTACCGGTGGCAGTATCGGTGATCGACGGCGAGCAACTGGAGCGCGACAACCGCAATGGTGTGGCGAGCATTGTCCAGCAAGTGCCGTCGCTGAATTTTCGTACCGGTGCGTCGAACAAGGACACCTCGTTGTTTGTTCGCGGCGTCGGCACGATTTCCACCTCGCCCGGCGTCGAGCCGACCGTGGCCACGGTGATCGATGGCGTGGTGTATGCGCGTCCGGGGCAGACGACGCTGGATCTTCTCGACCTGCAGCGTGTCGAGGTATTGCGCGGGCCGCAGGGCACGCTGTTCGGCAAGAATGCCTCGGCCGGAGTGCTCAATATCACCAGCAAGGCACCGACCGCCGAGACCCATGGCTACATCGATCAGGCGTACTACAGCGGCAACGAAAGCCGCACTCGGTTCGGCATTGGCGGCAGCCTGATTCCGGACACGTTGAAGGGCTCGATCAGCACTTTGTTCGGCACTTACGACGGTAACGTTGACAATCAGCACAACGGCCAGGAGGTGAACGGTTATAACCATCGCGGCGCACGCGGCAAGCTCGAATTCACGCCGAACGATGACGTCACGTTCACCCTGATTGCCGACTACATGCAGTCCCTTGATGACGGCCCTAACGGCGTCGTCAGCCAGTCGTTGACCCCGGCCTTCGCCAATGCGCTGAGCCCCGTCAATGCCACCGCTCACAATCGCGACATCAACACCGACACCCGCTCTCACGTCGAGGACGTCAACAAAGGTCTGTCCGGCCAGCTCGACTGGCAACTGGGCGATTACACGCTGACTTCGATCACCGCGTGGCGCGGCTGGGACAACACCCAGTATCAGGACGGCGACCGTCTCGGCGCTGTAACAGCCGCGTTCCCGGGTACGGCGGACAAGGGCGATCTGGCTTTCGACCAATACTCGCAGGAGCTGCGTCTGTCCTCGCCGAAAGGCGAATTTCTCGAATACGTCGGCGGCTTGTTCTACATGCACGGCAAGGACGACGAGACTTATCAGCGCACGTTGACCACTACCACGCGCACCGATCGTGGTGTCGCCAACTACAGCACCACCAGCGACAGCTACGCGGTGTTCGGCGAGAGCACGCTGAATTTCACCTCGGATTTTCGCGGCATCGCCGGGCTGCGCTACACCCACGATGATCTGGAATACGATCATCGCCGCGTCTCGACTTCGGCAGCCACCGTCAGCGGCATTCAACCGGCGACCAGCAGCTCAGGCTCGGTGGACGAAGACGGTTGGTCCGGTCGCCTCGGTGTGCAATACGACCTGAGCGACACGGTGACCACCTACCTGACCTACTCGCGCGGCTACAAAGGCCCGGCCTACAACGTGTTCTTCAACATGCAGCCGCGTGACACCGAAGCACTGAAGCCGGAGACCTCGAACACTTGGGAGGCGGGAATCAAAGCCACCTCCTGGAACAATCGCCTGACCACCAACCTGGCGGTGTTCCACAGCGAGTACGACAACTATCAGGCGAACTTTTTCGACACTGTCGCCGGGCAAGTGGTGACGCGGCTGATCAACGCCGGCAGCGTCATCAGCGAAGGTGTCGAACTGGATTACGCCTTGCAAGCCACCCGGCAATTGAAATTCTCCGGCGCACTGGCCTACACCCGCGCACGCATCGACGAATTCGCCTGCCCGGCCGGCGCGGCGGCATCGTGCAACGTCAACGGCAAGCCGCTGCCATTCAGCCCTGACTGGAAAAGCTACGTGCGCGCCGACTACAGCATTCCGCTGGACAATGGCCTGGATATCGAACTCGGCACCGACTACAGCTGGCAGAGCGAAGTGCAGTACGACATCAGCCAGAATCCGGACACCAAACAGGGCGCCTATGGGCTGTGGAACGCCAGTGTCGCATTGGCCGATTACAGCAATGGCTGGCGCGTCGCCTTGCTCGGCAAGAACCTCGCCGACAAGTCGTATTCGCCGTTGCTGGCCAGTGGCGGCAGCTACATCTATCGCGCCGTGCCACGGGATGACGAGCGCTACTTTGGCGTGCAACTGCGCAAGGATTTCTGAGATGAGCAGACAGATGAAACTCGGTGCGTTTCTCATGGCGACCGGGCACCACGTGGCAGCGTGGCGGCATCCGGATGTGCCGGCAGATGCTGGGCTGGACTTTGTCCATTACAAACGCCTGGCGCAGATCGCCGAAGGAGCAAAGTTCGATGCGCTGTTTGTCGCCGATAGCGTTGCCGCACCGACCCAGGACATCGCCAGCCGCATGGCCCGTTCCGATCACTTCGAGCCGTTGACGCTGCTCTCGGCATTGAGCGCGGTCACCGAGCACATCGGTCTGATCGCTACAGCGACCACCAGTTACAACGAGCCGTATCACGTCGCACGCAAGTTCGCTTCGCTCGATCACCTGAGCGGCGGGCGCGCCGGCTGGAATCTGGTGACCTCGGACAACGCTGCCGAAGCGCTGAATTTCGGGCGTGATGAACATATCGGCCATGCCGAACGCTACAGCCGTGCGCGCGAATTTCACCAGGTGGTCACCGGGCTTTGGGACAGTTGGGAGGACGATGCGTTTGTGCGCAACAAGGTCAGCGGGGCTTATTACGATCCCGCAAAGCTCCACGTGCTCGATCATGTCGGCGAGCATTTCAGGGTAAAAGGACCGCTGAATGTAGCCCGTTCGCCACAGGGCCAACCGGTGATCATCCAGGCCGGCTCTTCCGAAACCGGGCGCGAACTGGCGGCGCAAACGGCAGAAGTGGTGTTCACCGCGCAGACTTCGCTGGCCGCTGCTCAGACGTTTTATGCCGACATCAAAGGGCGCTTGAGCAAGTTCGGGCGCGGTCGCGACTCGCTGAAAATCATGCCAGGCGTATATGTCGTGGTGGGTGCCACCGAGACTCAGGCGCAGGAAAAGTCTGAAACGTTTCAGCCATTAGTCGAACCCGAGGTGGGCGTCGCGCTGCTTGGGCGTATGCTGGGCAACTTCGACTTGGCGAAGTATCCGCTGGACGGGCCGCTGCCGCCGTTGCCATTGACTGATAGCGGTCAGCAGAGCCGGCAGAAACTGCTGACCGAACTGGCGGGCCGGGAACAACTGACCCTCGCCGAGCTAGGTCGCAGGATCGCTGGCGGACGTGGGCATTACAGCCTGGTCGGTACGCCTGAGCAGATCGCCGATCGCCTGCAGGAGTGGTTTGAACAGGGCGCGGCGGATGGCTTCAATGTTCTGGTGCCGCACCTGCCGGGCGGACTGGAAGATTTCGCCAATGGCGTGGTGCCGGAACTGCAGCGGCGCGGGTTGTTCAGAACTGAATATGAGGGTCGGACGCTGCGCCAGAATCTGGGTCTGGGCCGACCTGCAAATCGCTTTGCATGATTGATGGGCTTTTGTGGCGAGGGGATTCATCCCCGTTCGGCTGCGAAGCAGTCGTAAAACCAGCGCACTCGGTATACCTGACTCGCCGAAGTTCCAGGTTTTGGGGCGGCTTCGCCACCCAACGGGGATAAATCCCCTCGCCACATAGGTTTGATTTCAGCCTTCACACATAGGTTTGATTTCAGCCTTCAATCTGCTGTTAAATCAAACAAGAGAGGATTCGATGACTTACACCGCTGCCGAAAACCGCTACGACTCCATTCCTTACCGCCGCGTCGGCCGCAGCGGTCTGGTGTTGCCGGCGCTGTCGCTGGGCCTGTGGCACAACTTTGGCGACAGCACGCCGATCGACACCCAGCGCGCCTTGTTGCGCACCGCGTTCGACCTGGGGATCAACCACTTCGATCTCGCCAACAACTACGGTCCGCCCTATGGCAGCGCCGAAACCAATTTCGGTCGCCTGCTGCGCGAAGACTTCAAGCCCTACCGCGACGAACTGATCATTTCCAGCAAGGCCGGCTGGGACATGTGGCCCGGCCCTTACGGCCAGGGCGGTGGTTCGCGCAAGTACGTGCTGGCCAGCCTCGACCAGAGCCTGCAACGCCTCGGTCTGGACTATGTGGATATCTTTTATTCGCACCGCTTTGACCCGGACACGCCGCTGGAAGAAACCGCCAGCGCCCTCGCCACTGCCGTGCAACAGGGCAAGGCGCTCTATATCGGTATCTCGTCTTACTCAGGGGTGAAAACCCGTGAAATGGCTGCACTGCTGAAAGAGTGGAAAGTGCCGTTGTTGATTCATCAACCGGCGTACAACCTGCTCAATCGCTGGGTGGAAAAGGACTTGCTGGACACCACCGATGAACTCGGTACCGGCGTGATTGCGTTCACACCGTTGGCCCAGGGCCTGCTGACCGACAAATACCTCAACGGCGTGCCGGCGGATGCGCGCGTCAATCGTCCGGGCGGCGGTTCGTTGCAGGCCTCGCATTTGTCCGAGGCCAATATTGCCCATGTCCGGGCGCTGAATGAAATCGCCCGCCGTCGTGGTCAGAGTCTGGCGCAACTGGCGCTGGCATGGACACTGCGTGATTCGCGGGTGACCTCGGCGTTGATCGGCGCAAGCCGGCCGCAGCAGATCATCGAGAACGTCGGAGCCTTGAGCAACCTGAGCTTCAGCGCTGAGGAGCTGGCGGAGATTGACCGGTTTGCCCAGGAGGGCGGGATCAATCTTTGGGAAAAACCGTCGACGGCGGAATAAATGATGCCCGCGCCCGCTCTCTCGCCGCAGAGAGCGGGCGCGAGGTTTTCCGACGGCAAAGCGTCAGATCAAGCCGCCTTCCTCTTCGTCGATCAACTGGCTCAACCCGCCCAGCGCCTCACGCGCCTGCGTGCGGTCCATCAATTTGGCCTGGGCCGCCGGTGGCAGGTCGGTGACGCGGATCACGCCTTTCTGGGTCAGCACCTGAATCAGGTCATCGAGAACCCGAATCATTTCAAAGTCGCTCTGCTTGAGCTGCCTGAGGCTGTTTTCCACCGCCTCGTTGGCGTACCACGCCTGGATTTCATGGTTATCGGCGGGCAGCGTCTCCGTGGCCTCGGCATAGGCCGCGGCTTCCACGCGAATCAACTGACCTTGCGCATCGCGTTGCACGTAAAACATTGAGCATCCCTCGGAAGTGAACCAGCGTCATGCTGTCAGCAGCATAGCCAACTGCGCGTCAGTATGCGGTGCGACGGCGAAATCGTCACCGGGGGTGATCGGCACAGATGCAGCGGCCGCCTCGAGGGTGGCCGCTGCGTCCAGGCATCAGCTGTTGTTGTGGTCGACCTTGATGGTCGGGTCGCTGCCGGCGATCAGGTTGTGCAGGCTGGCGCTCGACCAGTTGTTACCTTCGAGTTTGATCGTCACGTCCGGCGTGGCCGCGGCGGCGTCAGCCGAATTGAACTTGCCGCCCGAGCTGACTTGCAACGACGACACGCCATCGACCGTGGAGATCTTCAGGAAGTTGTCGATGGTGCTGCCGGTCTCGCCCTGCAACAGGTCGCGCAGGTCGATGCGGTCGCCTTCGCTGGCTTTGAAGTCCTTGATCACATCATTACCGGTGTCGCCTGACTTCCAGACGAAGGTGTCGCCACCGGAACCGCCGATGAGGATGTCGTTGCCCCGACCGCCAATCAGCGTGTCGTTACCCGTACCGCCGAGCAGGATGTCATTGCCTTTGCCGCCGTCGAGCAGATCGTTGCCGCCGGAGCCGAACAGGATGTCATTGCCCGCGCCGCCCAGCAGCGTGTCGTTACCGTCATGCGCGCCGGACACATCGAACGCCTGATAGTGTTCGGTGATGTACTGGTGCACGTTGCTGGTGCTGACTTTGCTGACCTCGACCCCGGTTTCCTTGGCCACAAAGGCCTGCATCGCCTGATAACCCTCGCCGGCGATGCCGTTGAAACTCACCAGATCGCCGAACAGGATGTCATTGCCCTCACCACCGTTGACGGTGTCGCTGCCCGGCAGCGTTGCTTCGGTGTGGCCGATGATCGAGTTGGCGAGGTCCTTCGGATCGATGTTGGTCTGTGGCGTCTTGTCCGAATCGTACGGCTTGAGGTCGCTGAGGCTGACGTCGTTGTTCAAGCCGATTGCTTCGACGCTCGACAATCCGCTGAGCAAGGCAAAGCCGCTGGCCGAGTTACTGGTCGTCGACGTGTTGGTGCTGTTGCCGGTACCGGCCAGGTTCGACAGCTCGTAAGTGCCGTCGCCTTGCGCATGAATGGTCCCCAGGTTACTGCTGCTCCAGCCCCACCACGAGTTGTAGGTTTGCAGGGTCACGGTGCCAGCGCTGTTGATCGTCAACGCGTGAGTGTTGTCGATGTAGGTGCTGAAGGTGTCGCCCGGCTTGTAGTTGCTGGTTTTCACCACGTCATCGAGCTTCACGTTGCCGTACAGCGTCGGGTTGGTCTGCTCGCCGTTCTGGTAGTAGGTCGGCTGGCCGTCGGTGATGAAGTAGGTGAGATTCTTCGCCCCGGTGTTGGCTACCGCGTCAGCGCTCTGGAACCAGTTGGCCGTGGTCTTGAACACGTCCTCGTAGTTGGTGCCGCCGCCGGAACCCATCGAGTCCAGCACCGCCTTGAGCTGCGCTAGTGCGTTCGGATCATTGAGGTTCACCGACACCGACTTGTTGACCTGGGTATCGAAGTCGACGAGGAAGATGTTCACGGTGCCCGAATTACTGCCGCCCAGACTTTGCTTGAGGCTGTTGAACACCGAGGTCAGCGAGTCCTTGGCGGCGTTGAGCGAGGTGCTGCTCATGCTGCCGGAACTGTCGACCATGAACGCGATGTTGTAATTGGTGCCCGGCACCACCGTCAGACCGCCGATGTCGGCGACCATGATGTCGTTGCCGTCGGTGCCGTTGAAGGTGTCGTCGCCCGCCGTCGCAACCGTGGCGTTGTAGACCGCAGGCACCACGGTCACCGCGATGGTCGCGGTGCTGCTGGCCGAGCCGCCGACCTGTTCGGTGGACGTCGATGTCACGGTCAGGTTGAACTGGCCGTTGTAATAGGTCGGCGGGGTCACCGTCAGGGAGCCGAGGTTCCAGCCAGTGATATTGGCTTCGCCATTGCTCGCAGTGACGGTGAAGCTATGGCCGGCGCCATCGCTGAGGACCGAACCAACCGGGGCACCGCTGATTTTCAGGCTCAGGGTCTCCGAGCCGTCGGTGTCGGTCAGCGCCGTGGTGATGGCCGACAATTTCACCGTGGTGCCTTCGGCGCCCGTGTTGAGTTTGTAGCCGTCGTAATAGCCTTCGCCGTTGCTGCCGTGCAGATCGGAAACGGTCACGCCGGCATTGATCAGGTCCTGTACACCGGTGTAGATCGGCACGCCGGCATTGCTCAGGTCGATCGGCGTGCTGCCGTTGACCGACAGGTTGACGTCGTAGCTGCCCGGACCGCTCTGGTTGTGGTGGTAGATGTCCAGCGTGTAGTAGCCGCTGGTGGTCGGGGTGAACGAACCGTTGATCGCACCACCCGCGCCCCAGGTCCCCGAAGCCACGCTTTTGCCGCCGATGGTGATCAACAGGCTGTCATCGGCGATGCCGCTGAAGGTGTAAGTCTTGCCGGCTTCCAGATAGATCAGGCCCGAGGTCTTCGATGCCGTGCCGGCGGCGACGCTGCCGTCCGACTGCACATTGGTGACGCTGCCGCTGGTGTTCGGTTTACCGGCACCGTCGATGACGTTTTTCAACGTGGTCGAGTCGGCGCCGTTACCGCTGGTGCCCAGGCCCGACAGGCCGGTCCAGACTTCCTTGATCAGTCCGGTGGACTTCACGCTGTTATCGGCCACGCCCACGGTCGGTGCGTCCGCCACGGGGGTGATGTCGATCTTGATTGTGCCGGTATTGCCCAGCGCCTGGCCGTCGGTGGGCTGGAACTTGATCTGCGCGTAGTCCGCCTGGTTGTTGCCCACACCGCTGCCGCCGTAACCGTTGGTCCCCGATTCATTGGCATCGGGCTGGAAGCGCAGTTTGCCGGCGTCGATATCGGCCTTGCTGAAGGTCTGGTTGGTGGCGACGTCTTTCCAAGTCGAACCGTCCAGATACTGCAGTTTGCCTTCGCCTGGCAGCTGGGTGATTTTCACCCCGAGGCTGCTGGCCGGGCTATCGACATCGCTCACACCGAAGGTCGACCAGCCAAGCACCAGCGGCGTGTCTTCGGTGCCGGTGACGTTGCCCGGCGCGGCGACCGGTGCATCGTTGACCGCCACCACGTTAACCGTGGTGGTCGCAGTGTTGGAGTAATTGCTGCCATCGGTCACCGTCACGGTGATGATGCGCGGCACGGTGCTCGGGTTTTCACTGCCGTTGGTGAAGCTGATGTTCTTGATGACCTGCATGTAGTCGGCCAGCGTCGCGTTGCCGGACAGCGTCAGGGTCACCGTGCCGTTGGTGCTGTTGGCATTGATAGTGATGCCATTGACGCTGTTGCCCAGGTTCAGCGCATCGCCGTCCTGACGGTTGGTCAGTACCACGGTGGCGCCGGTCAGCAGGGTGCTGTCCGGGTCAGTGATGCTGAGGTCGGTGTCGGCAATCGACACGCCAGCGCCCGGGGTGTTCTCGGTGAACGTCACCTTGTAGTCGGCACCGGTGGCGCCGCTGGAATTGTTGGCGTCCAGGTCGAGCACGGGTGGTGCGTCGTTGTCGATGATCGAGGTGCTGACGCTGCCATTGGTGGCGCTGACGGCGAGGTTTTCAAAGTTGCCGCCGGTGGCCGAATCGATCTTGACCACGAAGTTCTCGGTGCCTTCGGTGATCTTGTCATCGAGAGTAGCGACGTTGAACTGCGCACTGCTGGCGCCCGCCGGGATCTTCACGGTGTACACACCGGTGAAGTCCGAACCGTCGGCGGCAGTGCCGCTGTAGACGATTTTCAGGGTCACTTCGGTTTGCGCCGGGTGATTCAGGCTGACGGTGTAGCTGGCGGTCTGGCCTTCAGTCACCGAAGTGCTGCCGCTGATGCTGACGGTGGTGGTGTCGACGGTGTCGGTGACGGTTGTCACGGCTGGCGTTGTGCTCGGCACCAGGTTCTCGAAGTTGCCGCCAGTGGCGCTGCTGATCGTTGCCTGCACGGAGCCGGCGTCTTTGTAGACGTCATCGGTTGGCGCCGAAACGGTTACGGTGCCGCTGGTTTTCCCGGCTTCAATGGTAATCGTGGCGCCGTTGGACAAGGTCACGGTGACTGGCGAGCCGGCGGCGTTGGTCAGTGTCGCGGTGTAAGTGATCTGACCGCCCTCGGCCACGGAACCGGTCGCGCTCAGCGACAGATTGGTGGTGTCGACGGTGTCGGTCACGTTTGTGCTGACCGGGGTTTTGTCGGCGACGAGGTTTTCGAAATTGCCACCGGTCGCGTTGGTGATCGAGTTAACCAGCGGCGCGTGGCCGGTCAGTACATCGTTCGACACAACGGCGGTCGCGGTGCCAGTGGTCTTGCCGATGTCGATCGTGATCTGCTGACCATTAGCCAGGGTTACGACCACTGGCGAGCCGGTGACGGGGGCTCCGACTGTTGCGGTGTAGACGACATTGCCGCCTTCGGCCGCCGTAGCGGTCGCGGTCAGTTTTACGGTGGTGGTGTCGATCGTATCGGTGACGCTGGTGACGGCTGGTGTGCTGCTGGTGACCAGTTTCTCGAAGTTGCCGCCGGTGGCGTTGCTGATCGTGGCCTGCACGGAGCCTGCGTCTTTGTAGACGTCATCGGTCGGTGCTGGAACGGTGACATTACCGCTGGTTTCGCCAGCTTTGATGGTGATGACCGCGCCGTTGGACAGGGTCACGGTCACTGGCGAGCCAGCGGCGTTGGTCAGGGTTGCGGTGTACGTAATCTGACCACCCTCGGCCACGGAACCGGTCGCACTCAGCGACAGGTTGGTGGTGTCGACGGTGTCGGTCACGGTGGTGCTGACCGGGGTTTTATCAGCAACAAGATTCTCGAAATTGCCACCGGTCACGTTGGTGATCGAGTTGCTCAGCGAAGCCTGACCGGTCAGCGCATCGTTCGGTGCGGTGAAGGTCACGCTGCCGGTGGTTTTGCCGACTTCGATGGTGATGTTCTGACCATTGGCCAATGTCACAACGACAGGTGAACCGGTCACTGGCGCGCCAACCGTCGCGGTGTACGTGACGATCCCGCCTTCGGCAACGCTGGTATCAGCCGTCAGCTTCACCGTTGAGGTATCGATGGTGTCGGTGACAGCTGTCACGGCTGGCGCAGTGCTTGGCACCAGGTTTTCGAAGTTGCCACCGGTGGCGGTGCTGATCGTTGCCTGAACCGAACCGGCGTCTTTGTAGACGTCATCGGTTGGTGCTGGAACGGTGACATTACCGCTGGTTTCGCCAGCCTTGATGGTGATAACCGCGCCATTGGACAGGGTCACGGTCACTGGCGAGCCAGCGGCGTTGGTCAGGGTTGCGGTGTACGTAATCTGACCACCTTCAGCCACGGAGCCGGTCGCGCTCAGCGACAGGTTGGTGGTGTCGACGGTATCGGTGACAGTGGTGCTGACCGGAGTTTTGTCGGCAACGAGGTTTTCGAAGTTACCGCCGGTCACGTTGGTAATCGAGTTGCTCAGTGAGGCCTGACCAGTCAGCGCATCGTTCGGCGCGGTGAAGGTCACGCTGCCGGTGGTTTTGCCGACTTCGATGGTGATGTTCTGACCGTTGGCCAGGGTCACGACGACAGGCGAACCGGTCACTGGCGCGCCAACGGTGGCGGTGTAAGTGATGGTCCCGCCTTCAGCAACGCTGGTATCAGCCGTCAGTTTCACCGTCGAGGTATCGATGGTGTCGGTTACTTGAGTGATTGCTGGTGTGGTGCTCGGAACAAGGTTCTCGAAATTTCCACCAGTGGCGCTGCTGATCGTTGCCTGCACCGAGCCGGCGTCTTTGTAGACGTCATCGGTTGGCGCTGGAACGGTTGCAGTGCCGCTGGTTTCGCCAGCCTTGATGGTGATCACGGCGCCGTTGCTCAGCGTCACGGTCACTGGCGAGCCTGCGGCGTTGGTCAGGGTTGCGGTGTACGTAATCTGACCACCCTCGGCCACGGACCCGGTCGCGCTCAGCGACAGGTTGGTGGTGTCGACGGTATCGGTGACAGTGGTGCTGACCGGAGTTTTGTCGGCGACGAGGTTTTCGAAATTGCCACCGGTCGCGTTGGTGATCGAGTTGCTCAGCGACGCCTGACCGGTCAGCGCATCGTTCGGTGCGGTGAAGGTTACGCTGCCGGTAGTTCTGCCAACTTCGATGGTGATGTTCTGACCATTGGCCAATGTCACAACGACAGGTGAACCGGTCACTGGCGCGCCAACCGTCGCGGTGTACGTGACGATCCCGCCTTCAGCCACCGAGGTATCGGCGGTCAGTTTGACGGTCGAGGTATCGATGGTGTCGGTTACTTGAGTGATTGCTGGTGTGGTGCTCGGAACAAGGTTCTCGAAATTTCCACCAGTGGCGCTGCTGATCGTTGCCTGCACCGAGCCGGCGTCTTTGTAGACGTCATCGGTTGGTGCCGGAACGGTGACATTACCGCTGGTTTCGCCAGCTTTGATGGTGATCACCGCGCCATTGGACAGGGTCACGGTCACTGGCGAGCCAGCGGCGTTGGTCAGGGTTGCGGTGTATGTAATCTGACCACCCTCGGCCACGGAACCGGTCGCGGACAGCGACAGGTTGGTGGTGTCGACGGTGTCGGTCACAGCAGTGCTGACTGGGGTTTTATCAGCAACAAGGTTTTCGAAACTGCCACCAGTGACGTTGGTGATCGAGTTGCTCAGCGACGCCTGACCGGTCAATGCATCGTTCGGTGCGGTGAAGGTCACGGTGCCGGTGGTTTTGCCAACTTCGATGGTGATGTTCTGACCGTTAGCCAGGGTCACGACGACAGGGGAGCCGGTGACTGGCGCGCCGACGGTAGCGGTGTAAGTAACCGTGCCGCCTTCAGCAACCGAGGTGTCAGCGCTCAGCTTGACGGTCGAGGTATCGATGGTGTCGGTGACAGTCGTCACAGCCGGAACATTGCTCGGCACGAGATTTTCGAAGTTACCGCCGGTGGCGCTGCTGATGGTTGCCTGCACTGAACCTGCGTCTTTGTAGACGTCATCGGTTGGTGCGGGAACGGTGACATTACCGCTGGTTTCGCCAGCTTTGATAGTGATCACCGCGCCATTCGACAGGGTGACCGTGACCGGCGTACCGGCCGGGTTGCTCAGCGTGGCGGTGTAAACGATCGAACCGCCCTCGGCCACTGTGCCAGTCGCGGACAGCGACAGGTTGGTGGTGTCGACGGTGTCGGTCACAGCAGTGCTGACCGGAGTTTTGTCAGCGACGAGGTTTTCGAAATTACCGCCAGTGACGTTGGTGATCGAGTTACTCAGCGAAGCCTGACCAGTCAGCGCATCGTTCGGTGCGGTGAAGGTCACGGTGCCGGTGGTTTTGCCAACTTCGATGGTGATGTTCTGACCATTGGCCAATGTCACAACGACAGGTGAACCGGTCACTGGCGCGCCAACCGTCGCGGTGTACGTGACGATCCCGCCTTCAGCCACCGAGGTATCGGCGGTCAGTTTGACGGTCGAGGTATCGATGGTGTCGGTGACCGTCGTCACGGCTGGCGTAGTGCTTGGCACCAGGTTTTCGAAGTTGCCGCCGGTGGCGTTGCTGATCGTGGCCTGCACGGAACCTGCGTCTTTGTAGACGTCATCGGTTGGCGCGGGAACGGTTGCAGTGCCGCTGGTTTCGCCAGCCTTGATGGTGATCACGGCGCCGTTGCTCAGCGTCACGGTCACTGGCGAGCCTGCGGCGTTGGTCAGGGTTGCGGTGTACGTAATCTGACCACCCTCGGCCACGGACCCGGTCGCGCTCAGCGACAGGTTGGTGGTGTCGACAGTGTCGGTCACGGTGGTGCTGACCGGAGTTTTGTCAGCGACGAGGTTTTCGAAGTTACCACCAGTGACGTTGGTGATCGAGTTGCTCAGCGAAGCCTGACCGGTCAGCGCATCGTTCGGTGCGGTGAAGGTTACGGTGCCGGTAGTTCTGCCAACTTCGATGGTGATGTTCTGACCGTTGGCCAGGGTCACGACGACTGGCGAACCGGTCACTGGTGCGCCAACCGTCGCGGTGTAGGTGACGGTGCCGCCTTCAGCCACCGAGGTATCGGCGGTCAGTTTGACGGTCGAGGTATCGATGGTGTCGGTGACAGTCGTCACAGCCGGAACATTGCTCGGCACGAGATTTTCGAAGTTACCGCCGGTGGCGCTGCTGATGGTTGCCTGCACTGAACCTGCGTCTTTGTAGACGTCATCGGTTGGTGCGGGAACGGTGACATTACCGCTGGTTTCGCCAGCTTTGATGGTGATTACCGCACCGTTCGACAGGGTCACGGTCACTGGCGAGCCTGCGGCATTGGTCAGGGTTGCGGTGTACGTAATCTGACCACCTTCAGCCACGGAGCCGGTCGCGCTCAGCGACAGGTTGGTGGTGTCGACAGTGTCGGTCACGGTGGTGCTGACCGGAGTTTTGTCAGCGACGAGGTTTTCGAAGTTACCACCAGTGACGTTGGTGATCGAGTTGCTCAGCGAAGCCTGACCGGTCAGCGCATCGTTCGGTGCGGTGAAGGTCACGCTGCCGGTAGTCTTGCCGACTTCGATAGTGATCTGCTGACCATTAGCCAGGGCCACCACCACGGGCGAACCGGTTACTGGCGCGCCAACCGTCGCGGTGTACGTGACGGTCCCGCCTTCGGCAACGCTGGTATCAGCCGTCAGTTTCACCGATGAGGTGTCAATGGTGTCCGTGACGGTTGTCACGGCTGGAGTGGTGCTTGGCACTAGGTTTTCGAAGTTGCCGCCGGTGGCGTTGCTGATCGTTGCCTGCACGGAGCCGGCGTCTTTGTAGACGTCATCGGTTGGCGCTGGAACGGTTGCAGTGCCGCTGGTTTCGCCAGCTTTGATAGTGATTACCGCGCCGTTCGACAGGGTCACGGTCACTGGCGAGCCAGCGGCATTGGTCAGGGTTGCGGTGTACGTAATTTGACCACCCTCGGCCACGGAACCGGTCGCGCTCAGCGACAGGTTGGTGGTGTCGACGGTATCGGTCACGGTGGTGTTGACTGGGGTTTTATCAGCAACAATATTTTCGAAGTTACCGCCCGTCACGTTGGTGATCGAGTTGATCAGCGAAGCCTGACCAGTCAGCGCATCGTTCGGTGCGGTGAAGGTTACGCTGCCGGTAGTCTTGCCGACTTCGATGGTGATGTTCTGACCGTTGGCCAGGGTCACGACGACTGGCGAACCGGTCACTGGTGCGCCAACGGTAGCGGTGTAAGTGACGGTCCCGCCTTCAGCCACCGAGGTATCGGCGGTCAGTTTGACGGTCGAGGTATCGATGGTGTCGGTGACAGTCGTCACAGCCGGAACATTGCTCGGCACGAGATTTTCGAAGTTACCGCCGGTGGCGCTGCTGATGGTTGCCTGCACGGAACCTGCGTCTTTGTAGACGTCATCGGTTGGCGCTGGAACGGTTGCAGTGCCGCTGGTTTCGCCAGCTTTGATGGTGATTACCGCGCCATTGGACAGGGTCACGGTCACTGGCGAGCCAGCGGCGTTGGTCAGGGTTGCGGTGTAAGTGATCTGACCGCCCTCGGCCACGGACCCGGTCGCGCTCAGCGACAGGTTGGTGGTGTCGACGGTATCGGTGACAGTGGTGCTGACCGGAGTTTTGTCGGCAACGAGGTTTTCGAAGTTACCGCCGGTCACGTTGGTAATCGAGTTGCTCAGTGAGGCCTGACCAGTCAGCGCATCGTTCGGGGCGGTGAAGGTCACGCTGCCGGTAGTCTTGCCGACTTCGATAGTGATCTGCTGACCATTAGCCAGGGCCACCACCACGGGCGCACCGGTGACTGGCGCGCCAACGGTGGCGGTGTAGGTGACGGTCCCGCCTTCGGCAACGCTGGTATCAGCCGTCAGTTTCACCGTTGAGGTGTCAATGGTGTCGGTGACGTTGGTTACGGCTGGAACCGAGCTAGGCACCAGGCTTTCGAAGTTGCCGCCGGTCGCGTCCGTGATCGTCACTTCGACCTTGCCGGCGTCCTTGTAGACGTCGTCCTTCGGTGCATCGACAGTCACGGCGCCTGTAGTTTTACCCGCGTCGATGGTAATCGTCGCGCCGTTCGACAGGGTCACGGTCACCGGTGTGCCGGCCGGGTTGGTCAGCGTCGCGGTGTAGGTGATCTGGCCACCTTCGGCCACCGAATCGCTCGCGGTCAGGTTCAGGTTGGTAATGTCAGTGGTGTCGGAAACCACGGTGTCGGCGGCCTTACCGTCGACCACGAGTTTTTCGAAGTTGCCGCCGGTGGCGCCGTCGATGGTTACGCTCAGCGAGCTGCCGCCCGCCAACGGGCTGTTCGGCGCGACATAGTTCACGCTGCCGGTGGTTTCGCCGACGGCGATGGTGATGGTCTGGCCGTTCGACAGACTGACGATGACCGGCGAACCGGTCACTGGCGCGCTCACGGTCGCGGTGTAGACCACTGTTTCGCCTTCGGCGACGTTAGCAGTGGCGCTCAGCGACACGGTGGAGGTATCGACGGTGTCATTGACCGTGGTCACGGCTGGCGCTGTGCTGGTGACCAGGTTTTCGAAGTCGCCGCCAGTCGCACTCTTGATGGTCGCCTCGATACTGCCGGCGTCTTTGTAAACGTCATCGGACGGTGCGGGAACGGTCACGGTGCCGGTGGTTTTGCCCGCTTCGATTGTAATCACAGCGCCGTTGCTTAACGTCACGGTCACTGGCGAGCCGGCGGCGTTGGTCAACGTCGCGGTGTAAGTGATCTGCCCACCCTCGGCCACGGAACCGGTCGCGGACAGCGACAGGTTGGTGGTGTCGACGGTGTCGGTCACGGTGGTGCTGACTGGGGTTTTATCCGCCACAAGGTTTTCGAAATTGCCACCGGTCACGTTGGTGATCGAATTGCTTAGCGACGCCTGACCGGTCAATGCATCGTTCGGCGCGGTGAAGGTCACGGTGCCGCTGGTTTTGCCGACTTCGATGGTGATGTTCTGACCGTTGGCCAGGGTCACGACGACAGGCGAACCGGTAACCGGCGCTCCGACGGTGGCGGTGTAGGTGACGGTACCGCCTTCAGCAATGCTCGTGTCAGCCGTCAGTTTCACCGTTGAGGTATCGATGGTGTCGGTGACCGTCGTCACGGCTGGCGTAGTGCTTGGCACCAGGTTTTCGAAGTTGCCGCCGGTGGCGTTGCTGATCGTTGCCTGCACGGAACCGGCGTCTTTGTAGACGTCATCGGTTGGTGCCGGAACGGTGACATTACCGCTGGTTTCGCCAGCTTTGATGGTGATCACCGCGCCATTGGACAGGGTCACGGTCACTGGCGAGCCAGCGGCGTTGGTCAGGGTTGCGGTGTACGTAATCTGACCACCCTCGGCCACGGAACCGGTCGCGCTCAGCGACAGGTTGGTGGTGTCGACGGTGTCGGTCACAGCAGTGCTGACCGGGGTTTTGTCAGCGACGAGGTTTTCGAAGTTACCGCCGGTCACGTTGGTGATCGAATTGCTCAGCGAAGCCTGACCAGTCAGCGCATCGTTTGGCGCGGTGAAGGTCACGGTGCCGGTGGTTTTGCCGACTTCGATGGTGATGTTCTGACCGTTCGCCAATGTCACGACCACAGGGGAGCCGGTCACTGGCGCGCCAACGGTGGCGGTGTAGGTGACGGTGCCGCCTTCAGCCACCGAGGTATCGGCTGTCAATTTGACGGTCGAGGTATCGATGGTGTCGGTGACCGTCGTCACGGCTGGCGTAGTGCTTGGCACCAGGTTTTCGAAGTTGCCGCCGGTGGCGCTGCTGATCGTTGCCTGAACCGAACCGGCGTCTTTGTAGACGTCATCGGTTGGCGCTGGAACGGTTGCAGTGCCGCTGGTTTCGCCAGCTTTGATAGTGATCACCGCGCCGTTGGACAAGGTCACGGTCACTGGCGAGCCGGCGGCGTTGGTCAGGGTTGCGGTGTACGTAATCTGACCGCCCTCGGCCACGGAACCGGTCGCGGACAGCGACAGGTTGGTGGTGTCGACGGTGTCGGTCACGGTGGTGCTGACTGGGGTTTTATCCGCCACAAGGTTTTCGAAATTGCCACCGGTCACGTTGGTGATCGAATTGCTCAGCGAAGCCTGACCAGTCAGCGCATCGTTCGGTGCGGTGAAGGTCACGGTGCCGGTAGTCTGGCCGACAGCGATGGTGATGTTCTGACCGTTGGCCAATGTCACGACGACTGGCGAGCCGGTCACTGGCGCACCTACGGTAGCGGTGTAAGTGACGGTCCCGCCTTCGGCAACCGAAATGTCAGCCGTCAATTTCACCGTCGAGGTGTCGACGGTATCGGTGACATCGGTCACCGCTGGCGTGGCGTTCGGGACGAGGTTTTCGAAGTTGCCGCCCGTGGCATCCTTGATGCTGACTTCGACTTTTCCGGCGTCCTTATAGACGTCGTCCTTCGGTGCGTCGACGGTCACGGTACCGGTGGTCTTGCCGGCCTCGATAGTGATCACCGAGCCATTGCTCAGATTCACGGTGACCGGGGTACCGGCCGGGTTGCTCAAGGTCGCCGTGTAGGTGATCTGGCCACCTTCGGCCACGGTGCCGGTCGCGGACAGCGACAAGCTGGTGGTGTCGGTAACGTCGGTCACTGCGGTGGATACAGGCGTTTTATCGGCGACCAGATTTTCGTAGTTACCGCCGCTGACGTTGGTGATCGAATTGGTCAGTGCGGCATTGCCGGCCAGCGCATCGTTTGGTGCGGTGGTGGTCACGCTGCCGCTGGTTTGGCCGACGCCGATGGTGATGCTCTGGCCGTTAGTCAGGGTCACAACGACAGGCGAACCGGTGACTGGCGCGCCGACCGTGGCGGTGTAGGTGACGGTGCCGCCTTCGGCGACCGAGGTGTCAGCGCTCAGTTTCACCGTCGAGGTGTCGACGGTATCGGTGATTTCCGTCACCGCAGGGTTGGTGCTCGGCACCAGGTTCTCGAAGTTGCCGCCGCTCGCGTCCTTGATCGTGACTTCGATCTGGCCGGCATCTTTATAGACGTCATCAGCCGGGGCCGGAACGGTCACGGTGCCGGTGGTCTTACCCGCGTCGATGGTAATCACCGAGCCGTTGCTCAGGGTCACGGTGACAGGCGTGCCCGCTGGATTGGTCAGGGTCGCGGTGTAAACGATCGAACCACCCTCGGCCACCGAGCCAGTGGCGCTAAGGCTCAGGCCGGTGTTATCCACCGAATCAGTAATCGTGGTGACCGCTGGCGTCGGATTCGGCACCAGGTTTTCGAAATTGCCACCGGTGGCACTAGTGATGGTGGTGCTGACGGTGCTGCCATTGTTGTACACGTCGTTGGCGGCAGTTGGCACGTTGACGGTGCCGGTGGTTTCGCCAGCGGCAATGGTGATGGTCGAGCCATTCGACAGGGTGACGGTTACCGGAGTTTGCGCCGGGTTGGTCAGCGTCGCGGTGTAAGTGATCTGGCCGCCTTCGACGATGTTGTTGGTCGCGGTCAAGGTCAGGCCGGTGTTATCCACCGAATCAGCGATCGTGGTGACCGCAGGCGTGTTGCTTGGCACCAGGTTTTCGAAGTTGCCACCGGTAGCGCCAGTGATGGTGGTGCTGACGGTGCTGCCATTGTTGTACACGTCGTTGGCGGCGGTCGGCACGTTGACGGTGCCAGTGGTTTCGCCAGCGGCAATGGTAATGGTCGAGCCATTCGACAAAGTGACGGTTACCGGAGTTTGCGCCGGGTTGGTCAGGGTCGCGGTGTAGGTGATCTGGCCGCCTTCAACGATGTTGTTGGTCGCGGTCAAGGTCAGGCCGGTGTTATCCACCGAATCAGCGATCGTGGTGACCGCAGGCGTGTTGCTTGGCACCAGGTTTTCGAAGTTGCCACCGGTAGCGCCAGTGATGGTGGTGCTGACGGTGCTGCCATTGTTGTACACGTCGTTGGCGGCGGTCGGCACGTTGACGGTGCCAGTGGTTTCGCCAGCGGCAATGGTAATGGTCGAGCCATTCGACAAAGTGACGGTTACCGGAGTTTGCGCCGGGTTGGTCAGGGTCGCGGTGTAGGTGATCTGGCCGCCTTCAACGATGTTGTTGGTCGCGGTCAAGGTCAGGCCGGTGTTATCCACCGAATCGGTAATCGTAGTGACCGCAGGCGTCGGATTCGGCACCAGGTTTTCGAAATTGCCACCGGTGGCACCAGTGATGGTGGTGCTGACGGTGCTGCCATTGTTGTACACGTCATTGGCCGCAGTCGGCACGTT